>CAYFUT010000001.1:0-6161 GCA_964346395.1 uncultured Halobacteroidaceae bacterium
AGTATATGTGAAGCAGTGAGCAGCCACCTCCAAATCTTATTTGTGATTTGGGGGTAGAGGTTCACGAGTAGTCCTGCTAGAAAGTAGGGAGGGCGGTAATGTGGTAGATAGAGCAATTGTATTATTTGTGACTCCAGATACTGGGGAAATTAGTGGCGTTAATCAAGCGGCTTCTTCTTTGTATGGCTATTCAATAAAAGAATTAAAGAACAAAAAAATTATCGATTTAGATAGTAATTTTTCGCCGGATAAGTTACTTACAGACAAATTAGCAGTTACAGAGAAGAAACAGTTCAGTACTACTCATCAGTTAGCAGATGGAGGTACCGCAAAAGTAATAGTTGTTGTGGAACCTATTCTAATTGGTAACCAGAATTTGCTGCAGTTGACTGTTAAGCCGCAAAAAGAGGCTGCGCAGCAGAAAAATAAATACCGGAAACTGTTTAATAAGGCAGCTGATGCTCTGCTGGTAGTTGATGAATCTAAGCGAGTGAAGCAGATAAATAAAGCAGCTAAGAGGATAACCGGCTGGGGAGAGGAAGCATTAGAGTTGGAGATAGCTGAAGTTTTTCCCATTAAAGCTGAGGAAACTGGAAAGTCGGAACTATCGCTGATACAGAAGGTATTAACTACTGGGAACCAACAACAATTACCTAAAAAAACAGTTCTGCCTACCAAAGAGGGGACGGAAATTTTTATTGCCGGAACTGCTGTTCCTGTAGAAACCAAAACTGGAAGTAGGGAAGTAGTAATTAATTTTCGCGATGTAACTTCGCAGCGAAAATTACACCGCCAACTACAGAAGCAAAAGCAGAGATACCAGATTCTATTTGAAAACACGGGGGCGGGGACTGTTTTAGTTACTGAAAAGGGAAAGATTACTCTGGTTAATAAGCGGTTTACTGAAATTACCGGCTACAGCAAAGCGGAAATAAAAGGAGAATCTTGGACTAAATTAGTAGCTAATAGAGAAGATTTAGAACAAATGATTGATTATCATCAGGCAAAGCTTGCTGGGAAGGAAGAGGTGCCCCCTAAATATGAATTTAAATTAGAGACAAAAACGGGCGGAACAAAAAATATACTGGTAGCTGAAGCAGCAGTGCCTGGTCGGGAGGAAGTTATTTATTCACTGACTGATATTACTTATTTAAAAAATTTAGAAGTTGGTCTGGAAGCAACAATTGAAAAGCTTAATTTGATAGTGGAAAAAACGATTGATACTTTAGGAGATACAGTAAGAGCAATGGATGCCTATACTTCCGGCCATCAGGAAAGAGTAGCTAAATTAGCAGTTGCTATTGCAGATGAATTAGGGATCTCCAATTTTCGAAAAAAAGGATTAAAATTAGCTGCTCTAGTGCATGATTTAGGAAAAATAAAAAATCCGATTGGGATTTTAACTAAACCGTCTTCGTTAACTGAGCTTGAGTTTAAGATGATTAAGGAACATCCTCAGGTGGGCTGTGAAATTTTAAAAGAACTTGATTTTAAGTGGCCGGTAGCCAAAATAGTTAAGCAGCACCACGAAAAAATAGATGGTTCTGGATATCCGGAGGGATTAACAGGAGAAGAAATCTTATTGGAAGCCAGAATTATTACGGTGGCTGATGTAGTAGAGGCGATGAACTCGCACCGACCTTATCGACCGGCTTTAGGACTTGAAGCTGCTCTGGATGAAATTAAAAAGAATCAAGGGCAGCTTTATGACCCCGAGGTAGTAGAGGCCTGTATAGAGATTTTTGCGGATAAAGAAAGCTTTGAGGAGTTTTTAAAGGACTGCCCATCATTTTAAAGGAAACAACAAAAAACCTTTGGGGGCTTCCCAGGGGTTTTTATCGTTTAGCAAATTATACTTTTTAGGGGTTGTAGATAACTGTTGTCGAATTTGACTTTATGGTTGATTCAATTTCAACCTTAATCTCAAACTGAGTTGCCGTTAGGCGACTTTTTTATGATTGCCAGGTGGTCATATGGAATATCGATTCCTTCTTCATCGAAGCGTTCCTTAATTCGCTGTCTAATAATTCGGTTTATCTTCCAGGTTTCCATGGCTTCTACCATAGCAATAATCCTGATGTTGACACTGGAACCTGCTAATTCTTGGACGCCTAGTACTTGTGGACCTTCTGTCAAAATATCTGAGTATTCTTCTTTTAATTCAGCACAGAGGTCTTCAAGAACAGAAATAGCTTCCTTAATGTTCTGGTCATAATCAATTGCAGCGTCGACTAAAGCGCGCCGGCTGTTGGCTGATAAATTAGTAACTTGGGTGATACTTCCGTTGGGTATGATATGAAGATCGCCGTCGAAGTTTTTTATTTTTGTGATCCGCAGTCCGATTTCTTCTACTATCCCTTCTACATTAGAAGTTTGGATATAATCTCCGACTGCAAATTGACTTTCAAATAAAATAAAGAAACCAGTAATGACATCAGTAACTAAACTTTGGGCTCCAAAACCAATTGCCAAGCCGAGGACTCCAGCTCCAGCCAGGACAGAAGTAGTGGGTACGCCGATCAGTTCTAAAATAATAGTTCCGGTAATGAAGTAGATTAAATACCGAAGACCGCTTTTAGCTACCGCCTGAAGAGTAATATTCCGCTGATTAGTATGGACGTCGTCTTCAGCTCGTTCTTTGAATAGCCGTTCAATGAGAAAGTATAAAGCTTTTAGTAAATATTTCCCAATCAAAATTACTAGTATGATTTTTACTAATGATAAAGAAATATCCAGTAAAAATTGACTGGAAGAAAGTTTAGCGGTCAATTGAGAAATCAAGTGTTCTAAATCCATTTTTCTCCTCCTTACTATTAGTTATTACTTCCAATTATATTATTAGATTCGACAGTTTTCAATTAAATTTATAAATAATTTACTGGGAAATTTGGTTTTCATAATCACTTTGGGCTGCAAAATAGATACCGGTGAGAATAACGGCACCGCCGGCTAAGGTTGCGAGCGGAGGAACTTCTCCCAAAATTAAGAAGGCCAGAACGGTAGATCCGATTGGTTCTCCCAGAATAGAAGCAGCTACTACGGGAGGGCTTATATATTTTAGTGACCAATTGATGGTTGTATGGCCGATAATATTAGGGCCAACTGCCAGAGCAAGAAAGATAAGATAATCAGCGGTTTGATAGCCAACTAGTGAATAGTTGGTCAAAAGCACAAAGAATAATAGAAAACAGGCAGTAAATAGATAAACGAGGAATACATAAGGAAATAAAGCTAATTTCTGCCGCAGCCTACCAGCAATTAAAACATAACCGGCAATCATAACCGCCCCTCCGAGAGCCAGCAGATCACCGTAGAGAAAGTTGCCGGCTAATTTGAGATCACTAATTCCAATTACAATACTGCCGCTAATTGCTAATCCGATGCCTAAAATTAATTTAGGAGATATTTGTTCTTTGAAGATAAAATAGCTGCCGAGAGTAACGAAGATCGGTTGTGTAGCGACAAAGACAACTGAACTAGCTACGGTAGTATGGTCTAAAGAAGCAATCCAGAGTAAAAAATGGGCGGCTAAGAATAGTGAACCGCCGATCAGCGGCAGCAAGTAATCAGGATTCCAGGCTTTTTTCAACTGTTGTTTATTATGCAAAGCTGCCGGAAGTAGTAGTAGAGCAGCAAATCCCAGCCGGTAAAAGGCAATTACTGGAGCCGGAGCGGTAGTTAATCTAATTAAAATAGCTGCTGAGGAAACGGCAGCAATTCCTAGACCTAAAAGTAAGTATTTAGTTAATGGAGTTGAATTCATGGTTGAACCACCTTTTTAGAAATTAAATTCAGTAAGTACCTCTACATTGCTTCTGGATTAATAATTTTTTTCCTGTTAAGAATTGAATTTTCTATTGAATATCTCTCAAGGAAAGTTTTTTCTTTGTGATTGGGGAGGAGAGATTCATCTGTTTTAGTTTTTCCCTGATAAATGATATAATTAAAATACAATTGAAAATCAGGGTAAAGAAGGTGAAATGATGGCTACCATTAAAGATGTTGCAGAGGAGGCAGAGGTCTCTACTGCTACTGTTTCCCGGGTTTTAAATGAGAGCAATAATGTAAGTCCTAAAACGCAGGAAAAAGTAGAGCAGGTAATAGAAAAGTTAGACTATTCGCCTGGTAAATCTGACCAAGAAAAAACCAGTTTAACTATTAAGGATGTAGCTGAGTCAGCGGGAGTTTCGGAGGCTACCGTGTCCCGGGTTCTAAATAATAATCAGAATGTGGCGCCTAAAACTAGGCAAAAAGTAAAGGCTACTATTGAACAGTTGGGTTATACCCCCAATTTAAATGCCCGGGGACTGCGTAGTAATGAGACCAAGTTAATTGGGCTGATTATTCCGGATATTGCTAACTCCTTTTTTGCTGAGATTATGAAAGGAGTAGAAAATTTAGCCAATTCGCACGGCTATAATGTAGTTCTGTTAGAAACAGATGCTGACTTAAAACGGGAGTTAGAATGTGTAAAAGCCCTTCAGGATAGGAGAGCAGACGGAATTATTTATATGGGAGAAAATATAGGTAATCTGCGGGAAGCAGCCTTAGAGGAATCAGAAGTACCGACAGTAGTTGTCTGTCGGGAAGAAGAAAATAAATTTCCCACGGTGAATATTGATAACTACCAGGCAGTTTATGAGATGATGGATTATTTGATTAAAGAAGCTAATTACCGCCAAATTGGATTTATCAGCGGGCCGCTTAATGATATAACTGCCGGGAAACTAAGGTTTGAAGCCTACCGGCAGGCATTAAAGGACAATAACTTAGTTTTTAATCAAGACTGGGTAGTAGAGACTAATTTTGTTTTGGAAGAAGGATATCAAGCGGGGCAGGAAATTGTAGCTAATTCTCAGCAGCCGGAAGTAGTGTTTGCAGCCAGTGATGAACTGGCAGTGGGGGCTATGCAAGCGATTAAAGAAGCTGGTTTTGCCGTACCTGATGATATAGGTCTGGTAGGTTTTGATAATATTGAACTTTCACGCTATGTATTTCCTAATTTGACTACTATCGGACAGCCGATTTATGAACTGGGGAAAACAGCTGCCGAAATGATAATTAAGTTGAGTCAGGGAGAAGAGTTGACGTCTCAGGATGTATATTTAGACTATGAATTAATAATTAGAGATTCTACTTGGGGTAATAATTAGATTGAGGCTGAGCTTGAGTTTTAGGTTGAGGTTGAGTTTGAGCAAACCATTATAACTATTGGTTGTATGGGTTGCTCAGCCTCACCTTCGGGTTTAAACTTCAAACTTATACTTTATATTGTTAATGCTCACTTTAAATTACTACAATTTGGTTTAAGTTAACGCTTATGATATCTAGATAAAAAGCCCCCGAACGGGGGCTTTTTTTGGTTAAGAAATTATATTTTTTGTATTTATAGTTGGAAATGTCTTTTTAGCTTGAGATGTTAGCAAGTGGGTTAAGCTTGAAGAGGTTTATCAGAAATTTGACTTTATGGTTGACTTAATCTTAATCTAAGCTACTATCAGGCGGCTTTTTCTAGTTTACATCATACCCATACCGGCCATATAGAGCAGATAGAAGGCCCGAATAGACTGGTAGGATTTATCAATCAGGGCATTGAAAAAGATATCCCGCAGATATTGATGATTAGTCATTAGATAAAAATCTTTATATTCTTTATGGTCACTGCTTGCCTCTAGGATTATTTTTTCTAGGGCTGCTTCGTAATCTTCTTCTTCTAGATTAAATTCATATTCTTTGCTAGGCGGCGTATAATCTTTTCCGGTTAATTTTTCGTAAGCCTGCTGAAATTGGTAGGCGTGCTCGCGTTCATCCTGGGCAAACTCCATGAGAATATCGGCAGAAAATTGGTCGGGAGCAATTTCTGCTACTGCGCGGTAGTAGGCTGCATTGTGCAGTTGGTCAGCAATTGAAAGGTAGATATTTTCGATTAAATGTTCTAGGGCTCCTTCTTCTATCGGCCGGCTAGCTTCCCTCCCCAATTGCTGCAGTTGATTATAGATGTTTCTTATTTCCCTTGGATTAAGGTTCATATTAATTCACCTCCTGGTAACAGAATATTAACAAGAGGTGAAAATGGTGAATATTGGTTTTAATTACTTGATTTACAATTAGATATTATTCTTCTAGCGACCAGGGTTCCTTATCTTCATCAGTGTATTCAA
>CAYFUT010000001.1:6261-15215 GCA_964346395.1 uncultured Halobacteroidaceae bacterium
TATCGCCACCATCAGAATCAAATTCAATCTCAGTTTCCGTCGAATTAGTAGTAGCCGAGAGAACATGATATGTATCAGTCGGAACCGCGGAAGGAACATTTATATTCTTAATAGTTGGCCCCTGACTACCAGTAAAATCACTGGCGCAGCCAGTAACTAATAAACTCAAGCTCACAATTGCACAAATTAACCAGCGCTTAAACAAATTTATCTCCCCCTTAGTAGTATGAAATAAGGTATTATCTCAAAAAATATATTAGAGAAGTGCAAAGTATATTAACATTGTACCGCAAATGGAATTTAGAAGCAAATTACTGTTAGAAAGAGGTAAGCCATGAACCAACTTATTTCCTTTATCCAGGCTAACGGCAAATGGGTAGCAGAAATGGGGATTAACTTCTGCATGGTAGTCGGCTATTTGGGATTTATTCTAGTCTCCTCCTGGCAGATCAAGTTTCAGGAACGGCAGAACAAGCCGCAAATTGACGTTAAGATAGAAATCAATGATCAAGACCAGCTGCGGTTAGAAGTTTATAATACTGGAGAGTTAGACACTGAAGGGGTAGTTTATATTTTGGTTGAGCCGCTGAAGACAAGAGAGGCTACTTTTTTTGATTCCGAAGTCATTCCTAATCGAAGTTATCAGCCGCTGGCTGATCGGGATAAATTTGCTAAATACTGTTTTGGCAAACTGGAATTTAAGTTGGGCAGTGGAGAAGATCCTTATATTTATGATCCCTGCCCGGTGTTAGAATATTTAGAGGAATTGACAGGGCAAAAACGAGTCCCCCATATTATTCGGTTAGAAGGCAGTTATCGGAGTGTTAAATACAATGATCGAGAATTTAAATTCACCAAAAATTATAAGTTGATTCCCCAGGAGGAAACGTGGATTAAAGGACGGGTTAGCCTGAATGCAGTGTTTGCTCCGGAAGTAGAACCGGAGGAAGCGCCTGATTATGAAGAGTATAGAGAGCGGCTGGAGGATTAAAGTAGGTGGTCGGTAATTAATTGGTGGGCTTGATTCAGACCGGGTCCGCCTACTAGTAGCAGTAAATCCTGGGGGTTGACGACTTGTAAAGCGTGCTGTAAGGCCGGCAGCAGTTCTTGATAGTGCTCCACTGTTAGCCCGTGCTGGGCAATAGTTTCTTTAAAAGCTGCTGTTTCAGCGGGGAGAACCTTGTTTTTAGGTTTAACTCGGTTGTCAGCAGCAGTTGTAATTAACTTAGTTATTTTCAGGGTCTGCTGCCAGTTGGCTATTAGTTTAGCATTGCGGCGGTTGGCTGCTACTCCTCGCTTGCCTTTTAAAAAATGAACGATAATTAAATTATTATAATCAAATTTCTGTAGAGTGTTGAAATTAGCTTTTAAACTGGCGGGATTGTGGGCAAAATCGTCGATGATGGTAAATTCCTGATCATAAATAACTTCTAATCTCCGCTTAACTCCTGAGAATTCCTCTAAACCCTGCTGTATCTGGTTTAATGTGAGGTCAAGCATTAAACCGGCTGTGAAAGCAGCCAGGGCATTATAAATGTTATGCTTACCTAGAACAGAGAGGTTAAGGGGAATAGTAGTCAGCGGAATTTGTTTACCAGTTAAAGATTGAAGTTGATTGTTAAAGACAACCTGAAATTTAGTTTCTTGTTTATTAATCTGCAGGTTAGTAGCCTTTAGATCAGCTTCTTCACTGAGTCCATAGGTTAAGTAGGGGACAGAAATTTGGTTAGTTAACTGCTGAGCATAAGGGTCATCGTGATTGAGAATAGCAACTGCCGGCGGTTCTAAACTAGTAAATAACTGGGCTTTACTCTGGTAATAATCAGTTAATGTTTTGTGAAAATTTAGGTGATCAGGCGATAAATTAGTAAAAATACCGAGGTCAAAGTCTAGTTCAGTTACTCTCTCTAACTTAAGAGCATGTGAAGATACTTCCAGGCTGACATATTCTACTCCTGCTTGTTCCATTGCAGACAGCCGTTTGTTAAGTTCTAACGGTTGCGGAGTAGTACAGTCCTGGGGCTGAGGATAAGTGTCGGTTTTGATTTTGGTATGCAGTGAGCCGATGAGTCCGGTATTGGGAGTAGCCTGCTTTAGTAACTGATTAATCATCTTAGTAGTGGTGGTTTTTCCGGTAGAACCAGTAACTCCGATTAATTTTAGTTTATCGCTGGGATAATTGTAAAATTCAGCTGCTAGTTTAGCTAAAGCGCGGCGGCTATTTGGCACCTGAATATAGGGCGTATTTTTGACTTGCGGTGAGGATTGTTCACCTATTATTGCTGCCGCTCCCTGCTGGACAGCGGTGGTAATGTACTGGTGACCGTCAGTAGAGAAGCCGGGAATAGCGATAAAGAGAGAATGGGGGGTTACTTTTTGGGAGTGTTGAACAATCTTAGTGATGGGTAGATTGCGAAAATTTATGATTTGTTTTGGTTTGAGAACTTTGATTAAGTTAGCCAGCAAATAATAACCTTCTGACTGGTGATTAGTTAACATAGTTTCACCTCTTTTCAATTAATTATTATATTCTTACCTGGTGTTGGGATATACTACTTTAACGGATAAATACAGTGATAATGGAGGTATAGAGATGGCGTGGTGGAAGATTTACGGTTTGTTAATTTCACTGGTTACTTTGGTTTACGCGGGAATGCTGGGTCTTCCGACAGGAAAAAAAGAAACTGAGGAACTGAAGTATGCTTTACCGCAGGTGAGCCGGGAGGTAACTCTAGCTGGCAGAAAAGTGGGGAAATTAAATCAGGTGGAGTTAATGAAACAGATTAGCCAATTAGCAGTTAAATTAAAGACTGAGCCGCAGCCTGCTTTTCGATTTCAAGGTGAAATTAATGCGGGAACTCCCGGCCAGAAAATAGATGTGACTAAAACTTTAGTTACCACCTTACAGGCGAAGTCGGGGGCAGAAATAAGGCCGGTTTATAAACCGGAGCCTCCGTTGATTAAGGAAAAACATTTGGCTGAAGAAGTAAAATTAAAGCTGGCTACGGGAGAAGAGGGAGAAATCAGTGGTCATTTTACTACTTATTTGACTAATAACCAACCCCCTCGCCGAACTAACATTGAACTGGCAGTGGAGAAACTGAATAATCGCTATCTCCAGTCGGGTGAACAATTTTCCTTTAATGATTTAATTGGGAAGCCGACCCGGGTTGAAGGTTATCAGCCGGCGCCGGTGATTATCAATGGTCAGTTAGAACCGGCAGTGGGGGGCGGAATTTGTCAGGTTAGTTCTACCCTACATGCAGCGGTAAAAAAAGCAGGCCTTAAAATTTTAGAGCGCCACTCCCACAGTAAACCGGTTGATTATATTCAGTCCGGACAGGATGCGGCTATTGCCCCTGGGGAAAAAGATTTTCAGTTTAAAAACACTACTGAGGGCCAACTTAAATTAAAGGGAGCAGTAATTGACAGATATCTGGCTATTTATCTTCTGCAGGTGCGGGAGACTGATTGGCAGCTGTAGGAGACAAGGTTACTCTTTTGAGCCAGCCTCGAATAAATTTTTTATAAGTTTGATTCTGTTTAACTAGCTCAATATAATACCGGCCTTGAAAGATATTTAGTAGTTTTAGTAGAGCCTGCGGGTATTGACAGTTATTGACCGCCTGTAAAGTACTAGGGCCAACTACTCCGTCGGTAGCAATTGCTTCTGTAGGGGGAACAATTAGGTTATAACTCTGCTGGAGGTGGCGGTTAGCCGTTGTTGGCCCGCAATTGACTGCCTGTTCAAAAACTTCAATAGCAATTGCTTTAGGGGCCAACTGGTCATAGTTATAATTTAGCCAATAGTATTCGCGGTAGATTTCTGCTGCCTGTTGTTTGGTTAATTCCTTCATTTTACCTTCGTATCCAGCAGCGCGGGCCAACTCTTCGGTGATTCCGTATTTGGTTTTCCCCCCGCTGTCATCGGGGTGATTGCTGAATTCCCCTTCCAACTCCAGTACATAGTCGAGTGCTTCTTTAAATTTTTGTTGCATGGTTTATCCTCCTTTTTAGAGATGGTAGTGACCTGAGTTTTCAGGTCACTACCATTTGTTGAATATAGCTTATGTTTAGAAATCATACGCGTTAACTTAATGTATATTATGCCAATTAATTTATTTTATTGGACTACATGATTTAGAAATGTAATTTTGTGGTTTGAAAATAAAACTGATATCTAAATAATTTGCTAGCCAAACTAATAATATCCATTGATAAGTTAATATTAAGAGTACGAGGAAATTCAATTTTTATCTAGAAATGTAGAAAGGGGAGAGAGATGAAGGATAAAGCATATTGGCTCTGGCTGGATCAAGTTTCCGGTTTAGGTGCCAGAAGAGTAAAAAAATTACTCGATTATTTTAAAGAGGCAAAAGGTATTTGGCAGGCAGATAAAGAACAGTTAAAAAGTGTGGAGGGGATTGGTGAGCAGATAAGTCAGAAGATCATTGCTTCGCGGGAAGAATTTGATTTTAAACATCAATTACAGCAGTTGAGCAAATTTAATGTTAAGGTTGTAACCTTAAGTGATAAATGTTATCCTAAATTATTAAAGGAGATTTATGATCCGCCGCCGATATTATATTATCGGGGAGATTTATCAGAGATGCAGAGCCCCTGTATAGCGGTGGTAGGCTCGCGCAAATGTACTTCCTATGGCCGTAAGGCAGCTCGTAATTTAGCTCGAGAGTTAGCAGCGAAAGGGCTGCCGGTAGTTAGTGGGTTGGCCCGGGGAATAGATAGTGCCGGCCACCGGGGAGCTTTGGAATCGGGACTTACTTATGCTATTTTAGGTTCTGGGCTGGATACTATTTATCCCCCTGAGCACGAACAGTTAGCGGCTAAAATTAGTCGGCAGGGAGCAGTTTTAACTCCTTTTCCGTTGGGGGAAGAGCCGCGTCGGCAGAATTTTCCAGCCCGCAATCGGATTATTAGCGGGTTGGCCCGGGGGGTAGTAGTGGTTGAAGCAGCCCAAAAAAGCGGTTCTTTAATTACGGCTAATTATGCTCTAGACCAGGGGCGAGAAGTATTTGCTGTTCCGGGAGATATTACCAGACGCCAGAGTAAAGGAACTAATGATTTATTAAAAACAGGAGCTAAGTTAGTAGAGAGTGTAGAAGATATTATAGAGGAATTAACTATGGTATGTAGTGAAAGGGAACACCAGCAGCTTAATTTCCGGTCGCAAAATAAATCTGAAGCTGAAATTTCTCTATCGGAAGAAGCTGAACAGGTCTACAGTCTGCTTTCTTCCCAGCCGCAGCAGTTTGAAAGCTTATTAGCGGAACTGGAAGTTGGCCCTAACCAGTTGAATTCTATTTTATTAAATTTAGAAGTTCAGGGGTTGGTTAATCGACTTCCGGGGAGAAAATTTAAAATTGTTTAAGTAAATAATTAGAAAGGAGTATTATAGACCAATGAATACTGATGTATTTGAAATAATAAGTCAATTAATAAAGGAGCTACTCCATAAAGATGAAGTTATAAATAATGAAAAAAAATTAATTAATTCTTTGCAGGAGAAAGGATATAATTTAACTGATATTAATCAAGCTTTTGAATTTATTTTTTCTTCTTCTCAGGTAGAAGAAGAATTTGAAGCGGAGTCGATTAATGATTTAGCTGCTAACAGGCAGGAAGAGATCGGTAATCGAGTTTTTAATTTGCGGGAAAAGTTCAAGTTTAATTTATATGTGCAGGGGATTATTATTAAATTAAGTGCTTTAAATTTAATTACGAGAGAAGAGCTAGAGAAAGTGATTGCAAAGTCGTTGCGGGCGAGAACTGAAGTGCTAGATACTTTAGAGTTTTGGAAGCTTCTGAAGGGAACAATAGATGATGATTTTAGGCTATCAGTGATTGCAACTAAAATTCCAGAGTTTAAAATTGCTGATGCTGCCCGCAAGGAAACTATTCATTAATTGTTAGCGACCTTCTTTTATTTTTTGCAGCTTAAACTCTAGGACAATATAAAAACGGCTGAAATGCAGTTAATTGTTGGTGCTAGTAAGCATTCAAACTAATGGTTAAAAAATCCACTTAGGTAGGATTTTTGGCTTGTTTACATATACTTGAAGTTTTAGTAAACTGATTTTAGCAGACAAAGTAAGCCAGAAGATAATTTAGTTTTTGGGGAAAATAAATTTAATTTTTAGTTAAGTTGGGAGGAATTAATAATGATGGAGGCAACTACGGTAATAGCGGTTCAGAAAGATGGAGAAGTAGCATTAGCTGGTGACGGACAGGTGACGATGGAACATACCGTTATGAAGCATGGAGCTAAAAAAATCCGCCGGATTCATGAGGAAGAAGTGTTGGCTGGATTTGCCGGTAGTGCTGCTGATGCTTTTACTTTATTTGAAAAGTTTGAAGGTAAGCTGGAGGAATTCCACGGCAACTTGAAGCGGGCAGCAGTAGAGCTGGCTAAAGAATGGCGTACTGATAAGATGCTGAGAAAATTAGAGGCTTTATTGATTGTGGCTGATGAAGATTCTTTATTGGTAGTATCAGGAACTGGCGATGTTATTGAACCCGATGAGGGGATAACAGCAATTGGATCAGGAGGTTCTTATGCTCAAGCTGCTGCCCAGGCTTTAGTGGATGTGTCTGATCTATCAGCTGCTGAAATAGCTACTAAATCACTGGAAATTGCATCTGATATTTGTATTTATACTAATGACCAAATAACGGTAGAAGAAATATAGGCAAGGGGGATTATAGGCAATGAAAGAGTTAACTCCGCGAGAAATTGTAAATAGTTTGGACAAATATATTGTTGGTCAGGATGAGGCTAAAAAATCAGTATCTATTGCTTTACGCAATAGATACCGCCGAAAACAGTTAACTGAGGAACTGCGGGAAGAGGTAATTCCTAAAAACATTTTGATGATTGGACCGACAGGAGTAGGAAAGACAGAAATTGCGCGCCGCTTAGCTAAATTAGCTAAAGCACCATTTACTAAAGTAGAAGTTACTAAATTTACAGAAGTAGGGTATATGGGGCGAGATGTAAAGTCGATTGTAAGAGATTTAGTACAGACAGCAATTAGAATGATTAAGACTGAACGAATGAAAGAAGTGGAATCTAAAGCTGTTAAATTAGCTGAAGAAAGAATCTTAGATGCTTTATTACCTACTTCTCAGTCCAAGAGTAACAATCCTTTTGAAGGGTTATTTGGAATTGAAGAAGAAAGTAGTAGAGAAACTGAGCAGGATGATCGGTTACAGCGGCGCCGGGAAAAGTTGCGTGAGAAGTTAAAAGCGGGAGAATTAGAGGATAGAGTAATTGAAATTGAAGTAGAGCAGGATAATTCGCAAATGGTGGAGATTTTTTCCGGGTCAGGAGTAGAAGAAATGGGGGTTAATTTTCAGGATGTATTAGGGGATATGCTGCCTAACCAGAAGAAAACAAAGAAAGTGCCGATTGATAAGGCGCGGGAAATATTGAAGGAAGAAGAAGCTAAGAAGTTAATTGATATGGATGAGGTGAGTAGAGAAGCTATTGAACGCGTAGAAGAGTCAGGAATTGTTTTTCTGGATGAAATTGATAAGATTGCTGGCCAGGAGGCTGGCTCTAATCCTGATGTTTCCCGCGAAGGAGTTCAGCGCGATATCTTACCAATAGTAGAAGGTTCTACAATTATGACTAAATATGGGTCGGTAAAAACAGACCATATTTTATTTATTGCTGCCGGAGCTTTCCATGTTTCCAATCCTAATGATTTAATTCCTGAACTACAGGGTAGATTTCCCATTCGAGTAGAATTGAATAGTTTATCAAAGGAAAATTTCAGGGAAATTTTAACAGAACCGCAGAATGCTTTAACGAAGCAGTATGAAGCTTTATTAGCTACAGAGGATTTGGAGGTTGAGTTTACTGAGGAAGCCGTTGATGAAATAGCAGAGATTGCGTTTGAAGTAAATGAAAGGACAGAAAATATCGGTGCTCGTCGGCTACATACCATCGTCGAAAAGCTTCTGGAAGATTTATCCTTTGCTGCTCCTGAAAAGGAGACAGCTAAAATTACAATTGATCGGTCGTATGTAAAGGATAAGTTAGATGATGTAGTAGCAGACGAAGATTTGAGCAAATACATTTTATAATTATTTGCAGGTTAAAAACTAAGGAGGAACAGTTAATGGAAGAACTACTTACGAAAACGCGAAAGATAAATCGGTTAGTCCAACAGTCAGCTGGTCGTCCGGTTGATTTTGATGAAATGGCACAAGTACTAAGTGATTCTATAGAAGCCAATGTGTATTTAGTGGATCAAAAGGGAAAAATTTTAGGTTATGATTTAATTGATGCATTTGAATGTAATATTATGTTAGAACAGGTGATTGATCAAGGTAAATTTCCTGCTGATTATAGTGAGTGGTTATTAAGTATTTATCAGACTCAATCTAATTATGAACAACAAGGTGGTTCTTGTGTATTCAAAGAGGATGAAGACTGTTTATTTAAAAACAAGCTAACTACTATTGTCCCCATTAACGGTGGGGGGAAACGACTGGGAACATTAATTATAGCTCGCTTTGATGAAAAATTTGCTGCGGGAGATCTGTTATTAGCTGAATATGGAGCTACAGTGGTAGCGATGAAAATTCTACGGCTGCAGAGTGAGGACCGAGAAGAAGAAGCCCGAAAAAGGGCAGCGGTGCAGGTAGCAATTGATACCTTATCTTATTCTGAATTAGAAGCAGTAGAGCATATATTATCTGAACTAGAAGGTAAGGAAGGTTCACTTGTGGCTAGTAAAATTGCTGATCGAGTGGGCATTACTAGATCAGTAATTGTTAATGCCTTACGAAAGTTTGAAAGCGCCGGAGTAATTGAATCTAAATCTCTGGGAATGAAAGGAACTCATATTAAAATATTGAATGACTATTTACTTGAGGAATTAGAAAATGTAGAGTAAATTTAAGCGTGGGAAAGGCTCCCGCGCTTTTTT
>CAYFUT010000001.1:15315-50136 GCA_964346395.1 uncultured Halobacteroidaceae bacterium
GGAATTAGAAAATGTAGAGTAAATTTAAGCGTGGGAAAGGCTCCCGCGCTTTTTTTGTTTTTTTATAAACTTATATTTTTCAGAAGTTATGGTTGATTTCATCTTAATTTTAGTCTCAAGCTAAGTCGCCAACAGGCGATTTTTTGTTTGTTTCCTGAAAATAATTTGTTGTAATTTGACTAAAAAATTGTTATTATGGTTAAATAGTGATTTTATAATAATTTAAAGGATAATTGGTTGATTAAAGTCACTATATTTGATAAAATATTAAAGCAATAGATAATATTTGTAAATATATTTTTGGTAATTTTATTTTGCGTGATGAAATTATACAGAATAATAGTCTATTCGACTGTTAAGTGTGGTAATTCTCTACGATTTTATAAAACTAGAATTTTTTGCAGGAATACAAAGTGGAAATGTCGAAGACTAAAAGTGAACAACCATATTATTTTATTTAGAATTAGATTAGAAAAGGAGGTTAAGCGGATGAGTATTTTTGCTGCTGATAGTTTTGGGGCTTTACAGACCACATTAGATGGATTAAACAAAAGGCACCAGACTATCGCTAATAATATTTCTAATGTTGATACGCCTGGTTATAAAAGAAAGTCTGTTTCTTTCCGCGATGAATTGGCTAATGCTTTAGAAGGAAGAGAAAATTTGGCAGTTACAAATAAAAAGCATATTTCTTCAACCAGCCAGAAGCCGTCTACCGTTAAGCCTCAGCTACATACAGAAGAAGACACTGAAATGCGCAATGATGAAAATAATGTCAGTATAGATGCTGAAATGGCTCATTTGGCTCGGAATACTCTTGAATATCAAGCAGTTAGTAAACAGTTAGGCGATCACTTTCAACGTCTTGATATTGCGATTAAGAAGGGAGGTCAATCATAAGCATGAGCTTGTTTACCGGAATTAATGTCAGCGCTTCGGGGTTAACGGCACAGAGATTGCGGATGAACACTATTTCCAGTAATATTGCGAATGTAAATACTACTCGAACCGAAGATGGGGGCCCTTACCGTCGGAAAATGCCTGTGTTTGCAGCTAAATTAAACGGAGAAATGGGGGCAATGAATAAAAATGAACAGGCTGGCGACGGTGTAGAAGTTACTGAAATTAAGGAGAGTGATAAACCACCTAAATTAGCGTATAAACCCCACCACCCCGATGCTAATGAAGCGGGATATGTAAAAATGCCTAATATTAATATTACTTCTGAGATGACTGATATGATTTCTGCTACTAGATCTTATGAAGCTAATGTTACTGCTTTAGAGTCGGCTAAATCAATGGCTCAAAGCGCCTTGAAATTGGGTTAATTAGGAGGCGATTAAAAGGTGGAAATTGATAATATTAGTAACTATCATGTATCTGTTGGCCAGAAACAGAATCAATTGCAGAATGACCAGTCAGCTAAAGGGAAATCTTTTTCGCAGCTCTTACAAAATTCTCTTCAGCAGGTTAATAATTTTCAGCAGCAAGCTGGGAAAGCAAGTCGTGATTTAGCGTTGGGGAAAACAGATAGTATTCATCAAGTAATGATTGCTAATAGAAAAGCCGAAACTTCGTTGAATTTAGCAACTGAAATTCAGAGTAAAGTTGTTAGTTCCTACAAGGAGATTATGAGGATGCAAGTATGATGAAGGGTGGGTTAGGATTGGGGTGTAAATATGGTTGAAAATTTTGCTGAATTAAGGAATCAACTGCAGGAGTTATGGACAGGCCTTGATAAAAAGGTTAAAATTATCATTATATCATCTGTAATAATTACTGTTATTGGATTACTCGTACTTGCCGGTTGGGCCAGCAAAGCCGAATATTCTGTTTTATTCAATAATTTATCGGCTAAAGATGCAGGAGAAATTACCAACCAACTAAAGGAACAGAATATCAACTATAAATTAAAGGAAAATGGATCTACTATTTTGGTACCTAACAAGAAAGTTCATCAGCTTAGATTGGATTTAGCCAGTCAAGGGTTACCTTCGGGAGGAGTAACTGGGTTTGAAATATTTGACCGTAATCAGCTAGGGAGTACTGATTTTGAGCAGAAAGTGAATTTTTATCGTGCCTTAGGTGGTGAATTATCCCGAACTGTACGGCAGATGAATAAGGTTAGTTATGCTAAAGTGCAGATTACTCCTTCTCAAGACAGTATTTATCAAGATAAGGAAAAGCCGGCTAAAGCTTCTGTACTAGTAAAGCTTAAAGAATATGAACAGCTATCTAAAGGAGAAATTCGCTCCATTGCGAACCTGGTAGCAAGCAGTGTTAATGGATTAACTACTGACCGGGTAACAATTGTGGACTCGCAAAGCAATTTACTGTCGGCTAAGTTAGAAGAAAAAGATGAGAAAATAGAAGTTAGTGATCATTTAGAGTTAAAGAAGAAGTTTGAATCAGAAATAAAAAAAGATTTAAATGCAATGTTAACTAAAGTGGTAGGCATGAATGACTTTGTGGTAAATGTTAATACTGAACTTAATTTTGATAAACGAAATGTAAAGAGTGAAGAATATGAGCCAGTAGTTGATGACCAAGGAATTGTACGCAGTAAGCAGACAAAAGAAGAAAGCCAGGAAGGGACGAATACAACGCCGGAAGGGGTACCGGGAACTACTTCCAATATTCCGCAGTATAAATCTGAGACTCAGCGGGAAACCAGCAGTGAGAAAAGTGAAGAAACTGTTAATTATGAAATTAATAAACAGGTGGAAGAATTTGAAAAGGCCCCGGGAACTTTAGAGCGGCTTTCAGTTTCGGTAATGGTCAATAGCAATGGGGAGTTATCTCAGGAACGACAGGAATCAATCCGCCAGGCTGTATCAGCTGCAGTTGGCTATCAGCCGGATCGCGGTGATGAAATCAGTGTGGTGGGGATGACTTTTAATGATGATTTGCAGCAGGAGGCTGATCAGGCTTTAGCTGCTGAGCAGGCGAAGGAACAGCAGTTGTTATGGCTGATAGCAGCAGCCATTGCTGGACTAATTCTTTTACTTGCTGTCTTGTTCTTCCGCAGTCGAGCCGGAGAAGAGGAAGAAGAGTTAGAAGCTGGACAAGAAATTGATTATGTAGTAGAAGAAGCTGAAGAAGAATTTGCTGTGGGCGAAGAACTTAGTGAAGAAAAGAAGGAACGCCAGCAGTTAATCAGGCAGTTACAGGATTTAGCTACTGACCAACCTGAAGAATTAGCTGAATTAATTAAAAGTTGGATGGAAGAGTGAGGGATAACTTATGGTGCAGGAAGAATTAACAGGTGCAAAAAAAGCTGCTATTTTACTTGTTTCTTTAGGAAAAGATGCTTCAGCTCAGATTTTTAAACATCTGAGTGAAGATGAAATAGAAGAATTAACTCTGGAAATAGCTAATTTAGATAAAGTTAATTCCGAAGTTAAAGATGAAGTACTGGATGAATTTCACCAGATGTGTGTAGCTTATGATTATATTAGTCATGGGGGTATGGAATATGCCCGTGATGTGCTGCAGGAAGCTTTAGGTGAGTCGCAGGCGAACAATATTATTGACCGCTTGACTGCTTCTCTACAGGTGAGACCTTTTGATGAGTTAAGAAAGACAGATCCTGACCAAATTTTAAATTTCATTCAGAATGAGCATCCGCAGACTATATCGTTAGTGTTGGCTTATCTAGATCCTGAACAGTCGGCCAGTATTTTATCTGGTTTATCGGAGGAAAAGCAGACTCAGGTAGCTAAGCGGATAGCTGTTATGGAGCGTACTTCTCCGGAAGTAATCAAAGAGGTAGAGAGAGTGTTAGAGAGAAAACTTTCTTCTTTGATGACTAATGAGTATTCTCAGGCGGGCGGTATTGATTCGATTGTGGATATCTTAAACCTTTCTGATCGTGGTACAGAAAAACAGATTCTTGATGAATTGGATAGCGATGATCCAGAATTAGCCGAAGAGATAAAACAGCAGATGTTTGTCTTTGAAGATATTACTTTACTGACTGATCGTGATATTCAGGCTGTTTTACGCCGGATTGATAGTGATGACTTAGCTTTAGCTCTGAAAGGAGCTGGGGATGAAGTTGCCGACAAGATATACAGCAATCAATCCAGCCGGGCTGCTAATATGTTACAGGAAAATATAGAATATTTGGGTCCAGTACGCATTAGTGATGTAGAAGAAGCCCAGCAGAGGATCGTAAATGAAATTAGGCGATTAGAAGAAGAGGGTGAAATAGTGGTTGAACGCGGACAGGGAGATGAAATAATTGAGTAATGTAATCAAATCCCCGCAAGTTAAATCCGGAGATAAGCGTAAATTATCGCAGGGAGAAGCAACAGAAACCAGTTCTGCGCTAGAAAAGCAGGAATCTGAAGAGGAAAGAAAAAGAAGCGAAATTGAAGCAGAGAAGGAAGCCATTTTACAGCAAGCTCGCGAAAAAGCAGAACAGATTAAAGAATCAGCGCGCCAAGAAGCAGAACAGATTAAGCAGCAGGCTAAGCAGCAGGCTAAGCAGGAAGCAGAAGCAGAAATTGAAAAATTAAAGGAAGCGGCAGAACAAGAAGGCTATAAAGCAGGCCAACAGGAAGGACGAGCTGAGGCAAAACAGGAGATTGAAGATCAGTTTGCTGCTTTTTTGACTAATTTAAGAGAAAAAACAGATCAACTAGAGCAGTATATAGAGCAAGAATTCAACCAATTAAGTGAGGAACTAGTTGAATTAACAGTTCAGATTGCTAAAAGGGTTACTCAGCGCGAATTACAGTTTGACCGACAAATAATAAAAGAAATAGTGACTACTACTCTGCAGTCAATAGAGGGAGAACGTGAGGTAAAAATCAGAATCAATCCTGACGATTTAGAACTGTTAGAAAATCAAAAACAGGAATTATTGTCGACTAATGGCGGGATTAGAGAGATAGATTTTGTTCCGGACCGCAGTATTGAACTTGGCGGCTGCATTGTAGAAACAGATTTCGGTGGTATTGATGCGACAGTTACTTCGCAGTTGGAGGAGATTGAAACTAAATTACTGGAAGTGAAACATGATGAGTAGTTTCTGGGCAGCAGATAAATTAAGGACAAAAGTGCAGAAAATTTCTCCTATCCGTCAGTTTGGTAAGATAAAACGCGTGGTAGGCTTAACTATTGAATCAGAAGGGCCTAATGTACATATGGGAGAAATCTGTTTAATCGAACCGAAACATGGTTCGGAAGTAATTAAAGCAGAAGTAGTGGGTTTTAAGGAGAATAATGTTTTATTGATGCCGCTAGGAGATATGAAGGGGCTAAGCCCCGGCTGCAAAGTATTTCCTACTGGTCGCTCACTACAGATAAAAGTAAGTAATGAACTACTGGGTGAAGTGTTAGATGGTTTGGGCAATCCGGTATCAGATTTAAAGTTAGATGAAAGTGCAGCTGAATATCCTATCGATAATGATTCGCCTGATCCACTGGCTCGACAGCGAATAACAGAGCCAGTAGCTTTGGGTATCCGCAGTATTGATGGAATTTTAACTTGCGGTAAAGGCCAGCGGTTGGGAATTTTTTCGGGAAGTGGAGTAGGAAAGAGTACCTTATTAGGGATGGTTGCCCGTAATACTGATGCTGATGTGAATGTAATTGGTTTAATTGGTGAACGGGGGCGAGAAGTAAGAGAATTTATTGAAGAAAGTCTGGGAGAAGCGGGACTGCAGAATTCGGTTTTGGTAGTAGCTACTTCTGATCAACCGGCTTTGATTCGACTGAAGGGAGCCCAGGTAGCGACTACTATTGCTGAGTATTTTCGGGATCAAGGGCAGGATGTAATGTTGATGATGGATTCAATAACCCGGGTAGCAAGAGCCCAGCGGGAAGTAGGGTTAGCGATTGGAGAACCGCCGGCTACTAGAGGGTATACTCCTTCGGTGTTTGCCTTTTTACCTAAACTGTTGGAACGGTCAGGAGCAGGTGCAGAAGGAACGATTACTGGCCTTTATTCTGTGCTGGTAGAAGGAGATGATATGTCGGAGCCGGTGGCTGATACAGTCCGGGGAATTCTTGATGGGCATATTGTGTTATCGCGGGATTTAGCAGCTCAAAATCACTATCCGGCCATCGATGTCTTAGAGAGTGTCAGCCGGGTAATGGATAAGATTGTAACTGAAGAACATCGACAGGCAGCTAATGAATTACTGGAAGTACTAGCTACCTATGAGGATTCCAAAGATTTAGTTAATATTGGAGCTTATGAAGCAGGCAGTGATCCGGAATTGGATTATGCATTAGAAAAGCTAGATGCTGTTAATGATTTTTTACAGCAGGATGTCAAAGAAAAAACTGATTATCAAGAAACAGTAGACTGGCTAACTAGCATCTTCCCTGGAGAGTGATAGATAATGAAGGAATTCAGTTTTGAGCTGCAGTCAATATTGGATTTAAAAGAACAGGAAGAAACAGCTTTACAAAAAGAGTTAATCAGATTAAAAAATAGATATCAAGAAGTGCAGAAAAAATTAGAGTCTGTTCAGCAGAGAAAACAAGAGTGGATAACTAAGTTGAAGACGGAGAGCAAAGCTGGATTGGATTCTGTTACTTTCCGTAAATATAAAAAGTATATTGCCTATCTTGAAGATCAGGTTGAAGAACTACAGCTTCAACTACAGCACTGGCGGGAAAAAGTGGATAGCTGTCAACAGGAATTGTTAGAAAAATTAAAAGAGAAGAAGTCACTATCGAAGTTAAAAGAACAGCGTTACGAAGAATATTGGGAGGAATTTTTGCGGCAGGAACAGAAACTGAATGACGAAGTTGCCATTAATAATTTTAATCATTAGGGGTTAAGGGATGCAGCTTAGGAGGAGTAGGCATGAAGGCAAAATTATTTCTGTTTTTCTTAGTTTTAATTTTAGTAACTACTGGGGCTTTATTTGCTCTGGACTATTTTCAAATATATACTTTCCAGCAGTTACAAATGCAGGCATTAGAACAGGCCAATCAAATTCCGGCCGTAGAAAAGTACCTGGCGACGAAAGAAAAGCTTGATCAGGTGCGGTCTGAACTGGCTGCTGCTAATTCTCAAATAGAAGAGCTAGAGCAGGAAAAGCAGGAGTTGGAAAGCCAGCTTGATAGGCGGAAAAATCAGCTTGCAGAGCAGCAGACTACTATTGAACGGCTGCAGACTGATTTAGAGAATGTGCAGATAGAACAAGAAGACCAGCAGGCTAAGGTAGCTCGGTTAGCTGGTGTTTATAGTTCCATGGATGAAGAAAAGGCAGCTGAAGTATTAGCTCAGTTAGATATGCAGTTAGCTATAGATGTTCTAAAAGAAATCGATGAGGAGGTGGTAGGGGAGATATTAAGCGAGATGGAAACTGAACAGGCGGCGCAAATTTCTAGTCAGTTATCGAATTAGTTAGGAATTATAATCAGCTAGGGAGGGGGTGAGGAAATGAACGCAGGAGGACAATTGGTTAATTTAGTGCAGCAGCTGCAGTCTCATTCTCAACAGCAGTTAGATACTAACCGTTCTTTACAATCTCAATCTACAGGGGAAAGCAAATTTCAAACTACGCTTCAGGATAGAATAAATCAAGCTCGAGACCAGAAGGCGCTGCGGCAGACAGAAGCTAATAAGCAGGAGAGAACAAATCAGCAGCAGATAAAGAACAGCCATCAAAATCAGCAGATTCAGAGAAGCAACCAACAGGAAATTAAGGCTAAAAAAGGCGAAGTAGAGCAAGGGACAGAATTAGATGAACAAAAGCTGGAAAAACTGCGGAAAAAGCTGGAGCAAGGTGAGGAAATAAGTGAAAAAGATATAAAGAAGCTGTTGGATTGGCTGCAGAAATTATCAACTCAGCTGCAGGATGAGTTGGAATCGCTGGAAACGGAGGGAGAAGCTGCTGAATCCCTAGTTCAGTTGTTGGAACAATTTCAGCAGCAGTTTAAAGAACTTAATGGAGCAACAGATAATAAGCAGGGAAAAACTTTGCAAATTAATGATGATAAGCTATTAGACCTGCTTAATCAGAAAACTAAAATTAAAAATCAATCAAATTTAGCTGATTTAAAATCTTTACAGGATAATTTGAAGCAGATACTCAAGCAGATGGAGCAGTTAAATAATAGCAAGCTAAAGCTGGGAGATAAGTATGGTGAAGTTAAGCAGCTGCTGGAGAAATTAAATGGAAAATTAGGCGAAACTAAAGTTGACCGCAGCTTAGTTGATCAGCTGAAAGCTAAACAAGCGCTGGAGCAGAGAGCAGTAGAGAAGGGGAAGTTGGCCCGGATGACTCACCAGCAGCAAAATAAATCAAATCAGCAAGTAGAACAGACAGCAGCTAATAGGGTAGCCGAACAGTCAGCTAAAGATCCAGTAGTTAATCTACAGCAGACTAGCGGCGACCAAAAGAGTGTCCAGCTGTCGCAGTTGTTTGATAATCAGCAAAATGAGAATTTGAATAAAATGAATATTTTAAATTTAGCGGCTGCTAATCAAGAAGAAAATTCACAGACTAAAATTAAAATCAGCCAAAATTTAAGTACTAATCTAGAAATGTTCACCTCAACTAATTCCTCTAATTTCAAAAATATTCAGGGGCTACAGAATAGCTTTCAGACAGCAAATAGTAAAAAAACAAGTTTCCAAAATATTTTACAGCAGGTTGACCAGAAAATGGATTTCTTTGCTGCTAAACGAGGAAAGAAAGTTACTTTGCAGTTAGAACCGAAATCCCTGGGGAAATTGCAGATGAAAATCGGCGTTGAAGATGGTACTTTAAGTGCCAAGGTAGTAGCTGAAAGCGGCCAGGTAAAGGAAATGCTTGACGGCAATCTGGCTAAATTAAAACAGGCTTTGGGTGAAAAAAATATTCATATAGATCAATTTGAAGTTACTGTGGATGAAGAAGGCCAGGGATTGGCCGGGCAAGAATTTGGCGACAGCAGGCAGCAGTTTGCTTTTCAGCAGGGCAAGCAGCAGCATCAGCAAAAGAAGGAAGACGTAACCTTAGAAGATATTGAAATAGAAGAAGTAGAAGAAACAGGCGGTGAGGCTCAAGAACCACGGCTTGCAGCCCAAGATAGTGTTGATTACGTGGTTTAGAAGGAGGGATAGAAGTTGAATTCAGCTATTCAGTCATTTATGACTTCTCAGACTGCTCAGATGTTTGATACTTCCAGCAGCGGTGGAACATCTGATACTAATGAAACTGAAAGTGGTTCGGGTGGAGAAACTACAGTAGGACAGCGTGATATGGGAAAAGAGGAATTTTTGAGTCTGCTGGTCAGTCAACTTAAAAACCAAAATCCGATGAAGCCGATGGAAAACAAAGAATTTATGGCGCAGATGGCTCAGTTTAATTCTCTTCAGCAGATGCAGAGTCTTAATTCTACAATGGAAAAGTTCATCGGCTATCAAAAGTTAACGCAGGCCGGCAGT
This sequence comes from uncultured Halobacteroidaceae bacterium, assembly GCA_964346395.1. Lineage (GTDB taxonomy): Bacteria > Bacillota > Halanaerobiia > Halobacteroidales > Halobacteroidaceae > CAYFUT01. The sequence continues at coordinate 24,713 of CAYFUT010000001.1, forward strand.
TTAGTAGGTAAGAAAGTGAAAGTGCTCGATAGTGAAAGTGGCGATACTATTACTGGTACGATAGAAAAAATAAATATGAGTGATTCCCCTACAGTACAGGTTAACGGCAAAGAATATGCAGTAGGAAATATTCAGGAGGTATTATCCGGGGAGTGATCTAAATGACGGAAATTAATCGAAATCAGTCCCTTGAAGCAGCAGCTAAACAGTATTCTCAGGATATACAGAAGAAAAAGCAGCAGAGCAAAAACAAATTTAAAGAATTACTGCAGGATAAGCTGCAGACAGGAGATATAAAAGTATCTAAACACGCGCAGGAAAAATTAAGTACGAGAGGAATTAAGTTTGACCAACAAGAGATGGATAAATTACAGAAAGCTGTGGCGAAGGGTAAAGAAAAGGGAGCAAAGGAATCCCTAGTATTAATGGATGACAATGCGTATATTGTCAGCGTCCAGAATAAGACTGTAATTACGGCGATGACAAAGGATAGTATGCAGGAAGATGTAGTAACGAATATTGACAGTGCAATTATGATGAAGTGACTGGACCCAGACTGGGAGGTCACCGGCCGTGGATCGAAAGAAGCGGCCAGAACTTCAATTGATAATGGAAAATTGACAATTTACAATTAAAATCAAAGTCAAAAGCAAAATAAAGCCTTATAGAATTCAGATTTTAAAGTTTTTAATTGTCAATTGTAAATTATAAATTGTCAATTATCACTAAGGAGGTTATGTCATGTTACGATCAATGTACGCTGGTGTTTCCGGTTTAAAGGCGCACATGAATAAAATGGATATTGTCGGCAACAACATTTCTAATGTAAATACAACGGGCTATAAAAACAGTCGAGCTACGTTTAAGACAATGTTGAGTCAGACAATTCAGGGAGCTTCGGCCCCCCAGGATGAGCGGGGCGGAACTAATCCGCAGCAGATTGGATTAGGAACTACCTTAGGTAGTATTGATAAAGACATGGGTCAGGGGAATTTAAAGTCGACAGGAAAAAATACTGATTTGGCTATTCAAGGGAATGGATTCTTTGTTCTTAACGGCGGTGGATCTAATTTGTATACACGGGCTGGATCGCTGACTTTTGATCGCGATGGTTATTTAGTGAATTCAACTAATGGTTACCGACTTCAGGGCTGGCAGGCTGACAGCAAGGGGGATATTGATACCAATTCGGAACTGGAAGATATAACGCTTAAACAGAATATGGAAGCAGATGCGACGGAAAATGTTAAATATGCAGGAAACTTAAGTAGTACTAATAGCTTAGAGTTAAATTCAAGTACTATTGCAATTGAGGATCATACTGGCTCAAATAGAACAGCTGATTTGTCACTTAATAAAACTGGATCGCTCACTTGGGACTTTACTGTTGAGGAACCTAATTCAGGAGCGAGTGATAGCGGAACTATTGAATTAGATAATAATGGAGAAATAGTTGGTGCTGGAACGACGGCTAATGTTACTCTGGATACAAATGGAGATGGAACAGATGATGAAACCATTAATTTGCCAGGTGATGGAACTGATATTAACTCTAATGACTTATTTTCAGCTGCGAATAGTGGAGATGCAGTAGGAGCTGAATTTGATTTAGGTGAGGCGCGAACAATAACTACGCCTGTTTATGATTCGTTAGGCAAAGAGCACACAGTATCTTTGACTATGCAGAAAGCAGGCGGTAATTGGGAGATAGATACCAGCAGTGTAAGTGTTAGTGATGCGAGCAGCGTTACGTTTAATGGAGGTTCTGACCATACAATTAGCTTTAATGCAGATGGTAAAGTTGATTCTGGGGGATCAGCTGATTTAGAATTCACTCCTAGCGGTGGTGCTAGCAATGCAGATATTAGTCTTGATTTTTCTAACTTAACACAGTTTGCTGGAGATATGACTGCTGATGTAGATACAGTTGATGGGTATCAAGCTGGTTCGCTGAAAAAGTTTTCTATTGGTCAATCTGGTGTAATTACTGGCCACTACGACAATGGGAAGCGGCAAACAGTGGGTCAGATGGCGCTGGCAAATTTTAATAATCCAGCCGGTCTGAATGAAGAAGCCGATACAATGTTTAGAGAATCAAATAACTCTGGTCAAGCTAAGATTGGATCACCTAATAGTGGAGGTTTTGGCAATTTAAAGGCGGGAACTTTAGAAATGTCCAATGTTGACTTGTCCCGCCAGTTTACAGAAATGATTACTACGCAGCGTGGTTTTCAGGCAAATTCAAAGACAATTTCTACTTCGGATCAGATTTTAAATGAACTGGTTAATTTGAAGCGGTAAGTTAGTAGTTGACAGTTAACAGTTGACAGTTGACAGTACAAATCAAATCCAAAAATAATATGTAGCGACCTGGCAGGCCAGGTCGTCCCCAGGATAATAGTAATAAACTAAATATTATAGTAGCAAATTTAATTTTATAGTTATGAACCTATCGGGGGTTTGAATTTAATTGTCAATTGTATATAGCCAGGGTAAAAACCAACCCTGGCTATGAAAACCATAGAAACCATATCTACTGTCAACTATCGATTAACTAAGGGAGTGACCGAGAATTATAAAAGTAACTAGATTGAATGATTCTGAGTTTGTGGTCAATGCCGAGTTAATTCAGACGATAGAGTCGACGCCGGATACGGTAATTAAGTTGATTAACGGACGGAAACTGGTAGTTAAAGAAGGGGTTGATGAGGTAATAGAAAAAGTGATTACCTACAAACGAAAAGTTCAGTTTCAGCCAGAATGAGAATGGGGTGTTAGTCTATGGATTTTGCATCAATTGTGGGACTATTTGTAGGATTTACTTTAGTACTGTTTGGCATTTCACTACAGGGTAGTCTAGTAGCTTATGCTAGTGCTACTGGTGTTTTGATTGTGCTGGGAGGTACAATGGGCGGTATAATTTTAGCTTATTCATTTACTCATCTGAGGGATGCAATAGTTGCGTTAAAGATTATTTTTTCTGAACAGGAGAATGAGGCAAATGAAGTTATATCGACGCTGGTTAGTTTTGCTGAGAAGGCCAGACGGGAAGGTCTGTTGGCTTTAGAAGACGAAGCCCGGCAGTTAGATGATGAGTTTCTCCGCAAAGGGATTCAGTTAGTTGTAGACGGAACTGATCCGGAGTTGGTTAGGAGTATTTTAGAAACAGAACTTGATTTTATGGAAGAACGACATTCAATCACTTGGGGGGTTTATGATAAGGCTGGGGAGCTATCGCCTGCTTTTGGAATGATTGGTACTTTAATTGGATTAATTGCGATGTTGGGTAGATTAGATGATCCTAGTTCAGTAGGACCCGGAATGGCGACAGCTTTAATTACTACTTTTTATGGAACATTGTCTAGTAATCTTATGTTTGTACCGATGGCGGAAAAGTTAAAGGTGAAAAGTGAGGAGGAAATTTTAGTTAAGGAAGTAATGATTGAAGGGATTTTATCTATTCAGGCTGGTGAAAATCCGCGGATAGTAGAAGAAAAATTAAAAGCTTTCCTCTCTTCCGATACGCGAGAAGAAATAGAAGAGGGAGAGGCGGTGGGGATGAATGCCGCGCAATAAAAGGAATAACCGTGATGGAGATAGTAACGGCAATTGGATGACCACTTATTCGGATATGGTGACTTTATTATTAGCTTTTTTTGTGTTACTGTATTCTTTCTCCAGTGTTGATGCTGGAAAGTTTGATATGCTGGTAAGAGGTTTAAAAGGTAGATTAGGTGTGTTGGACGGAGGACAAACAGTCAGTCAAGCTAAGTTGATAGAGTCAGGTTTAATGGGACAAGGACCTGGTTCGATGAGTATGCGTGGGTTATATAATGTTAAGGCAGAAGTATCAGAATATATTGAAGAAAAAAATTTAGAAGAAAATATCAGCTTATCGATGGATGAAGAAGGGTTAACGATTCGTTTCACGGGCAAAGTTTTATTTGATTTAGGAGAGGCTGTTTTGAAACGGGATGCTTATAGTGTTCTAGATAGAATTGGCGAATTTATTAAGGGAGTAGAAAATGAAGTAGTAGTAGAAGGCCATACTGATAATTGGCCGATTGATAATTCTCGTTATCCATCTAACTGGGAATTATCTACTTCCCGAGCTACTAATGTGGTGCGTTATTTGATTGAAAAAAAGCGGATTAATCCCGACCGATTATCGGCAGCAGGTTATTCAAAGTATAAGCCGATTCATCCGAATGATACCCGGCAGCACCGGGCTTTAAATCGAAGAGTGGATGTGGTTTTAAAACGGAAGACAGTAGAAGAAAAAGATATGATTACGGGAGAAAAGGAGGATATTATTAATGAGTGAGGAAAGTAGTAATGTCAGTTATGTATTTATTACTATTATAATAATATTATCTGTTTTGTTAGCTACGGGAACTTCTTACTTTATGTTTGTTAAGTTAGGTGGGGGAGGGGGCAATGGAGAAGATAGTGCTGCCCAAGCTCAAAAGGAAGAATTAGGTCCTACTACTAAACTAGGTGATTTTGTAGTTAATTTAGCAGAAGGGGAAAGCTTTGTAAAGGTGAATATCGTTTTTGAAGTCAGCAATGAAAAAGTAATGGAGGAAATAAATCAGCGGTCGCCGCAGATGAGAGATACAATTATTAGTATCTTAAGAAAACAGAATCAAGAGGGAGTTAATAGTGTGGAAGGAACTAGAAAATTGCGGACTGATATTATGGAAAGAGTAAATGATAATTTAATGAAAGGCAAAGTAACTAATGTGTTTTTTACTGAATTTGTGCTGCAATAGATGCTATTGTTTAGGTAAAGGCAAGGGGGTGGAGTTATGCCGTCAGATGAGGTGTTGAGTCAGAGTGAAATAGATTCTTTGCTAGATGCGTTATCTTCAGGTGAAGTAGAAGCTGAAGAATTGAAAGATGAAGAGGAAGAAAAAGTACAAGTGTATGATTTTAAACATCCCAATAAGCTGTCCAAGGATCAACTACGAACTTTAAGAATGATTTATGAAGGTTTCGGTCGGTTGGTAAGTACTGCTATTTCTACCCAGTTAAGATCGGTAGGGAAGATAGAGGTTGCTTCTATTGAGCAGTTATCGTATGATGAGTTTGCTCAATCACTGCCGCAGCCAACAGTGATGGCTATTTGTGATTTCCATCCGTTTCACGGACAATTTATTATTGAGATGAATCCTAAAATAGCTTTTACGATTGTAGAGCGTACCTTTGGCGGGGCTGAGGTAGAATCAGAAAATGAGGTTAGAGAATTTACTGATATTGAAGAAGTGGTACTTAAAAAGATAACTAAGCGATTTTTGGAGAGTTTCAGTGAAGCTTGGGAAAATGTAGCTGACCTGCGTCCGCGGCTTAAGGAGTTAGAGTCCAATCCGCAGTTTACGCAAATAGTTCCTGGAAATGATATGGTTATTTTGGCTACTTTTAATGCTCAAATTGGGGAAACCGAAGGACTTATAAATATTTGTATTCCGTATATAGTATTAGAACCAATCGTTTCTAAATTAAGTGCTCAGTTTTGGTTTTCAGCTTCTCGTGGGGAAGAAGAGGAACAGGATTCTGAAGAGTTAAAGAAGGGTTTAACGAGGGCACAATTACCTGTAGAAGTGGAATTAGGGACTACGCAGATTACAGTAGGGCAGTTATTGAATTTAGCAGCCGGAGATGTACTGCGGTTAGATACTAAAACAGAAGAAGATATGTTAGTGACTGTCAATGGAAATAATAAATTTACAGGAAGCCCTGGTAAGCTAGGAAGTAAAGCAGCAGTGGAGATTAATAAAGATCTAGAGGAAGAAGAAAGTATTAAAGAATGGTTTGAAGAATGGGAGGAGGCAAATAATGAGTGATGAAACTTTATCTCAAAATGAAATTGATTCTTTGTTAGATGATGGAGATGAGGAAGGCAATGATGGAGGTTCTGAACCAACACTAACTGATTTTGAAAAAGATGCTCTGGGAGAAGTAGCTAATATTTCGATGGGATCGGCTACTACTGCTTTATATGGTTTATTAGATAAAAAGGTGGAAATAACTGCTCCTAAAGTAAAAGTTAGTACTTTGCAGAATTTAATTGACAGTTATACAAAACCTTGCGTAGTGGTTGATGTTCAGTATATTGAAGGATTAGAGGGCAGCAATCAATTAATTTTAGAGGTAGAGGATGCCGCTGTAATTACTGATTTAATGATGGGTGGGGACGGAACTAATCCGCCGGAGGAATTAGATGAAATGCATATGAGTGCAGTAGGAGAAGCAATGAACCAGATGATGGGTTCCGCCTCGACCTCTATGTCGGACTTTTTTGAGGGCAATAAAATCGATATTTCTCCGCCGAAAGCTGAATTATTAGAAGTTAATACTGAAACTATTCATTTAGAAGATATTGCTCCGGAGGATGAAGTAGTTAAAGTTATTTTTGATATTCATATTGGAGATTTGGTTCACAGCAAACTGGTGCAGGTGATGACTATTGACTTTGCTAAGCAGATGGCACAAGGATTGGCTCCCGATGAAGAGCCAGAAGCGTCCTCAGGTCAGAAAGAAACTGAAGTTAGTTCTCAAGAGCAGGCTGGCGGTCAAACAGAGCAGACACAAGCCCAGCAACAGGCTCAACAACAGGCTGCTCAGCGCCAGACCGCAGCTGCTAGTCAAGGTAGACCGCAGCAGCCGCAACAACCTCGACCAGCTGCTCAGCAGGCAGGTCCTCAGCAGCTGCAGCCGGATGTAGAAGTGCAAGATGTGGAGTTTGATGAACTGGGCGGAACTCAAGGAGCTGGACCGCAGAATGATTTAAGTTTAATCTATGATGTAGATTTAGAATTAACAGTCAGATTAGGCAAAACGCGTATGTCAATAAAAGAGATTTTAGAATTAGGTCCTGGTTCAGTAATTGAACTTAATAGATTAGCTGGAGAAGCAGTAGATTTATTAGTCAATGGCAAGCTGATAGCTAAAGGTGAAGTAGTAGTTATTGATGAAAACTTTGGCTTCCGGGTAACGGATATTGTTAGTTCGCAGCAGCGATTGAAGAAACTAGAGTAAGGGCTGATGTTATGAATTATTCTTTGCAGTTAATTAAAGCAATAGGGGCCTTAGTAGGAGTTTTAGGGTTATTTTATTTACTAGTCAAATTTATAAGAGAAAAAAATTTTTTCAATCAGACCAATCAACTTAAAGTTTTGGAACGGTGTTATCTTGACAGTAATAAATTTATTTGCTTGGTAGCAGTAGTTGAAGATATATGGTTGGTAACAGTTAGTGAAGAACAGCTTGAATTTGTAAAAAAAGTAGATTTAACGATTAGTGAAATTATAAACCAGAAGGATTCTTCGCCAAAATTATTAAATTTCATTCAGTTTATGAATAATGAGGATGAGAATGATGGGAACTAAAAAAAGTCTATTAACTGTAATTTTAGCAGTTATGATATTAATGATTGCTACCAGTAGTGTTTGGGCTGCTCCCCAGTTTGAGATTCCGAATATTGATATTCAGATTGGGGAGGAAGAGAGCCAACCGCAGGATTTAGCTATGTCACTACAAATTGTACTACTGTTAACAGTTCTTAGTCTGGTACCTTCTATCTTAATTCTGCTAACTTCGTTTACCCGGATTATCATTGTTCTGTCAATTTTAAAACGGGCTTTAGCAGCGCGGAATATGCCCCCAGCTCAGGTTTTAATCGGGTTGGCTATTTTTCTGACAGTCTTTGTTATGGCTCCTACCTGGCAGCAGATGAACCAACAGGCGCTGCAGCCGTATTTAAATGAAGAAATCGATCAGAGTACTGCTTTAGAACGGGGAATAGAACCACTGCGGGAGTTTATGTTCCAGCAGACCCGAGAAAAGGATATAGCTTTGTTTATCAATTTAGCTGAGACAGAACAGCCGGCAAATCAGGCAGAAGTGTCTACTTATTTGTTGGTGCCAGCGTTTGTAATCAGTGAATTAAAGACAGCTTTCCAGATTGGGTTTATTATTTATTTACCTTTTATTGTAATTGATATGATAGTAGCCAGTACTTTGATGTCGATGGGAATGATGATGTTACCGCCGGTAATGATTTCACTTCCGTTTAAGATTTTACTTTTTGTATTAGTAGATGGTTGGTACTTAGTGATTGAGTCACTAGTTAAAACTTTTAATTAAGGAGCGGGTAGAATTGAATGAACAAATAGTGCTTGATATTGGCCGCCAATCTTTATTAACAGTGATTAAAGTTGCTGCTCCTATGTTAGGTTTGGGAATGGCTGCTGGAATTTTAATTAGTCTTATTCAAGCGGCAACTCAGGTACAAGATCAGACTTTATCTTTTGTACCGAAAATTTTTGCTGTAATAATAGCTTTGTTTATTTTCGGCCCATGGATGATAAGAGTTATTCTAAATTATGCCCGGGAATTAATTATTCATATTCCTGATTATGTCGGTTAAAAGGAGTTAGAATGCTTATGACTGAGAGTGAATTATTAAATCAGGTTTATTATCTTAGTTTAATTGTGAGTCGAGTTGTGGGGATGTTTTTAATTACTCCTATTTTCGGGAGTCGAATTATTTTGCGTCGGGTGAAGATGGGATTAATATTATTGCTGGCAATAATATTATTACCTATTATTCCTACTGACCATTTAAGTTGGCCGGTTGACTTGTGGCTGCTTGGCGGACAGTTGATTAAAGAGATTACAGTAGGATTAGTAATTGGATTTATTTTATTAATAACTTTTACTACTATTCAATTAGCTGGAGAATTCATTGATAAACGGATGGGGTTTTTCTTAGCCAGTATTATGTCGCCGCAATTAGGGGCGCAGGCGCCGATTATTGGGCAATTTAAAAATATCATGGCTATTCTTATCTTTTTTGTAGTTGGTGGGGACCGGAAACTACTTCAGTTGTTAACTAAAAGTTTCAAGTTAGTTAAATTAGGTCAATTTTCCGGTTCTTCTGAAATTTTTGCTCCTTTATTGAGAATAATCGGGGATTTATTCCCGATGGCTCTACAGTTGGCACTACCCATTATGGGATCGCTGTTTTTAATAGATATTTCTCTGGGAATATTGGCTCGAACAGTACCGCAGATGAATGTATTTATTATAGGATTGCCGATAAAAATAATGGCCGGCATGACATTATTATTTATTATTTTACCGAACTATATAGAAGTCTTTAAACGATTTTTTGCCGATGGATTTCATAAAATACATGATGTCCTTAACTTAATGGGTTGAAATATGATAAAATAATAATGGAGAATGAAAAATGATAAATGAGAAAATAGAAAATAGTGCGGATATAAAATTAGGCAGTGAAAAATAATGTTGGATGTTGTTAAGTTTTTAATTTTTCATTTTAATCAAGGGGGGATGATTAGTGGCTGAGGATGAGGAAAAAACAGAAGACCCGACCCCCAAACGGAGAGAAGAGGCACGGGAAGAAGGGAATGTACCGCAGAGTCAAGACTTGGTAATGTCCCTGGGACTATTGTTTAGCTTTGTGTTAATTTATTTTTTAATGTTTGGTGCTATAAAAGAATTAATGGCATTTATTAATAAATTTTTAACTGATTACATGATTAATAAACCGGTAACTATTCGCAGTGCACATACTTTGTTTATGGAAGTAACGTTTTTTATTGCTGATTTAGTAATCCCTATTATGATAGGGATGATTATTATTGGAGTTTTAAGCTATTATCTGCAGTTTGGTTTTTTGTTTACTCTTCAACCTTTACAGCCGGATTTAAGTTCTTTAAATCCGATTCAAGGATTAAAACAGTTAGCTTCTAAACGTAGTTTAGTGGAATTTATTAAGTCAGTTTTCAAATTAATAATTGTAGCTGGTATTTCGTTTATAACCTTGAAAGGGATTTTACCGCAGTTATTTGTAATGGGGCTTAGTGAAGCTAGAAATGCTATTAAATTATTGGGGAATACTATTTTTCTTTTGGCCATGCGAGTGAGTGCAGTTTTTATCGTGCTGGGGATTATTGATTTCTTCTATCAAAAGTGGGAACATGAACAGGATCTAAAAATGTCAAAAAAGGAAGTTGAAGAAGAGAGAAAACAGCGAGAAGGAGATCCGGAACTTAAATCTAAACGGGAAGAAAAACAGCAGGAAATGGCTCAGCAGCGGATGATGCAGGAGGTCCCGGAAGCAGATGTAGTAATTACTAACCCGACGCATATTGCAGTTGCTCTGCAATTTGAAATGGAAACCATGGAGGCTCCTCTGGTAGTAGCTAAAGGTGAAGATCTAATTGCTCAGAAGATAAAAGAAATAGCCCGGGAAAATGATGTAGAAATAGTAGAAGAGAAGCAGTTAGCTCAGGCGCTAAATAAAATGGTAGAAATCGGAGAAGAAATTCCGGAACAGCTGTATCAGGCGGTAGCTGAGATATTAGCTTATGTGTATGAATTAGAGGAATGAAGAAGCATAGTTTGAGTTTGAGCTTTAGTCTGAGCAATCCTAAAAACCAATGATTGTAGTGGTTTTACTCAATCTCAGCCTCAACCTCAGACTCAAAGATAGGTTAGGTTTAGAAAGGAGGTTCGAGAGATGGCGACTCCATTAGAGAATTTAGGAAGTGTAGCCCAGTATAATGATTTAGTTTTTGCCGTAGCGGTAATTATGATTGTAGTAATGTTTATTGTACCGCTGCCTACTCTAATGATAGATCTGTTATTGACTTTAAATATCAGTTTGGCGCTGACTATTTTGCTAGTTTCTATGTATTTAACTAACCCTCTGGAGTTATCTATATTTCCTTCCTTATTGTTGGTAGCTACCTTATTTAGATTGGGGTTGAATGTCTCTACTACTAGATTAATCCTGGGTCAGGCGGATGCGGGAAATGTAATTGAAGCCTTTGGTAATTTTGTAGTGGGCGGCAATTATATAGTAGGATTCATTATTTTTGTCATTTTAATTGCCATTCAATATATTGTAATTACTAAAGGTGCTGAGCGAGTAGCAGAGGTATCAGCGCGCTTTACTCTGGATGCTATGCCTGGTAAACAGATGAGTATCGATGCTGATTTAAATTCAGGTCTGATTACCGAAGCAGAAGCACGCCAAAAACGAGAGCAAATTAGGCAGGAAGCAGATTTTTATGGTGCTATGGATGGCGCTAGTAAATTTGTCAAAGGGGATGCGATTGCGGGAATTATAATTACCTTAATTAATATTGTTGGCGGTTTGGTGATTGGAGTTATTCAGCGCGGGATGCCGGTTGCAGGAGCGCTGCAGACGTATACTTTGCTGACGGTTGGTGATGGACTTGTAAGCCAAATTCCAGCTTTGTTAGTTTCTTCGGCTACTGGAGTTGTGGTTACCCGAGCAGCTTCCGAAGAGAATTTGGGCCATGAATTTACTAATCAGGTATTTTCTCAGCCGAAGGCACTGGGGTTAGTGGCGGCAGTTCTCTTTTTATTAGGAACTTTAACGCCCTTACCGTTGATTCCGTTTGTTACTTTAGCTATCTTATTTGCTAGTATAGGTTATGTATTATATCAGTCAGAGCAGGAGGTAGAAGAAGAAGAAGAAGAATTAGCCGAGGAAGAGGAAGTAGAAGAATATCGAGAACAGGAGAATATTTCTGATTTACTGCAGGTAGATCCGATGGAAGTAGAAGTGGGGTATAATTTAATTCCTTTGGTAGTTCCTGAGCAGGGGGGAGATCTCCTTGACCGAGTATCAATGATTCGGCGGCAGTGTGCGATGGAATTAGGGATTGTTATTCCGCCGATTCGAATTCGCGATAATATGCAGCTAGAGCCGAATATTTATCGGGTGAATTTGCGGGGGATTGAGATTGCCCGGTATGAGGTTCTGCTTGATAAGTATTTGGCTATGGACTCTGGGGTGGCAACTGAAGAAATAGAGGGTATAGAAACTACTGAGCCTGCTTTTGATTTGCCGGCTCTGTGGATTGATGAAGAAGAAAAAGAAAAAGCAGAAATGGCTGGCTATACAATTGTTGATCCACCCTCTGTAATTGCTACTCACTTGACAGAATTAGTTAAGTCTCATGCTCATGAATTGCTCGGCAGACAAGAAGTTAAAGATTTAATTGATAATATTGAAGAAGAACAGCCGGCTTTAGTAGAGGAATTAGTACCTGATTTATTATCTGTAGGTCAGATTCAAAAAGTACTGCAGAATTTGCTGCGGGAAGGTGTTTCTATTAGAGATTTATCCTCTATTTTGGAAGTGCTGGCTGATCAGGCACGCAATACTCAGGATACCGATATATTAACAGAATATGTGCGGCAGGATGCATTGGCTCGGCAGATTTCGCAGGAATTTACTGATGAGAATAATAATATTAATGTAATTACTTTAGCACCGGAGATTGAAGAAACCATTTCCGATTCAATTGAACAAACTGAACAGGGATCTTATGTAGCTCTTGATCCGGATACTGCGCAGCAGATTTATAATAGTTTATCCCAGGAAGTAGAACGGGTTACTAATCAAGGGTATGAACCGATTGTACTTACTTCTCCGATTGTTAGATTTCATTTCCGGGAACTTACCGAGCAGGTGGCCTCGAATTTAACTGTCCTCTCTTATAATGAGCTTGAATCATATGTTAATGTGCAGACAATAGGGATGGTGAATATTTAAATGAAGGTAAAAAAATACCAGGCAGAAAATATGCAGGAAGCTATTTTAAAGGTTAAGTCTGATTTAGGGCCGAATGCTATTATTCTCCATAGTAGGAAATTTAAAAAAGGCGGGTTTTTTGGTTTTTTCGCTAAAAAAATGGTAGAAGTAGTGGCTACTATTGATTCAGAAGTTAAAGCAAGTGAGCAGGGGAATAAAGAATTAAAGCAAGAGCTGAATCAGATGAAGGGACAAGTAGAAGAACTAGTAGGTGAGGTAAAAGAAAGCCAAAAACAAGTATCATCTATAAACAGTAAACCGGTTAATCAGCAGTTAGTGGAAGGATTATTAGAATTAGGGGTTAGTTACTCTACTGCCCGGAAGTTGGCCCAGAAAGTAGGTCAGAAAGTAGCAATAGAAGCCAATGATTTACAGCAGGTGCGGGGGGTATTAAAAGAAGAATTAAAATCTGAATTACCGGCAATAGAGCCTATTAAATTGGATGAAGGACTACCTAAAGTAGTTGCTTTAGTAGGACCAACGGGAGTAGGAAAAACTACTACGCTGGCCAAATTAGCAGCTAATTTTTCGCTATTAAAAAATAAGAAGGTAGGTTTGATTACTGCTGATACTTATCGAATTGCAGCGGTGGATCAGTTAAAAACTTATAGCGAAATAATTGATTTACCCCTAGAAGTGGTTTTCACTCCCCAAGAATTAAAAACTGCTATTGAGGGTTATCAGGATTATGATTTGATTTTGATTGATACAGCGGGGAGGAGTCAGAATAATGAAATTCATATTTCAGAATTAAAAGGATTTATTAAGAAAACAGAAATTGATGAGGTTTATTTAGTATTAAGTTCCACTACTAAAGCTAAGGATTTAGAAGGAATAATTGATGTTTATAGTCAAATTCAATTGGATAAATTAATTTTAACAAAAATAGATGAAACCGATGCGTTAGGAGTTATTTTGGAAGCAGTCAATAGAGCTGAAAAACCTATTTCTTATATTACTACTGGACAAGATGTACCAGAAGATATTGAAGTTCCGCAAACTGAAGAATTGATAAATAATCTAGTTGAGGGGTTAGAACTATGATTGATCAAGCTGAAAAATTAAGAAATATGGTGGAAGAAAAAAAGGGAGCAGGAAGTGGATTAGAATCTAGCCAGCAGTCGGAGCAAAGTAATATTGCGAAAGTATATGCAATTACTAGCGGTAAAGGCGGAGTAGGTAAATCTAATTTTGTAGCTAATTTAGCTTTAGCGTTACAGGAAGAAGGACAAAAGGTTTTAGTTTTTGATGCTGATTTAGGTTTAGCTAATTTAGATGTGATTTTAGGAGCTACGCCGAATTATACTCTCAACCATGTGATATCAGGTGCTAAAACTTTAGAAGAGATTATTATTAGAGGGGCTGGAGATTTACCCTTGATTCCTGGAGGTTCAGGTATTGAGGAGTTAGCTAATTTATCTAAGCATCAGATTAATAATTTAATTCGGCATTGGCAGGAAATTGAGCAAAAATATGATATTATTTTGATAGATACAGGGGCGGGATTGTCTGACAAAGTATTAGACTTTGTGTTGGCCGCTGATGAAATAATTTTAATTTCTACTACTGAACCGACTTCTATTACTGATGCTTACGGAGTAATAAAAGTAGTTTCTAATCATGACCCTGAGGTTGAGATTAAGTTAGTAATCAATCGAGTAGAAAAGCAAAAGGAAGGCCGGCAAATTGGGGAACGATTGATCAGTACAGCTGAGGAATTTTTGGACTTAGAAATTGATTTTTTAGGTGATCTTCCTGAAGATAAAGCAGTGGTCAAGGCGGTAAAGAACCGACGGCCCTTTTGGCTGGAATTTCCGAAATCTAAAGTAGTAAGCAGGATGAATAGTATAGTGACTAATTTACTGGATAAATCTGATCCAAAAGAAAGCAGTTTAAAAGGGTTTTTTAGTAACATGTTTGGCTTATAGTGAATTGAATTTAGCAGTTTAAAAATGAAATTGGGAGGGGAAGTATGCGAGAAGGGGAAGCAGTAGCTGATTTTGATTTGGAAGATAAGTTAGAAGTAAATCAATTAGTAGAGTTGAAAGTAACTGCCGGTCGTTTTGCTGGAAAGTATTCTACTCAGGTAGTAGATATAAAGAATGAAGAGCAGTTTGTAATTAATGCTCCGTTTTCTAATCGCCAACCAGTAAAAGTGCCGGTCAATGGGCGTGGAGAAATTAGGGTTGGAGAAGAAGGAGGAGTTTATGTTTTACCAGTTAAAGTAGCAGCCCGCAGTTTTGATGCTACTCCTCTATTAATCCTAACTTTACGCGGGTCAGTAACTAGAATTCAAGAACGACAGTTTTTTAGATTAGAACTTGAACAAAAAACTAAGTATCGAAAAATTGCTGAAAATGAGCAGCAATTTGAAAAAATGGTGGGTACTGCAGATAATAAATTAGGAGAAGAAGAGCTTACTTTAGATTCTGATCAGGGACTGCCGGAACTGAATAGTACCGGAATAATCAAGGATATAAGTGCTGGTGGGGTGAAGTTGTCAATGGAAGAGAAATTAAAGGCAGGAGAAATTCTAGAGATTGATTTTGAATTTATAGATGCCTCCTTTTCAACTTTATTTGGTAAAATTATTCGGGTTAATAAAGTGGTTCGCAGTGAAATTAAAAAGTATGAAGCGGGATTAGATTTTATTAATGCTAACCAAAGCTATCAAGATGAATTAACACAGTGGTTATTTGCAAAGCAAAGGGAATTAAGAAAAAAGGGATTAATATAATAACTTTTTTCTGGGGATAAAGGGGAATAAATTATGAGTTCGCGATTAGAAGTTGGTCAAAAGGTTCGACTTAAAATTTCGCGTTGGAAAGAAGATAAGAATAATCAAGTATATGAAACTAAAGTGGTAGATTTAGGTGATAACATAATTGAGCTTGATTTTTCTTTTGTGCAGGGTGGTAAACCAACAGGAATCAGGCGGGGGAAAAGGTTAACTTTGGTATTTATAGGACGGAATGGTTTATATAAGCAGCCTGTGGAAGTAAAGCAGTTTAAACGCGACCCTATTTTATCCTTAGAAGTAATTAGGGATGGAAAATGGAAGAAGGTTCAGAGGAGGCGTTATGTCCGAGTGCCGGTAGGAGAAGATGTTGAATATAGAATAGATAATGGAGAATTTAAGCAAGGGCTAATGGTTGATGTTAGTGGCGGCGGGATTAAATTAAAAATTGATGACTTAGAGGGATTAGAGGAAGAAGATAAACTTGATTTAAAATTACTGCCCCTGTCTTTATCGCAAAGTATTATAAAGGGAAAAGTAGTTAGAATTAGGAAAGATGAAGATTCAGATACGGGGGAAACAAATTATAATTTAGGAATTCAGTTTGTCGGATTATCAGATGAAGTGCGGGAAGAGATAATTGAGTGGGGATTTGTTAAGCAGCGAGAATTGCGGCGGAAGGGTTTAATATAGATTATTATTTGCAAGTAAATTACGAGAAAACAAGGATTTAAAGATAATATCTAGAAATTAAGATTTAAGAGGTGAGAAATATGGGTTTAGACGACAAACTGTCGGAATTAGGTCCGCTTCAATTGGATGCTGTAAAGGAAGTAGCTAGTATTGGAGCGGGAAATGCTGCTACTTCTTTATCTTCTATGCTGGATAGCAAAATAGAGATGACAGTTCCTCGGGTGGATATTTTGCCTATTGAACAGGTGCCGGAAATTATGGGCGGCGCTGAAGATTCTGTTGCTGCTATGTTAGTAGGAATAGAAGGAGATATTGGAGGTGGAGTATTATTTACCCTGCAGGCGGAAAGTGCTAATGTTTTAATTGAACTCTTGGCTCACAGAGAAGTAGATATAGATGAAGAGATGGGCAATCTTGAAGAATCTGCTTTAAAAGAAATTGCTAATATTTTGACTAATTCCAATTTGAATGCTTTTTCCCAGATGCTTGATATTGAAATTAAGCCTCATGTTCCGGCGTTAACTTATGATATGGCGGGAGCTATTTTGGAGTACTGTTTTATTGAATTAGGCCAGGTAGGAGATTATGCCTTAGTAATTGAGACGCAATTCTTAAGTGATTTGGAAGAAGAAATCAAGGGGAACTTCTTTTTGATTCCTGATCCGGAGTCTTTAACAGTAATTTTGGAGAAATTAGGTATTCGAGATGAATAATAAATTAAGGGTGAGGATGGCTGATTTGAAGGTAGGAAAAGAGCAAGGCATTATTATTACTTCCGGGTTAGGTTCTTGTATAGGAGTTACTTTATATGATGCTAAAATTGAAGTAGGTGGCATGGCTCATGTTATGCTACCGGAGTTTCCGGAAAATAAAAAACAGGGGAATCCAGCTAAATATGCTGATACAGCCCTGGAAATGCTGATAGATAAGTTGACAGAAAATAATGTCAGCCGGCGGCGGTTAAAAGCTAAGATGGCTGGCGGAGCACAGATGTTTGATTTTTCTAGTTCCAACGATAAAATGCGGATAGGAGCGCGGAATATAGAAGCGGTGCAGAAAGAATTAGATAAATATAATATCCCTCTTGTGGGTAAGGAAGTAGGCGAAGATTATGGGCGGACAATGGAGTTACATCTAGATTCGGGGGATGTGCTAATTAAAACAGTTAAGTTTGATAATATAGTGTTGTAAAGAGAGGGGTATAAGTAATGAGTTGGTTAGCTAAAAGATTAGCTTTATTGTTTTTTCTAATTGCTATTATATTAATTTTATTAGTAACTATAATTAATCAGCTTGATATAGGGATAATATTAAAGCGGTTAGTAATTGGCGGTCTTCTATTTGGATTTTTAGGAGGTATAATTGGACAATTGATTTCTTATAATTTATATAAAAGTAATGGTAAACAGCAGAAGAATAATTTTCAGTCGGAAGCGGAGGAAAACCAGAAGAATGGTAATCACGAAGAAGAGGAAGTAGAGCCGTTTGAGTTTGATACAGTAGATAAGGCAGAAGAAAATGTAGTTAATATGGCTCAGGAAGCCCCAGAGCAGATGGCAGATATGGTAAAAAATATGACGGAAGAAGAGTAAGGGGGCATTTACAATGAAGGAAGCCGCAGAAGATGAAAAGGAACTTTGGCAAAAATATAAGTCTAATTGCGACCAAGCGGCAAAAAAGAAATTAATTTTACGCTATATCCCCTTAGTAAAGCATATTACGGGCAAAGTAATAGTGAATTTACCGGATAAATTTACTTTTGAAGATTTAGTTAATTATGGAGTTTTAGGGTTAATAGATGCTATTGACCGGTTTGACCCTAGCCGCGGTATTAAGTTTTCTACTTATGCTGTGCCGCGCATTAAGGGAGCAATTTATGATGAATTAAGGAATCTTGACTGGGTTCCGACGCAAGTAAGGAGAAAATCAAAACAATTTTCGCGGGCGGTTAGGAAGTTAGAGAATCAATTAGGTCGCCCCCCAGCAGATGAAGAAATTAGGGAAGAATTAGGCCTAGAAGAGGAAGAGTTTAAACAGTTATTACAGGAAGTTAATATTCCTGAAAATATATCTTTAGAAAAATTTATTTCGCCTCAGGCAGGGGATGATTTGCAGCTTAAGGATATGATTCAAGATTCTTCTGAGGGGGAACCGGATAATGTTCTGGCTTATAATCAAATGAAACGAGTGTTGGGCACTGCTATTGATAAATTGCCAGAGAAGGAAAAAATGGTAGTCAGTCTCTATTATTATGAAGATTTGACGCTGCAGGAAATAGGAGAGGTTCTGGATTTGACTACTGCTAGAATTTCTCAGCTACATACGAAGGCTATCTTTAGATTGCGAGGTCATTTGAGTCAGAAAAAGGAAGAATTAGTAGATTAACGGGGGGGTTACTATGAAAGAAATCAAGGAATTAGAAATTACAGCTAAAAGTAGGCAAGGGGCTTTGGAGAAAGCTTATCAACAATTCCAAGAGCAGGAGGAAAAAGATTTCGCTAAAGAAGAGATTGAACTTGAATTTATAAAAGAAGAAAAAGGTTTTTTGGGAATTTTTGGAGGGGAGGAAATTTATAAAGCTATCCTAGAAGTAGGAGAAGAAGGTGTAGCTGGTGAACTTGAAGTTATAGTTCGGGAGGCTGGGATCTTTCTAACTGTTCAGCAGCCTGAAAATGGAGGCGAGGAAGTAAAATTATATCAGGTAGAGGAAGCATTAGAAGAAAAAGAAATTGTAGAGGTAGATTATGAGGCAGTGAGTGATGCTTTAACTCGCGACGAAGAAGAAGTCAAGATTGCTGAAAGGAAGCCGGAATTAGACCGCGATGCTGAAGTAGAGGTCAAAGTCAGCAATGATAAATTAGAAGCTTACCTTGATTATATTCCTGCTTTAGGAGGAGAAAAAATTACTACGGAAGAAGTTCTGGAACGAGTAAGAGAAGAAGGGGTAGTTTTCGGCATTAGAGAAGAAGAATTTAAAGAAGAATTTGAGCAGGAACAGGAGTTAAAAGAATTTTTAATTGCTGAAGGAGAAGAAGTGATACCGGGGAAAGATGGAGAAATTGAGCTAAACTTTGACTTGGAACGGAAAGAGCGCAAGGTTAATATCCAAGAGGATGGTAGTGCTGATTTCTATAATTTGGACCGCATTATTAATGTAGATCCCGAAGATGTATTGGCCAAAAAAATTCCACCTAAAGAAGGTGAACTAGGAACTACAGTTACAGGAGAAGAGATAAAACCAGATCCGGTAATTGAAGCTGCTTTTAAACCGGGAGAAAATGTAAAAATTAGCGAAGACGGAACGGAGCTAATTTCGGAAATAGAAGGTCAGGTAGTGAAGAATAATGAACAGATTAGTGTGGTAGATACGCATCAAGTTAACGGCAATGTTAATTTGTCTACCGGGAATATTGATTTTAGCGGCAGTGTTCATGTTAAGGGCGATGTAGAAGAGGGAATGGAAGTTAAAGCTGAGGGCAATGTTACTATTGAAGGAAGTGTGCATAAAGCTGATATAGAGGCTGAGGGGCAAGTAATAATTGCTAAAGGATTGATTGGCGGGAATCAGGGTAAAGTTACTGCCAAGGGAGATGTAGAGGTTAAATTTATTGAAAACGGAGTGGTCGAAACTAAAGGGTCACTAAGTGTAAAAGATGCAATTATGCATAGTAATATTGATGCCCGAGAGGAAGTAGAAGTAACGCAGGGAAAGGGTTTAATCGTAGGCGGCGAAGTAAGAGCCGGGCATGAAATAAAAGCGGTGACAATGGGTTCTAATTTGGCAACTCCGACGGAAATATCAGTGGGGATTACTCCTCAATTGCGGGATGAGCATAATCAAATTGAAAGTCAGTTGAAAGATAAACAGAGTAAATTAGATGAAACAATTAAGAATATTAACCAGTTAAAAAAGATAGAAAAGAAGGGAGAATTAACAAAGCGGCGGGAAGAATTGTTGAACCAACTGGTCAAGCAGCGCTATACTCTTTCTAAAGAGGTGGAAGAGGTAAAGAGTAAGGAACGTGAGCTGAGCGATTTGCTGGAAGAAAGTAATGAAGCGAGAATAAAAGTGGAGGGCACCATTTATTCTGGAGTTACACTGACCATCGGTAAAAGCTGTACGCGAATTGACAATGATAATAGCTATGTGATTTTCTATGAAGATGAGGGAAAAATAAAGTCTAGTTCGTATAAATAAACTTAGCCGTGACGTGAGCAAAGCTAATATCTTTGCTGAGGATTCTATGATTAATAAGCGAGGAGGTGGCTCACAATGGAGCCGATTAGTCCCCAAACTCTTGTTCCTCGTTCTTTAGAAGCTAGTCGGGAGGCCCAGGCTGAAAAAAATAGTGTTCAAGCTCAGGCTGAACAGGCGGCGCAGCAGATGAAGCAGCGTGATGAACTGAAACAGCAGCAGGTTAATAATTTAGAAAAAACTGAACAGCAAAAGGTAGAAGAAGAAACTGAAGAAGAAGAAACCGAAACTAATAATGAAGAAGAGCAAGAAAAAGAAGAACAACACCAGGAAGAACAGGAGGAAGTAACTGCTTCTCCCCGGGGCCAACATATCGATATTAAAGTGTAAATGGAGTGATATTATGGAATATATTTTGTTTACAGTAGGAGCCGTACTAATTTTAATTTCTTTAATATTAACTTATCGGGCAGATAATGACCAGGATAGTTATTATCTTGAATCAGAATTATTATCGGAAATTCGAGAAGTTAAGCAGGATATTGAAGATAGTTTTAACCAGGGACAATTCCAGCAGTTATTAGAAGGGGAGCGCGATAATGGAAAATTAATTAAAGAAATAAAGGAACTTCAGCAGACAGTAGAAACAGTAGAAGAGAAGGCGGATAGTCTATATAGTAAATTAAATAAGTTAGAAGAAAGAGTAACTAATCTATATGCTGGGGGGAACCAACATCAGCAAGCTGATCAGGAAGAGTCAGAAACAGCTAACGGCGCCTTTAAGCCAGATAAATTTGTTGAGATTAAGGAATTAGCAGAAGAAGGCTTGTCGCTATCAGAAATAGCACATGAGTTAGATATGGGGAATCGAGAGGTAGATTTAATCTGGAAGCTAAATACACGGGGGGAAGAATAATGCTGCGGCATATTTTACTGGGGATAGGAGTTACTCTGCTAGTAATTTCTTTAGTCTTAATCGCAGGCGGGCTACTACCTGCGGTTCCATCTAATTCTCAATTGACGGAAGAGGAACTAATTAATCGAGCTAGAAAGTTAGGGATGGAATTTCCCGGGGCCAACTATACTCAGGGGATTACTCTGGAATCTGGGGTTAATCTAAAAAACTCCCTCCAGCAAAAAGAGAAGGAAGAAACTACTGAAGAAGTAGAAAAGGATGTAAAGGAGAAAGAAAAAACAACAGAAGAGGAGCAGGCAGCTAAAGAAAAAATGAATCCAGAGTCAGAAGTAAAGAATGATACTCAACAAGAGAAAATTACGGTAACTATTACAGAGGGAATGCAGGGTTGGGAAGTAGCTGACCTGTTGACAGAAAGAGGTATAGTGGAAAACCGAACTGTATTTATTAATTTATTACAAAAGTTTGATATTGAAAAGAAAATTATGGCGGGAGAATATGAATTTAAGCCAGGGGTTTCTAAATTAGAAGTATTATTAGCAGTAACCTCTGGTTAAGTTTGGGATTGAGTCTGAATTTAAATTATTTTTTTGTTTAAATTTAGATTCAAGCTTGAACTTTAAAAATCGCAATAAATGTTGATATTATTAATCTGGTGTGGTATACTACTTAACGGTATATAAAGCTAAATATATCACGCACATCTCTGGACGTTGATAAAGGTGCCCACTGGGGTCTTATCAGCGGTTGAAAGAGGTGGAGGTCTAAAACCACAGGAGGTGCTTGGATTAAATGTCGGTAGTAACAATGAAGGAATTACTAGAAACAGGAGTTCACTTTGGTCATCGGACAAGACGCTGGAATCCTAAGATGGAAGATTATATCTTTACAGAGCGAAATGGGATTTACATTGTTGATTTAGAACAGACAGTAGAATTGATGGATAAGGCTTATGATTATGTTCGGGAGTTGGCTAGTGAAGACCAGACGATTTTATTTGTCGGTACGAAAAAGCAGGCGAAAGAAACTATTGAAGAAGAAGCAGAACGGTGCGGTATGCCGTATGTAAATGAACGTTGGTTAGGTGGAATGCTGACCAATTATCAAACAATCAGTAAACGAATTAACCGGTTAGAAGAAATTGAACAGATGGAAGAAGACGGTTTGTTTGAAGTACTGCCTAACAAAGAGGTAGTTGAGTTAGAGCGAGAAAGAAATAAATTAACCCGTTTCTTGGGCGGTATTCGGGATATGGATGGTTTGCCTGATGCTTTATTTGTAGCTGACCCGCATCGGGAAGAAATTGCCGTTTCTGAAGCAAATAAATTGGGAATTCCGATTGTATCTATTGTAGATACTAATTGTGACCCTGATTTAATTGACTTTTTAATTCCGGGCAATGATGATGCAATTAGGGCAGTTAAGTTATTAACTAGCCGAGTTGCAGATGCTGTTTTGGAAGGGAAACAGGGAGTTCAAGAACAAGAGATGGAAGCAGAAGAAACAACTGAGGAAGAGGAAACAGCTGCTGACGTTGAAGAAGAAAGTTCAGAAGCGGCTGATAAGGAAGAACAGCCAGAGGAAGAGTAATTAATAAATAAAAAGGCGTGGAATAAGGAAGGAGTAGCTCCTTAGGAAGCGCCTTTGGTTATGTAAACATAGTTCAATTGACAAATGACAATTGACAATTAGAAACTTATTAACTATCCAAAGATAAATTGTTTTAACAATTTGTTTTAGTTTTTGAAGTTTAATTGTCAATTGTAAATTTTTAATTACATAAGAGGAGGTCTCATGATGGGAATTTCTGCAGCAGATGTAAAAGAATTACGAGAACGGACGAGTGCTGGCATGATGGACTGTAAGGAAGCTTTAGAAGAAACTGATGGTGATTTGGAGGAAGCAATAGAATATTTACGGAAGGAAGGTCTTTCTTCCGCGGAGAAGAAAGCCGGCCGTACGGCAAGTGAAGGATTAGTAACTATTAAAGAGAATAACGAATTAGCTGCTATTGTAGAGGTTAACTCGGAAACAGATTTTGCTGCTAAAAATGATAAGTTCGTAGCATTAGTGGATAAAATTGCTGATCATATTTTAGAAAATCAGCCAGCTACTGTTGAAGAGGCTCGGGAACAGACCCTGGAAGGAGAAAAAACTATCCAGGAAACTATTAAAGAAACTATTGCGCAGATTGGAGAAAATATTTCTCTGCGCCGATTTGAAATGATGGAGAAAGAAGCAGCGGAAAGCTTTGGAACTTATATCCATATGGGGGGCAATATTGGTACTATTGTAGCAGTAGCTAATGGAGGTCAGGAATTAGCTCAGAATATTGCGATGCATATTGCGGCTACTAATCCTGATTATCTTTCGCGAGAATCTGTCCCGGCTGAGGCTATAGAGAAAGAAAAAGAACTGCTTCGAGAGCAGGCCTTACAGGAGGAAGACAAACCTGAACATATTATTGATAAAATTGTAGAAGGTAGATTGGATAAATTTTATAACCAGAACTGTTTAGTAGAACAGGAATATGTTAAAGATACAGATAAAACTGTTGGTGAATTGTTGGAAGAAACAGATGCAGAGATTAAAACATTCATCCGGTATGAAGTAGGCGAAGGAATTGAAGTAGAAGAAGAAGATTTTGCTGAAGAAGTCATGAGTGAAATGGACAAATAGAGAAAGTTAGGAAAAAAGAGAACACATTTTTGTGTTCTCTTTTTTGAATCTGATGGTTATAACTTAAAAATGAATTAGAACTGGGGGTTGCATTGATGTCGCAAGAACCGGAATATTCACGAGTGATTATTAAATTAAGTGGAGCTGCTTTGGGTGGTAATCAGGAATATGGTATTGACCCTCAATTTATTGAAGTAATTGCCGAAAAAATTAAGGATGCGTTAACAACGGGAGTAGAGATAGCTATTGTTGTCGGTGGCGGCAATATTTTTCGAGGGGTAGCCGGTAGTGCTAAAGGAATGGACCGCGCTACAGCTGATTATATGGGGATGCTAGCTACCGTTATGAATTCACTTGCGCTACAGGATGCTCTGGAAAAGTTAGGTTTAGTTACCCGGGTGCAGACGGCAATTGCTATGCGGGAAGTAGCAGAACCTTACATTAGGCGCCGGGCTATCCGCCATTTAGAAAAGGGAAGAGTTGTTATTTTTGGCGCGGGAACCGGTAATCCATTCTTTTCTACTGATACTACAGCAGCACTGCGGGCAGCAGAAATTGATGCTGATGCTATTTTAATGGCTAAAGATGTAGATGGAATTTATGAAGCTGACCCACACGAAAATCCAGAGGCAGTGAAGTATAATGAATTAGATTATATTGAAGTTTTAAACCGAGGTCTGGGAGTTATGGATTCTACTGCTGTTTCGCTGTGTATGGACAATCAAATTCCTTTGATTGTATTTGGACTGGAAGAATCGGAAAATATTAAGAAAGTAATTCGGGGAGAAAAAGTGGGAACGTTTGTTAATTAAGAAAATTATAGATTGAAGAACAAGTTATTATTCTAACGGGAGGGATAGTAATGATAAAGCAGGTAACTAGTAAAACAGAACGGAAAATGAAAGAAGCAATTGCCGAAATTAAAGATGAATTTAAGCAGATTAGAACGGGGAGAGCACGACCGTCTTTATTAGATAATATAAAAGCGGATTACTATGGTCAGATGACGCCGATTAATCAGATGGCACAGATATCTGCTCCTGAGCCCCGTCAGTTGGTAGTTAAGCCTTATGATAGTAATGTGATTGAGGAGATTGAAAAGGCAATTTTAAAGTCAGATTTAGGATTAACTCCTAACACCGATGGCGATGTAGTTAGAATTAATATTCCGCAGCTAACAGAAGAGCGGCGGAAAGAGTTGGCTCGGTTAGCTGATGAAAAAGCTGAAGACGGAAGAATTGCTATTCGTGAAGTGCGCCGGGAAGCTAATGATGAGCTAGAAGAATTAGAAGAAAAAGGAGAAATCTCTGAAGATAATTACCACCGCGGATTAGAAAATGTACAGGAGTTGACTGATGAATATATTGAGCAGGTAGAAGAGATTTTAGACAAGAAAAAAGAGGCAATCTTGGAAGTTTAATTTAAATTTACTGTGTTTCTGTTGAGAGGGAGTTATGTTGTAGGAAATTGTTTTTAGTTATGGGAGCTTGCAATTTTTATTAGGAGGAAAGTTAATGAAACGAGTAGTTACCTGGCTTAAAAATAA
>CAYFUT010000001.1:50236-57349 GCA_964346395.1 uncultured Halobacteroidaceae bacterium
AATTTTTATTAGGAGGAAAGTTAATGAAACGAGTAGTTACCTGGCTTAAAAATAAGTTTTTGTCTGCTGAAGAAGATTCGATAGAGGGTAATAAAGAAGAATTAGAAATAGTTCCTGACCATGTAGCAATAATTATGGACGGTAATGGACGCTGGGCTGAAGAAAAGGGATTAGCCAGGAGTGCTGGTCACCGAGAAGGGGTTAACACTTTAAAGCAGATTGTCCAGGCTGCTCAACAGCTGCAGGTAGAATATTTGACTGTTTATGCTTTTTCAACTGAAAATTGGAAGCGGCCGGAATCAGAAGTTGACTTTTTAATGAATTTGTTTGAAGAAACATTTGAGCGGGAAGTGGACAGCTTTAAGGAAGAAAATATTAAAGTCAATGTAATTGGATATAAGCAGCGACTGCCGGAATCTGTGCAGGAAAAAATAGATTTAGTCAGGGAGGAAACAAGAAATAATGATGGATTAACGGTTAATATAGCACTTGACTACGGCGGGCGAATGGAAATAGTAAATTCTGTTAAAGAGTTAGCCCAACAAATAGAAGCGGGTAAGTTAAAAGCAGAGCAAATAACAGAAGCAGAAATAGAAAAGCAGTTATATACTGCTCAACAGCCCGACCCTGACTTGTTTATTCGACCGGGGGGTGAGCGTAGAGTAAGTAACTTTCTCCTCTGGCAGTTAGCGTATGCGGAATTATATTTTACAGATGTTTATTGGCCCGATTTTACAGAAGAAAATTTTTTAACAGCCTTGCAAGAATATCAGACTAGAGAACGCAGGTTTGGTGGTCTTTAAGGAAAGCAGGTGATTATAATGTTAAGCAAACGGCTGTTAAGTGCTGCAATTGGGATTCCTGTGTTGGTGATCATTTTTAGAGTGGGCGGTTATCCTTTTTTGGGCTTAAATTTAGCTATTATCACTCTTGCTTTATTAGAATATTTTCAATTAGTAGAAACTAAAGCCCCTCAACCAGATAAAGCACTGGGAATAGTGACTAGTTGGCTATTTACAGTCGGTATTTATTTTCAATATTCCTTTTTAAAGTTAAGCGGGATTTTAGTTTTGTGTTTACTAGCTATCTTATTGAAAAGGATGTTTTTTCTAAACCAGACTTCGGCCTTGTTGTCGGCTAGTACTACTTTTTTTGGGGTTTTTTATATTGCTGTTTTATTTAGCTATTTAATCCGGTTATATCAGTTAGAATTTGCTGGGGATAAAATTGGCCCGCTGTTAGTCTGGTTACCTATTTTGGCGACCTGGACAACTGATACGGCAGCCTACTTTACTGGTTTGAACTTAGGGCAGCACCAACTGGCTCCGCAGGTTAGTCCTAATAAGACAGTGGAAGGAGCTGTAGGAGGGATAGTAGGTAGTATTCTGATGACGGTGGGTTTGAGCAATTTATTGATGTATGACTGGCTACAGGGGATCTGGTTAGGTGCTTTGATTGGGGTTGTTGCTCAATTGGGGGATTTATGTGAATCAGCCTTTAAGCGGGATGCAGCTATTAAGGATGCCGGCGATTTAATTCCCGGGCATGGGGGTATGCTGGATAGAATTGACAGTCTATTGTTCACCTTACCTGTTGTTTATTATTATTTAGAGTTTATAATTTTACGGTAAGCATTAGTTTGCTAGGAGGTAGTTATGCGGGAAATACATAAGATAGCACTGGGTTTTTTGCTTGTTTTAGCGGCTAGTGTATTTATTTTAAAGTATTTAGTGGCTTATCTCCTTCCGTTTTTATTGGCTGTCTTACTGGCGAGTTTAATAGAACCTGCTGTTGAATTTTTAACCCGAGAAGCAAAGTTGGCCCGGGGGATAGCAGTAGCTATTGTTCTTATAGTAATACTTATTATTGTGGGTTTGTTGTTGACTGTTGCTGTTTCTCGGCTGTTTATTGAATTAGATAGTTTGATTAATAATTTACCAGATTATCAAACGATTGGTCAAAAAATTAGTTGGTTAGCGCAGCAGAATCAAGAATTCGATCAGTTGATTGAAGAATTGAAAATGCCTGAGACAGTTAAAAATTCAATTAATAATAATTTAGAACAGATTTATGAGCAGGCGCGAACCTATATCCAATCTGCAATTACTTTTCTATTAAATTTAGTGAAGCAGCTGCCGACTTTGATTACTATGTTGTTGATTAGTCTGGTAGCTACCTTCTTTATTAGCCGCGATAAAGAGCTGATTGTGAATACTTATTTGACTCCGTTTTCTGCAGATTGGCAGCAGCAAATAAAGCAGGTACAAAATAGAATCATGGCTGCTGCTGTGGGATTTATTAGAGCGCAGACTATTTTGATTTCGATGAGTACTATATTAGCTATTATAGGCCTTACTTTACTGCGGAGCAATTATGCTTTAGTAGCCGGTTTGGTAACTGGTATATTAGATTTAATTCCTGTAATTGGTCCGGGGATGATTTTGGTTCCGTGGGCAATTTATAGTTTGCTTATCGGCCAAACCAAGTTTGGCCTAGGAGTATTTGTTTTATATGTATTAATTACCGTCATTCGGCAGGCAGCGGAAGCTAAAATAGTCGGGGAAAGTATTGGTGTTCATCCGTTAATTACGCTGTTAGCAATGTATTTAGGGGTTCAGTTTTTTGGGCCAACTGGTTTTTTTATTGGTCCAGCAGTGGTAATTGTAGGTAAATCAATTTTATATACTGATTTTATCTCCTTCATTATTCCGCAAGAAGAGTAGTATATATAGATAAAGGGGGGCAAGTCCGCTAGGAATAAGCGGTTAACTCTATGAAAAAAATAACTATTTTAGGTTCGACTGGTTCTGTGGGCAGGCAGACTTTAGAAGTAGTAGAAAATTTAGATGATCAAATTAAGATTGTAGCACTTACGGCCAATAGTAGTGTAGAAAAGTTGGCCCGTCAGGCCCGCAAATTTAATGCCCAATATGCTGTATTAAAGGCAAAAGATAAGGCAGAGGAATTAAAATATAAATTAAATGACCTGGAAACAAAAGTATTAACCGGACTGCCGGGGTTAATTGAAGTTGCGACGCGGGAAGAAGTTGATTTGGTAATTAATGCAGTAGTAGGAGCCATTGGGGTACAGCCGACTATCAAAGCAATTGAGGCGGGGAAAAATATTGGAATCGCTAATAAAGAAACGCTAGTAACAGCGGGGGAAGTTGTAACTGCTAAGGCAGAAAAAAATAATATCCGCTTGCTGCCCTTAGATAGTGAACATAATGCTATTTTCCAAGCTTTACAGGGAGAAGAGCAGAAAACAGTTAATAAAATTATTTTAACAGCTTCTGGAGGTCCGTTTCGAACAGCTAGTGGTCAGGATTTAGAACAAGTAACAGTGAAAAAAGCTCTCGACCATCCTAACTGGGATATGGGCGGTAAAATAACTATTGATTCGGCTACTTTAATGAATAAAGGGCTGGAAGTTATAGAAGCAAGGTGGTTATTTGATCTTGAATTTGATAAAATTGAAACAGTAGTTCACCCGCAGAGTATTATTCACTCGCTGGTGGAATTTAATGACCATTCTATGTTGGCTGAATTAGGAGTTCCGGATATGAAGGTTCCGATTCAGTATGTACTAACTTATCCCGACCGAAAACCTAATCAATTAGAAAGTTTAGATTTAGCGGAAGTAGGTAAGTTAACCTTTGAAGAACCAAAAACTGATTTATTTCCCTGTTTGAAATATGCCTATCAGGCTGGAAAGCAGGGAGGAAGTATGCCTGCTGTATTAAATGCAGCTAATGAAGTAGCAGTTCATAAATTTTTACAGAATAAACTTAAATTTGTTGCTATTCCGCAAGTAGTTAAGCAAGTAATGGATAATCATAATTTGATTACTAATCCTTCGCTGACAGAAATATTGGAAGCAGACCAGTGGGCAAGAACAGAAGCTGAGAAAGTGGGGGACAAAGTTTGTTAACAACAATTGTTTCTTTTATAATAGTATTAAGTATTTTGGTGTTTTTTCATGAATTAGGACATTATTTGGTGGCTAAACATGTGGGGGTTCAGGTAGAAGAATTTGCAATTGGCATGGGCCCTAAGTTAGTCGGCAAGCAGGTAGGAGAAACACTGTATTCATTACGGATGCTGCCGCTAGGAGGATTTTGCAAATTAACTGGAGAAATGCCGGTAGAAGAAGAAGAAGCAACTGAAGAAGAAATTAAAGCTTATCAGGAAGCCTTAGACAAAGGAAAGTGTTTATTTCAGAAATCAATCGGAGCCCGAATAGGGGTTCTCACTATGGGACCGGTTATGAATTTTGTGTTGGCCATTATTTTATTTGCTCTGGTTTTTAGCCTTTTTGGAGTTCCGGTCTCTGTTTCTTCAACTACCGAGATTGGGCAGATAGTGCCGGAAAAACCAGCAGCAAAAGCAGGCCTACAAGAGGGAGATCGAATTTTAGCTATAGATGGTAATTCAGTTGAAAAGTGGGAAGACGTAGCAGATATAATCCATGATTCGGCGGGAGAAAAATTGAGTTTAACAGTTAAACGGAAAGAGAAAACATTTCAGGTACAGGTGACACCTGAACTTAATTCCCGAAATCAGACAGGCATGATTGGTATTTTTCCTGTTTATGAGCGCCAATCTGTTAATCCTTTGCGGGCGGCCTGGTTAGGAATAGTGCAGACAATAGATTATATCAAGTTAATAATTCTTGAATTAGGCCGGATGATTACGGGAACGCGGGCTGTTCAATTATCTGGACCAGTAAAAATAGCTGAGCTGATTGGAGATGCAACTCAACGGGGGATGCTGCGGCTGTTTAGATTGGCGGCTGTAATCAGTATTAATTTAGGAATTATAAATTTACTGCCGGTGCCGGCTTTGGACGGCGGCCGCTTAGTATTTTTAGGTATTGAGTGGATTAGAGGTAAACCAGTAGATCCGGAAAAAGAAGGATTAGTTCATCTGATTGGATTTGCTTTATTAATTATTCTGATAGTGATCATTACGGTTAATGATCTCACATCATAATTATATACGAATACCGGATTAGAATTTCGATTGAAATTTTTCGCCTAAATAAATTTATTTCTAGCCGGCGAGGTGGGTTCTAGTGCCTTGCTGAAAATCTTATGATTTTTATATGAGGTGAATAAAAGAATGAGTAACAACAAATGGTTAGATCCTAATCAAGTAAGCGGTCGGCAGGCAGAACGGTTTTGTAAATTATGCGGCCAGCAGGCCACAAAAGTTAGAATTTTAAAACATGAAAATATATGTGAAGACTGTGTTGAGCGGTTGCGCAAAGAAAAGAATGGAGAGTATGCCTGTAAAGGGTGCGGCAAAGTAGCCCCTCAGCAGGTGCAGAATAATGATGGCTATTGTAAGGACTGTGTATGTAAGATCTGCGGTACGCCTGACCCTGAATTTGTTCAACAACATGGATTCTGTGAAGAATGCTTTGAGCTAATGGGCACCAATTGCCGCCGCTGTGGAAAAGAAGCGCGGGCGCAAGTGCAGAAGAACGGCGGACTGTGTGATGCTTGTAATGGGAGTTGATATTAGCAATGATTGATGAGCATGTGACGTTAGAAACTTTAATTACTGATAGTGTAGCGAAAAAGCATTTACCCAAGGCTGGATATGCCCATGCAGTTGCTACGGCGGAAATTGCTTTTGAATTAGCTTCTAACCGGGAAGTTTGTGCTGATTTAGCTGCTAAAGCAGGATTGCTGCATGATATCGGGCATACTGATTGGGAAAATCAAGGCGAATGGGACGAAGAATCCTACCAAGAATTTGATATTCATACTATAAAAGGGGCTGAACGGGCTCATGAACTGCTAATCCTTAAAGAAGAACCGCTAGGGAAAGCCCGAGATATTGCCCTGGCTATTTTATTTCATAGTGATTCTAGTCAAGTAAGTGCCAATGTTCAGCTAACTCCTTTACAGAAAGTAGTCTGGGATGCTGATAATCAAGACAAACAAGAAGGAAATAAAGGGGCCCATCATGAAGTTAAAATTCCTTTGACTGAAGTTTTACAGCGAATTCGCCGGTTGGATATGTTGGTTTATCGCCGGGTAATTGAGCAGCAGGAAATCTGTCAGCAGTGCGACTGGCAGCAAGAATGCAAATTAAGTAGGTGATAAAAGTGCAGCGGAGGCAAAGTAAAGCAGTTTGGATGGGAGAAGTGCAGATTGGCGGGGAAGCTCCCATATCTGTACAGTCTATGACTAATACTGATACTAGAAATGCTGCGGCTACCGTAAATCAGATAAAGCAATTAGAACAGGCAGGCTGCGAGTTGATAAGAGTAGCTGTACCTGACCAGGAAGCAGCAGAAAATATTGATAAAATTAAAGAACAGATTACTATTCCCTTAATTGCTGATATTCATTTCGACCATCGGTTGGCTTTAGAAACTTTAGAGCGGGGGGTTGACGGCCTGCGGATTAATCCGGGTAATATCGGAGGAGAAGCTGAAGTAGAAGAATTAGCAGCAGCAGCTGCTGAAAGAGAGGTTCCCCTTCGCGTAGGAGTTAATGCTGGTTCTTTAGAACAAGCATTATTAGAGAAATATGGTCATCCTACTGCTGAAGCCATGGTAGAAAGTGCGCTTAAACACGTGCGGCTATTAGAGAAATTTGATTTTCATGATATTATTATTTCTTTAAAGGCTTCGGATGTATTAATGACAGCAAAAGCTTACAAACTAATGGCAGAAAAGGTAGATTATCCTTTTCATGTAGGAATTACAGAAGCAGGACCGGTGAAGTCGGGAACAATTAAATCTTCAGTAGGAATTGGTACTATTTTGGCTCAGGGATTAGGAGATACTATTCGCGTATCCTTAACAGGAAATCCGGTAGAAGAAATTTATGTCGGTTATCAAATTTTACATAACCTTAATTTACGCGATCGGGGAGTTAATTTGATTTCTTGTCCTACTTGCGGGCGGTGCGAGATTGATTTAGTAGAAATTGCCCATGAGGTAGAGGAGCGGTTAAAAAATATAAATGAACCGCTGTCAGTAGCAGTAATGGGTTGTGTAGTGAATGGACCAGGGGAAGCTAGAGAGGCTGATGTCGGGATTGCCGGCGGAAAGGATGAAGGATTAATCTTTAGTAACGGAGAAGTATTACGTAAAGT
>CAYFUT010000001.1:57449-101507 GCA_964346395.1 uncultured Halobacteroidaceae bacterium
GGAGGGATAAAATCATGCGGATGTCACAGATGTACTTACCAACTTTAAAGGAAACACCTGCTGAAGCAGAGGTAGTGAGTCATCAATTAATGTTGAGAGCAGGGATGATTAGAAAAGTAGGTTCTGGAATTTATACATATTTACCCTTAGGTCAGCGGGTAATGCAGAAATTAGAGACAATTATTCGCGAAGAAATGAATAAAGCTGGAGCTCAGGAACTTCAGTTACCGGTTTTACAGCCGGCTGAATTGTGGGAAGAATCAAACAGATTAGAGGATTATGGTCCGGAATTAATACGGTTATGCGACCGCCATGATCGAGAGTTTTGCTTAGGGCCAACTCACGAAGAAGTAATTACTGATTTAGTGCGAAATGAACTGCGTTCTTATAAGGAAGTGCCGCTTAATTTATATCAGATTCAAAGTAAGTATCGGGATGAAATTCGGCCTCGTTTTGGCGTGCTTAGAGCGAGAGAATTTATTATGAAAGATGCGTATAGTTTTGACCTTGATCAGGAAGGACTTGATGAAAGTTATCAGCAGATGTATGAGGCTTATAATCGGATCTTTTCTCGCTGTGGGCTTGATTTTCGGCCGGTAGAGGCTGATACAGGAGCTATCGGTGGGGATGTATCCCATGAGTTTATGGTATTAGCCGATGCGGGAGAAGATACAGTGGTTTACTGTAGTGATTGTGACTATGCCGCTAATTTAGAATTGGCTAAATCAGAAGTAGATACAGAAGCTAGTTCTGAACAGCCTAAGGAGTTAGAAGCAGTCGATACGCCTGATGCTTCTACTATTCAAGAGCTGACTGACGAGCTGAATATTAAAGCTGAAAAGATGATTAAAGCTGTTTTATATCAGACAAAGGAAGAGCCGGTGTTGGCCCTGGTGAGAGGAGATTATGAAATTAACGAGGTAAAATTGAACAACTTGTTGAGCACTGCAAATTTAGAGATGGCAGAAGAGGAAACTTACCAGCAGTTAGAAACTGTAAAAGGGTTTACAGGACCAGTTGAATTAACAAATGTTAAAGTTATAGCTGATGAATTGGTAAGGGAAGTAGTGAATGGAGTTACGGGAGCTAATGAAGCAGATAAACATTATCTGAACGTGAATCCTGGCCGCGATTTTACTGCTGATCAAATAGCTGATATTCGGGAAGTTAAACCAGGGGAGAGCTGTATACACTGTGGAGGAGAGCTGCAGCAAACTCCAGGGATTGAAGTAGGTCAGGTCTTTAAACTAGGAACTAAATATAGCGAAGCATTGGAGGCTACTGTATTAGATGAAAACGGCAAACCGCAACCGCTAATTATGGGCTGTTATGGTATTGGCGTATCGCGGACAGTAGCAGCTGCTATTGAACAAAATCATGATCAATACGGTATCAAATGGCCGAAAGCTTTAGCACCTTATTTAGTAGAAGTATTAGCCTTAGGAAATGACGAAGAAGTAATGGAGACAGCAGATAATCTTTATCAGCAGTTGAAAGAAAAGGGAATTGATGTTTTATTTGATGATCGAAATGAACGAGCTGGTGTTAAGTTTAATGATGCTGATTTAGTTGGTTGTCCGCTGCGGATTACGATTGGCAGCCGATCATTAGCTGAAGGAAAAGTAGAAATTAAAAATCGTCAGACAGGAGAAGAGTTTAAACTGGAAGTAGACAACTTCTTGCCGCAACTTGAGGAACTAATTTCGGAATTAGATTAGGGGGTTCCCTAATGAAGACAGTTGCAGTAATTCCTGCCTACAATGAGGAAGCAACCATTGATGCTGTAGTTGAAATGCTGGTTACTCATCAGTTAATAGAGGAAGTAATTGTAATTAGTGATGGGTCAACTGATAATACAGGAGAAGTTGCCCGGTCTGCTGGAGCCCAGGTGATCGAACAGAATGAGAACTTAGGGAAAGGAGCAGCTATGCAGACGGGAATTAATACGGAAGCAGCTAAAGCAGCTGATATAATTTTATTCCTTGATGCAGATTTATTAGGCTTAACCAGGAAACATATCAGTAAATTGTTACAGCCAATAATTGCTGGGCAAGCAGAAATGGCGCTGGGAATTTTTACTGAAGGAAGAATGCAGACGGATTTTGGTCATAAGATAACTCCTTTTTTATCCGGCCAGCGGGCTGTAAGACGCCAAATACTAGATAATATCTCCAATTTAACAGTAACTAAGTTTGGGGTAGAAATGGCACTTACCAAATATGTAAAGGAACATGAGGTTAAGATTGAGAAAGTTAAATTGAAGGATTTAACCCACCGTATGAAGGAAGAAAAAATGGGATTTTGGCGGGGGCTAGCTGAACGAATAAAAATGTACTGGCAAGTAATAAGAAATATTTTTCGAAAAAATAATAAGTTGTAGTAGTTGAGGGGGGAAAGCAATAGAGGTTCAACAGATTATTTTACGGTTGTTTTTGGCTGTCTTACTAGGCGGCATGGTAGGATTAGAGCGGGAAAAGAATGCAAAGCCGGCCGGGTTTCGAACTAATATTCTGGTAGCATTAGGGGCTGCTTTAATTATGATTGTTTCGATTAAAGTCAGATTATTATTTGATGACCCCCAAGTAGACCCGGGCCGAATTGCTGCTCAGGTAGTTAGTGGAGTTGGTTTTTTAGGAGCCGGAACTATTATTCGCGAAGGATTTACGGTGAAGGGATTAACTACTGCTGCTGGTATCTGGGCTGTTTCGGGCATTGGTTTAGCTGCCGGCGCTGGATTTTATGTAAGTGGGGTAACTGCTGCTATATTAGCTGTATTGGTACTTAACATATTGAATAAGATAGAGAGTAAGGTTTATGGTGAACCTAATAAAAAACAACTAATTAGAATTAAGGCTGCTTATAAATCGGCCTTGCTAAAAGAAGTAAATGCTATAATGGAAGATAATGATCTTAATATTGAAAATATGGAAGTTAAGTCTCTACCGGAAGGGGAAGTTGTAGAGTTGATTGCAGAAATAGATCAGTTAAAGCAAACAAGACAGACTCAGCTTTTAATTTCCTTACTAGAAATAGAAGAAGTTAGTGAAATTAAGACCGAGAATTTTGCTTAAAGGAGAGGTTGTGTATGAGCAAGGCTATTATAGAACCAGCTCAGTCGTGTTCTTTCTGGAACCAATTACAAGAAAAGACAAACTTACCAGCAGGACTGTGGAGCCAGATCTGCTTGCAGGAAGTTAAAGTAGATCTTAAAGCAGAAATATGTCAGGTTAAGCTTAAAGTTCCGGAAGGAGTTGAGATTAGGGATAAATTAGAAGAAATAGGTGCTGAGCTTTTTACTCAGGGTTCAGTTGAATACAATCTTAATTATTATGATCCTAACTTATCTCTGTCGGAGATTTTGGCGGAAGATGAGGAGTGGATTATTGCTCAAGTTCGTGACCGGCTGCCGCAGGCTAACGGCTGGTTGTCTTCTGTTAACTGTCGAATGGAAGGAGAACAGCTGTTACTTGAGGTAGAAAATAAGATGGCAGTAGAAGCTCTTCAGAATAAGCAGTGTGCTCGAATAGTAAAAAAAATTATTGGGGAAGAGTATGGGAAACAGGTAGAAGCAGAGTTTGCAGTTGGTGAGTTTGCAGCTGAACGGGCTCAGATTGCGGAAGAAAAGGAAAAGGAAACAGCAGCCTATATGGATAGTTTAGCTCAAGAACTGCCTGCTGGTGCTTCCGGAGGAGCAGGTAATGGGCAGTCGCAGCCAGGCAACCAAGAAGATACGTGGCTGGGCAATAAAATAAAGAGTGAACCTGTTTCGTTAGCAGAGATTAATGATGAACAGCAGCAGGTAACAGTGGAAGGTGAGATATTTTCAACAGACATCAAGGAACTAAAAAGCGGTAGTGATCTAGTTATGTTTGCTATTACTGATCATAACAATTCGATCACGGTAAAAATATTTACGCGGAAAAATAGTAATTTAGCAGATAAAGTGACTACTGGGCAGTGGGTTAAAGTTAAAGGTGAGGTAGAATATGATACTTATGACCAGGAATTAATGCTTAAACCGCAGGCCATTATGCCTGTTTCGCCTCCAGCTAGGCAGGATGAAGCAGAAGAAAAGCGAGTGGAACTGCATCTGCATACTCAGATGAGCGATATGGATTCAGTAGTAGATGTGGAAGCAGCTGTGGAAAAAGCAGCCGACTGGGGACACGAAGCAATTGCTATCACTGACCACGGGGTAGTACAAGCTTTTCCCGAAGCCTATGAAGCAGCAGAAGGAGAAGATATCAAGGTAATTTATGGTTTAGAAGCTTATTTGGTTGATGACGGGGAACCGATTATGTTAAACCCGACAGCTGAAGAGCTTACAGAAGCTACTTATGTTGTATTTGATTTAGAAACAACTGGCTTTAATCCTCATCATAATCAAATTATTGAAATTGGTGCTACGAAGATTGAAGCGGGAGAAATAGTGGATAGCTATCAAACTTTTATTGATCCGGAGCGGGAAATCCCGGCTGAGATAAAAGAATTAACCGGTATAGAGCAGGAAATGGTAGCTGATGCTCCTGATTTAGAAACAGCACTAATGGAGTTTTTAGAGTTTGCTGGGGAAGCTACTCTGGTAGCTCATAATCTTTCCTTTGACCTGGGCTTTATAGAGGATAAATTACGTAAGTTGGAAAAAGAAGAACTATCTAATCCAGCGCTGGATACTTTAAATTTGGCCCGAGCTCTGCTCTCTGATATGAAAAGTTTTAAACTTAATAAATTGGCTGATCGGTTTAATAAGAGTTTAGAAAATCATCACCGAGCTGATGATGATGCTCGGGTAACTGCAGAAATTTTGCTGGACTTAATAGAACTAGCCAAAGCAGAAGAGGTTAGTAAGCTAACCCAAATTAATCAGTTGACTAGTGAAATTGACTATAAACGGATGCACCCTTATCATACGACAATACTAGTGAAGAATCAGCAGGGGCTCAAGAATTTGTATGAACTTGTGTCGCAGGCTCATATAGAAAATTATCACCGAGTGCCCCGGATTTTGAAAAGTGAGCTGTTGAAAAAAAGAGACGGCTTGCTGATTGGTTCTGCTTGTGAAGCAGGCCAACTTTATAAGGCGGTACTGCAGGGCAAATCGGAAGCAGAACTGCTGGAATTAGCTAAATTTTATGATTATCTGGAACTACAGCCGTTAGGAAATAATAAATTTTTATTAGCAGAAGGCGAGGTTGATTCGCGCGAAGAATTAAAAGAAATCAACCGTCAGATTTATGAATTAGGTCAGAAGCTGGGGAAACCAGTAATTGCAGCGGGGGATGTACATTTTCTTGCTCCGGAAGATAGCATTTACCGCCGTATTTTACAGGAAGGTCAAGGATTTGATGATGCTGACCAACAGGCTCCGCTGTATCTGCGAACTACAGAAGAAATGCTGGCTGAATTTGATTATTTTTCTGATGAGGTAGCTAAAGAATTAGTAATTGATACTCCGCAACAGTTAGTGGAAGAAATAGAAGAATTAAAGCCGGTGCCGGAAGGCTTATATACCCCGACTATTGAAGGAGCTGACGAAGAAATTAGAACTATGGCCCATGAACGAGCTGAAGAGTGGTACGGGGATCCGCTGCCGGAGATAGTAGAGGATAGATTAGAGAATGAGTTAGAATCAATTATCGGCAATGGGTATGCAGTGATTTACTTAATTTCCTATAAATTAGTAAAAAAATCGTTAGAAGATGGTTATTTAGTTGGTTCGCGGGGTTCAGTGGGTTCTTCCTTTGCGGCTACAATGACGAAAATTACTGAAGTTAATCCGCTGCCTCCTCATTACCGATGTCCAAACTGTAAACATTCTGAGTTTTTCACGGATGGTTCAGTAGGGGTTGGGGTAGATTTAGCTGATAAGGAGTGTCCAGAATGTGGAACAGAGCTGATTAAAGATGGTTATGATATTCCTTTTGAAGTTTTTCTGGGCTTTGAAGGGGATAAAGTTCCTGATATTGACCTTAACTTTTCTGGAGAATATCAAGAAACAATGCATGATTATACAGAAAAATTGTTCGGTGAAGAATACGTGTATCGGGCGGGAACTATTTCTACGATTGCTGACCGCACTGCTTATGGATTTGTTAAAGGTTATATAGAAGATAATAATTTATCGCTCCGGCAAGCTGAAATTGATAGACTGTCAGACGGCTGTACCGGGGTCAAGCGGACTACTGGGCAGCACCCGGGAGGATTGATGGTGGTGCCTCAGGAAAAGGATATTCACGATTTTACCCCGATTCAGCGGCCGGCGAATGATCAGGATAGTGATACGCTGACTACTCATTTTGATTATCATTCTATCAGCGGCCGGATTTTAAAGTTAGATATTTTGGGTCATGATGATCCGACAAGTATTCGGATGCTGCAGGATCAAACAGGTATTGATCCCCAGCAAATACCGCTTGATGATCCGGAAACGATGGAGATTTTTTCTAGTATAGAGCCGCTGGGAATTACTGCGGAGGAAATAGGAATTGAGTTAGGAACTTTAGGAATTCCTGAATTTGGGACTCAATTTGTCCGCGGTATGCTGCGGGAGACGCGGCCGACTACTTTTGCTGAGCTGGTGCGGATCAGTGGATTATCCCACGGCGCTGATGTTTGGTTAAATAATGCCCAGGATTTAATCAAAAAAGGGACGGCTAAATTAGCAGAAGTTATTTCGGTTCGTGATGATATTATGAATTTTCTCCTGCAGAAAGGAGTTGAACCTTCGCGTGCTTTCTGGATTATGGAAGATGTTAGGCACGGTGAGGGTTTAACTGAAGAACAGGAGGCAGCGATGAGAGAAAATGATGTTCCTAATTGGTATATAGAATCTTGTAAAAAGATTAATTATATGTTCCCGAAAGCTCACGCTGCTGCTTATGTGATGATGGCTTATCGAATTGCTTACTTTAAGGTGCACCATCCGACTGCTTTTTATAATACTCATTTTACCATTAAGGCGTCGGATTTTGATGCTCAGATTGTTTTACAGGGGCGGGAGTTTGTAGAGAAAAAAATAAGACAGTTAAAGCAAAAAGGAAATGATGCTACGCAAAAAGACAATAATTTACGGAAAGTATTAGAAATTGTTGTGGAAGCAATGGCGCGGGGAATCGAATTTCTGCCAGTTGATATTTATGAATCACAGGCTTATGAATTTCAGATTGAAGAGGGTCAGCTGTTGCCGCCGTTAATTAGTCTAGATGGAATTGGCAATAGTGCAGCTCAGAATATAGTAGATGCTAGACAAGAGGGAGAATTTACTTCCATTGAGAATTTAAAAGATCGTTCTAGTGCTAGTAAAACAGTTATTGAAGCTCTAGAAGAACACGGCTGCCTGGATAACCTGCCGGAAACTGACCAACTGTCGTTGTTTGGCAGTTGATGCGGTTTCTGCGGTTTTCATAGCCAGGCTTGGTTGTTAGCCTGGATATATATGGTTTCTATGGTTTTCATAGCCAGGGTTGACTTTTACCCTGGATATATATGGTTTCTATGAATATGTTTTTTATGGTTTTTATGGAGAGTCTGTTAAGACTCGTAAGTTTTTCATAGCTAGGGTCGGGCTCCTGGATATATATGGTTTCTATGAATTTCACAGCTAGGCTCTGCCTAGATGGATAGTTGACAATTAACAGTTGACAGTTAAAATCATGAAACCAGTGGTTATAATCTTATAATTAGATTATACGCGTTAACTTAATGTATATTTTGTCTTGTATAATGCATTAAGTTTGAGATTGAACAGACTATTATAACCACTGATTGTATGGGCTGCTCAGCCTCAAGCTCAAACTTAAAAACTTAAACTTAATATTGTTAATCCTTCACTTTAACTTTTGAATTAGTAAAATTTAGTTTAAGTTAACACACATGATTAAGGTTTTAATATTTAACTATCTAACTGTAAACTGCATTAACCGTTTACCCGGTTTTTGTTTGCAAAAATAAACCTGGTATGCTACAATATAATTGAAAATATGCTTTTATGCTGGTAAGGAGTGGGTTCTGGCCCACTCTTTAGTTATGTAAGTTGTAATTTTTTAATCATATAAAATAGGTGAAGATTAATTAACATAAACTAATAATATAATTATAATTTATAATAATAAATAGGGTGTGGTTTTAAAGTTAGAAATTGATAATTAATCGGGATAAATTTATATAAATTTGCTGGATTGGATATTCTAATAACTACAGGGGAGATAAAAAATTTTAATAAAGGAGGAAGATGATGGCACGGGTTGAAGAACTAGTACTGGATTTAGCGGAACCAATAGTGGCAACCAAAGGACTAGAACTGGTAGATGTTGAATATAATAAAGAAGGTGATAATTGGATTTTACGCGTGTTTATTGATAAAGAAGGGGGTATTGAATTAGAAGATTGTGAACAGGTGAGTGAAGAGTTAAGTACTCATCTTGATGTTGAAGATCCGATTGATCATTCTTATTTATTGGAAGTATCGTCGCCGGGGTTGGATCGACCACTGCGAACAGATGAAGATTTTGCTCGGTTTGCGGGAGAATTAGTTGAAGTGTCGACTTACGCTCCGGTAGATGGCCAAAAGGAGTTTGTAGGGGAATTGGTTGGTCTGGAAGATGGTAATGTTAAATTGTTAATAGACCAGGATGAAGTTTTAATTCCGCGTAACAAAGTAGCTCAAACTAAATTGACAGTTGAGTTTTAGGATAAGGAGGAATAATTATGAATATTGAGTTAATTCAGGCTTTAGATGACCTGGAAGAAAATAAGGGAATTCCTAAAGAGCAGCTGCTGGACAGTTTAAAAGCTGCTTTAAAGTCTGCTTACGGGAAAAGTCAGCACGGGCCAAAAAAGAATGCTGAAATTGAAATAAATGAGGAGACTGGAGAAGTGCATGTTTATTCGCGCAAGCAGGTGGTTGAAGAAGTAGAGAATAGTCATCAAGAAATTTCATTGGCAAAGGCAAAAAAGTATGATCCAGATATTGAATTAGAAGATGAACTCAAAATTGAGGTGACGCCCAGTGATTTCGGCCGAATTGCGGCTCAAACAGCTAAGCAAGTGGTTATTCAGCGAATTAGAGAAGCTGAACGGGATATTTTGTATCAGGAGTATATTAATCAAGAAGGCGAAATAGCCAATGGTAGTATTCAGCGTTCTCATAAAGATAATGTAATTGTTGATTTAGGAAGGACAGAAGCTTTGTTAATTCCTCGGGAACAGATGGACGGAGAAGAATACCATGCTGGAGAAAAGGTTAAGGTTTATATTGTAGAAGTTGAACAGACTACTAAAGGTCCTAATATTTTGGTGTCTCGTACTCATCCTGGGCTGTTAAAGCGTTTATTTGAAATAGAAGTGCCGGAAATTCAGGATGGGGTAGTAGAAATTAAGTCTGTATCGCGAGAAGCAGGAAACCGATCTAAATTAGCGGTTCATTCGAATGATTCGGATGTAGATCCGGTAGGTTCGTGTGTTGGCCCTAGTGGATCTCGGGTGCGAATGATTGTAGAGGAATTAAATGGAGAGAAGATAGATATTGTAGAATGGAGTGAAGATATAACTGAATTTATCTCTAATGCTTTGAATCCGGCTGAAGTACTGCAGGTTAATGCCGAAGAAGAAGAGAATGTAGCTGAAGTTATTGTCCCAGATGATCAGTTATCTCTAGCCATTGGCAAAAGAGGGCAGAATGCCCGCTTAGCTGCTAAGCTAACCGGCTGGAAAATTGATATAAAGAGTGAGTCTCAGGTTGAGGAGGAAGTTGAAGTGGGTTAAGCAGGGAAAAATTAATATGGAGGTGTTAGTTGATGGGAATTCGAGTTTATGAATTAGCTGATGAACTAGGTTTAGAAAGTACTGAATTAGTAGATATACTGCAGGATTTAGGTGAAGATGTTACTAATCACATGAATACAATTGATAAAGAAACTGCTGAATTAGTGGTAGAATTTCTGCAGGAAGAAGCAGAGAAAAAAACAGAAAAAGCAGAGGAAACAGAGCAACCAGAAGCTGAGCAAACAAAAGAGACAGCGGAAGCTGTAATTGAAGTGGCTGAAGATATTACGGTAAAAGAATTAGCCGAAAAAATGGGTGTGGAGCCTAATTCTCTAATGACGGAATTAATTAATATGGGAATTATGGCTACTATTAACCAAGCACTTGATCTGGAAACAGTAGAAAAGATTGCTGATGAATATGGATATCAGATTAAGGAAGAAATAAGTGAGGGCGAAGAGGAAGCAGAAGATATATTTGGTTTGGTAAATGAGATTGAAGATGAGCCGGAAGAGTTAGAACCTCGCTCACCGGTAATTACTGTAATGGGGCATGTAGACCACGGGAAAACTACCCTGCTAGATGCGATTAGAGAAAGTAATGTTATAGATAGCGAAGCGGGAGGAATTACGCAGCATATAGGAGCTTATCAGTTAAAAGTGGATGGAGAAAGAATTACTGTTCTTGATACGCCCGGCCACGAAGCTTTTACTGAAATGAGAGCTCGGGGCGCCCAGGCAACTGATATTGCTGTGCTGGTTGTGGCTGCTGATGATGGAGTTATGCCGCAGACGGTAGAAGCAATTGATCATGCTAAAGCAGCAGGAGTGCCGATTATTGTAGCTATCAATAAGATTGATAAGCCAAATGCCCAACCGGAAAGAGTAAAACAGGAATTGACAGAGCACGGTTTAGTAGTAGAAGAATGGGGTGGAGATACTATCTGTGTGTCGGTATCAGCCCTGCAAAAGCAGAATTTAGATGAATTATTAGAGATGGTGCTTTTAACTGCTGAAATGGAAGAACTAAAAGCTAATCCTGACCGACCAGCAAATGGAGTCATTGTGGAAGCTGAATTAGATAGAGGCCGCGGTCCAGTAGCTACTGTTTTAGTCAAAAACGGTACTTTGCGAGTAGGTGATGCAATTGTAGCTGGTTCCACTCACGGACGAGTGCGGGCTATGATTGATGATCACGGAAATCGCGTGGAAGAAGTTGGCCCGGCAACACCAGTAGAAGTTTTAGGTTTATCTGATGTACCTCAGGCTGGTGACTTAATGGAAGTAATGGAAGAACAACAAGCGGTAAGAGAAGTTGCAGAAACTAGAGAAGAACACGAACGAGCTCAGGATTTAGAACGTAAAGCGGCTGTTAGCCTGGATGATTTGTTTGATCAAATTCAGGAAGGTGAAATTAAAGAGTTAAACATAGTAGTTAAAGCTGATGTACAGGGTACAGTAGAAGCAGTAAGAGAATCATTAGTGGAGTTAAGCACAGATGAAGTACAGGTAAATCTGGTGCATGGAGGAGTAGGAGCTATTTCGGAAACTGATGTGATGCTGGCAGCAGCTTCTAATGCGATTATTATTGGTTTTAATGTCCGTCCTGGTTCTACAGCGCGAAAAGTTGCAGAAAAAGAAGGGGTAGATATTAGAACATATCGGGTAATTTACGAAGCAATTGAAGATGTTAGAAAAGCTATGGAAGGTATGCTAGAGCCTGATTATAAAGAAGTAGTGATCGGCCGGGCTGAGGTTAGAGATACCTTTGGAGTGCCCGGAGTAGGTACAGTAGCTGGGTTGTATGTAACAGAAGGAAAAATAACTCGCAAGGCAAAAGTTAGACTGCTGCGCGACAATAAAATCATCCACGATGGAGAGATAGATTCTTTAAAGAGATTTGAAGATGATGTTCGGGAAGTGCAAGAAGGATATGAATGTGGATTAGGAATTGAGAACTATAATGATATTAAAGTAGGCGATGAGCTGGAAATTTATGAATTAGAAGAAGTAAAAAGAACTTTATAATTTAAGATAAATTTACACAGGAGTTGATAAAGATGGCTAATAATCGCCGTCAACAGAAGGTTGCCGCACTAATTAAAGAAGAGGTGAGTGATCTTTTACAGCATGAAATTAAGGATCCCCGGATTGGATTTGTAACGGTTACGGATGCTGAAATTTCAGCTGATCTGCGGCACGCGAAGGTGTTTGTTAGTATTTTAGAAGGAGATAAAGAAGAAACAATGGAAGGACTAAAGGCGGCGGAGGGATTTGTCCGGAGTGAGATTGGTGATCGAATTAGACTGCGTCATACCCCGGAGATATTATTTAAATATGATGAGTCAATTAAAAAAGGAGTTCGGATTTTTAAGCTATTAGAAGATATTGATGCTGGGGAAAATAATAATGAAGAATAGTTCTTTGGCAGAAATAAAAAGCGGATTATTAAAAGCTG
Organism: uncultured Halobacteroidaceae bacterium; assembly: GCA_964346395.1. GTDB lineage: Bacteria > Bacillota > Halanaerobiia > Halobacteroidales > Halobacteroidaceae > CAYFUT01. The sequence goes on from CAYFUT010000001.1 coordinate 69,669, forward strand.
AAAAAATAATGGTGACCAGTCATGTTAGCCCTGATGGTGACAGTATTGGATCGGTTTTAGCTGTTAAGTTTATTTTAGATCAGTTAGAAAAAAAGAATAGGATTGTGTTAGCTGATGGTGTTCCGAATTGTTTTTCCTTTTTACCCGCAGTAGAAATTGTTGAAGAATATTCGAACGAAATGGAGATTGATTGCGATACAGCGGTAGTAGTTGACTGTGGAGACCGAGAGCGGATGGGCCAGGTTAATAAATTAGTTGAAGAAGTAGCCATAATTAATTTAGACCATCACCTGGATAATACTTATTTTGGTGATTATAATTTAGTTCAAGAAGCAGCGGCTACTGGGGAAATATTGTATCAACTAATTGAAAAACTGCCGGATGTAGAGATTACTGATAATTTAGCCTGGACATTGGCCACTGCTATAATAACTGATACTGGATTTTTTAAATACTCCAATACCAGTAGTCAAACGCACCGGATAATGGCTGAATTACTAAATTATGATCTTGATCCGACGTATATAAATCAGAAAATATTCGGGACTAATTCTTATGCTGCCTTATTACTTCGGGGAACAGCTTTAGATACTTTAGAGGTTACTCCTTCAGGAAAAGTAGCCTGGATGAAAGTAAGTCAGCAGATGTTAGAAGAATCAGGAGCTACTATGGAAGATACGGAAGGCTTGGTAGGTTATCCCCGCAGTTTGAAGGGAGTAGAAGTGGGAGCCTTATTTAAAGAGCAGGCTTCAGGAGAAGTAAAGGTAAGTTTAAGGTCTAATCAGTATTTTCCGGTTAATGAGGTGGCTCATGAATTCGGCGGTGGCGGTCACCCGCGAGCAGCAGGTTGTTTAATTAAAGAATCTTTACCAACAGTGCAAAAGCAGGTAGTTAATAGGTTAGAAGAAGAAATAACAACTTATCAACGCTAAAAGCTTTGGAGTGTAGGAAGGTGAAAAGGGATGGGGATCTTTTCTAAGCAGGTGATAAATTCAGATATAGTAATGACTATGGGAACTTTTGATGGGGTGCATGTAGGCCATCAAAAGATAATTGACTTAACAGTAAATAGAGCTGAGGAATTAGGCTGTAAAAGTATGTTATTTACTTTCACTGATCATCCTTTACAAGTTGTATCGCCTGAAAATTATCCGTCTTTATTAACAAGTTGGGAGCAGAAAAAACGAATTATTAAGCAGCTAGGAATTGATTATATTTGGCAGCAGGAATTTACATCTGAATTTGCTGATTTAACTTATCATCAATTCATTAAGGAATTATTAACTTCTATTTCTCTGCAGGAGTTGATTGTCGGGGAAGATTTTCGGTGCGGGTATCAAGGTAAAGGTACCCCTAGTAAATTAAGTTATTTAGGCCGGAAATATGGATTTACAGTTAAGGCACTTCCCGCTGTGCAAGTAGGCGGAGAAGAAGTAAGCAGTACTGCTATCCGCCGCTTAATCAAAAATGGGGAAGTAGATAAAGCCCCAGCCCGACTGGGAAGACAGTTTACCCTGCAGTGTGAAGTAGTATCGGGAGATAAACGCGGTAGAGAGTTAGGGTTTCCAACTGCTAATTTAGAGCCAGTGGTGGATTATGTATTACCGCCGGCTGGGGTTTATGCTTGCCGGGTAACTTGGCAGGGAACCACTTATTCAGGGGTAGTAAATTTAGGCTTACGGCCTACTTTTACTCATGATCGGTTTTCTATTGAGGTACATATTCTTGACTTCAATCGTAATCTTTATCAGGAAGAAATAAAATTAGAGTTTATAAAAAAGATTAGAGAAGAACGAGAATTTGTACGTCGCTCTGATTTAGTAGATCAGATTGAGCGGGATATTGAACAAGCTAAAGCTATTTTAGAGGAATAAGTTTCTTTTAGCAGGAGCTTATTTACATTTTCCAGTTAATATGTTACAATGAGACTAACCATTTACTAGGTTAATTGTTGCTCCGGCGTTTAACTTGGTAAGTGGCGCTTTAAAAATAATAAGGAGGTGGAGTAAATGTTAGCAAAAGAAAGAAAACAGGAAATTATTGATAAGTACGGTCAACATGCTGATGATGATGGTTCAGTAGAAGTACAGATAGCTCTTTTAACTGAGCGAATTCAAAAATTGACTGACCATTTGGAAGATCATCCTCAAGATCATAATTCGCGACGGGGGATGATGGATATGGTTGGTAAAAGAAAGCGGTTACTCAATTATTTAGCTGAAAATGATATTGAAACTTATCGGGAGCTAATTGATACATTAGGGCTTCGGGGCTAGTATAGATAAGAGCGGGGGTTCCCCGCTCTTACGCTTATTAATAACCAAATATTTAAAGGAGAAATATATTTTAATTAAAATTGATAATTTTGTAATTATAGAAAGGAGATAAATTATGGGACAAGAATGGAAGATGGAGTTAGGGGGACGCGATTTAACTTTAAAAACGGGTGATTTAGCCCAACAAGCTAATGGTTCGGTATTTGTAGAATATGGAGATACAGTTGTCTTAGTAACAGCTACTATGTCTGAACCGCGCCCGGGTATGGATTATTTGCCGCTGATGGTAAATTATGAAGAACGACTTTATGCCGTAGGGAAAATCCCGGGAGGTTTTATTAAACGGGAAGGTAAGCCGAGTGATGCCGCTACTTTAACAGCTCGCTTGATTGACCGTCCTTTGCGGCCTTTGTTTCCGGAGGGGGTTCGTCATGATATTCAGGTTATAGCTACTGTTTTGTCAGTAGACCAGGATAATTCTCCGGAAATTGCAGCAATGATTGGTGCTTCAGCAGCGCTAGTTATTTCTGATATTCCGTTTGACGGTCCAATTGGCGGGGTTAATGTAGGATTAGTAGATGGCGAATATGTGATTAATCCTACTGTTGATCAGGCAGCGGAAAGTAAAATTGATTTAATGGTAGCAGGCCTGGAAGAAGAAGTAATGATGGTTGAGGGAGAAGCCGAAGAAGCTAGTGAAGAAGAGATAATAAATGGTATCGAAGCCGGACAAGAAGCCCTTGCAGATATTGTCAGATTACAGCGTAAAATGAGAAAAGAAATTGGTAAAGAAACTGCTGATATAGACTTAGATGTGGCAGATAGGCCGGAAATCGAAGCAGAAGTTAAGGATTATGTAGGAGATAGATTAGCTGATGCTCTGCAGACTAAAGATAAAGAAGAGCGCGGTAATCAGATGGATGCTGTTAAGGAAGAGGTTAAAGAGCACTTTAGAGAAAAATACGAAGAAGATGAAGACTTGGAAAAGATTGAGCGAGTGGTAAGTGAGACGATGGATAAAATTGCGAAGCAGGCAATTAGAAGTTTAATTTTAGACTCTGGCCGGCGTATAGATGGTCGTGATGTGAATGAAATCAGATCGATTTCAAGTCAAGTAAGTTTACTGCCTCGTGCGCATGGTTCAGGAGTATTCAGTCGAGGTCAAACGCAGGTAATGACAGTAGCTACGTTAGGAGCAGTGGGAGATGAACAAATTTTAGATGGATTAGAAGAGAAAGAATCTAAACGATATATGCATCATTATAATTTTCCCCCTTATAGTGTAGGGGAAACTAATCCGCTGCGTTCGCCCGGACGTAGAGAGATTGGACATGGTTTCTTAGGAGAGCGAGCTTTACGGCCTATGCTGCCGGATGATGATGAGTTTCCCTATACTATCCGTTTAGTATCAGAAGTTTTATCGTCTAATGGTTCTACTTCTCAGGCCAGTATTTGTGGTAGTACTTTAGCCTTAATGGATGCGGGAGTACCTATTAAAGCTCCAGTAGCGGGAGTAGCTATGGGATTAGTGAAAGAAGGCGAAAACTATGAAATTTTATCTGATATTCAAGGAATTGAAGACTTTAATGGAGATATGGACTTTAAAGTAGCCGGTACGCGGGAAGGAATTACTGCTTTGCAGTTAGATATGAAATTAAAAGGACTGCCGATGAAGATTTTAGCAGAAGCTTTACAGCAGGCCCGAAGCGGAAGAACTCATATCCTGGATAAAATGGAGGAAACGATTGCTAGCCCGCGGGAAGAAAAATCTAAATACGCGCCGATGATTACTACGTTGAGTATAGACCCTGATAAAATTAGGGATGTAATTGGTAAAGGCGGCAAAACGATTAAGAATATAATTGATGAAACGGGCGTTAATATCGATATTGAAGATAATGGAACTGTATTTATTTCTGCTGAAGATAAAGAAAGTGGAGAACAAGCCCAGCATATGATAGAAAAGTTAACTGAAGAAGTAGAAGTCGGTAATATGTATCTTGGGGAAGTAAAGCGGACTACTGATTTTGGTGCTTTTGTGGAAGTTCTGCCGGGGAAAGAAGGATTAGTGCATATTTCTGAAATTGCTGATCGACATATTAAAGAAGTAGAAGATGTGCTGGAGCAAGGAGATGAAGTATTAGTTAAAGTAAAAGAAATTGATGGGCGGGGAAGAATTAACTTATCCCGAAAAGATGCTTTAGAAGAAAAAAATAAAGAAAAAGATAATAATTAAGATTAGATTAGAATATTTTAATGAAGGCTCTATCTCGAGTTATTAAGAGATGGAGCTTTTTAATTTGTTGTTTTCAGCTGGATCTTCGCGGCTAAATGTTAGCCAACAGCCCCCACCCACCCCTGCTAGGAAAACGACTAATTGCTGAGGACGAGAAAAAGAAGCAAAAGTAATCAGCCCTTCTAATTAGAAGGGCTGATTTAGCCGTGACGCGAGCAAAGCGAAGCTAATATCTACGATGCGACGTGAAGCTATTTGATGAGAACTGTAAAGTAAAAAAAGAGGTGGGTTTTATTTATGAAATTCGGCGTTCATACTTCAATTAGTGGTGGTATTGATCAAGCTGTTACCAGAGCAGCTGATTTAAATTGCGATACTTTACAAATTTTTTGCAGTAACCCGCGCGGGTGGAAGGTTAGAACTATAGAGGATAGTGAAGTAAAAAAAGTAAAAGAAAATTTACAAAAGTATAATTTAAGTCCCTTAGTAGTTCATTCATCTTATTTAATCAACCTTGCTTCGCCAAAAGATGATTTGTACCAAAAATCAATTACAGCTATTAAAAAGGAGCTTAAACGGGCTGATGAAATCAAGGCTGATTATTATGTGCTTCACCCGGGCAGTCACACTGGTTCAGGCAAAGAAAATGGAATTCAGCGAATTGCCAATGCTTTAGAGGAAGTATTTTCTACGTTAGATTTGGGAACTACTATTTTACTAGAAAATGTAGCAGGAGCTGGAACTGCAATTGGGAGTAGTTTGCAGGAATTAAAGACTATTTTTTCACAGGTTTCTACTACGGAAAAGTTAGGTATTTGTTTTGATACCTGTCATGGCTTTGCGGCGGGATATGATTTAAGAGATAAACTAACAGTAGAGCAGTTACTTATGGATATTGATGATTTGTTTGGTCTTGATAAGTTGGGAGTAATTCATGCTAATGACTGTAAAGGGACTTTGGGAAGTAATAAAGACCGGCATCATCATATTGGGGATGGTAAAATTGGAGAACAGGGGTTTAAAAATTTATTACAGCGGCCAGAATTGGAAGCTAAGCCGTTTATTCTGGAGACTCCGGTTGATGACCAGCGTGATGATGCAGATAATTTAGATTTTATTCGTCAGTTGCAGCCGAAAGAAATTAGAAAAAAATCGAAAAATAACTAGGAATTTAGCGGTAAATGTAGAATATAAAGATTAGGGGTAGAAGGGGGGATGTAGACGACTGTGAAAAGATTAGTATTTATTTGTTTTATTTGTTTATTGTTGGTAGTAGGAATATCTCAGCTAAGTAAAGCTGCACCAGGATTTAAAGTGCAGTTAGTTTATGAAGTACAAGAGGGAGATACTTTATATGATTTATCTCGAAAATTCGGGGTTAGTATAGAAAATCTGCGCAATCTAAATGATTTATCTAACAATGAATTTATATCATTTGGGGATAAATTAATTATTCCTCAGGAAAATAGCAAACAGATTGCCGAACAGGCTACCACAAAACAGGATAAGATTTCTTTCTACAATTCGCAGCAAGATACAAATAATTATCAGTTGAATTGTGACCAAATGTATGAAGTGAAAGTAAGGGAAAGAACATCTTCAAATCGCATTGATGTTAGTAATTTGCGGACTTTAACTTATCGGGTTCGCCGGGGTGATAATTTATATGAATTAGCTAGAGAATTTAATACTAGTGTCCCGGTGATAAAAAAATTAAATGGACTGCAGTCAAATGTGATTCGGTTGGGGGATAAAATTAAATTACCAATTAATAATTTAACCCCTAAAGAAGTTTTGTACCATACTGTTAGTGATAAAGAAATTGAATTATTAGCTCGGTTGATTCACGGTGAAGCTAGAGGTGAACCGTATATTGGTCAGGTAGCAGTAGGAGCAGTGATTATTAATCGAGTGATTGATTCTTATTTTCCGGATAGTATAAGGAGAGTTGTTTATCAACCTGGACAGTTTAGTCCTGTAGCTAACGGGCAGATAAATTTACGTCCTAACCGTACTTCTTATCGAGCGGCTCGAGCGGCTTTAAAGGGGAAGGATCCGACGCGGGGAGCCTGTTATTTTTATAATCCAGATACGGCTCGGAATGTATCTTGGTTTCAACAGAGAACAACTATAGTTCGGATTGGCAATCATGTATTTGCTAAATAGTTTTAACTGCCTAGCATTCAAATGCTAGGTTTTTTATTTTTTGCTTAAAGAAAGTAATTTGATTCTGGTAATTGGGTAGAAAATAAATTTTTAATAATAATTACCATTGATAAGTAGAAAAAAATATAATAAGATTGAAGAAGTTATTTACGAAAGGAGGTGCAGGTTAGTGAAGAAAAAAATTATTATCAGTTTATTGGTAGTTATTCTCTTTTTATTTAGTGCAGAGCTGCCCGGTTTTGCTTCTTCACTGGGGACTTTAAAGTTCGGTGCTACAGGATGGCAGGTGACGGAATTACAAAAGCAGTTAAGAAAAGTTGGGTATTATCATAGTTCGCTTGACGGTGTTTATGGTCAGCAGGTAGAACAGGCGGTAATTAAATTTCAGCAAAATTACGGGCTGCGAATTGATGGGATAGCAGGTTCGGGGACAATTAATAAATTATATTCGGTTAATCCGAAAGTGCACTGGGTTCAGCCGGGGGATAACTGGTTTGATTTAGCTCAGCATTATAATATTCCCATCTGGAAATTGAAAAATCGAAATAATATTTATTCTAATAAATTATATATTGGTCAACGTTTGCTGATTCCAGCGCAAAAAGTTAGTGCAGTGAGTTATACTGCTAGCCAACAAATAAGTCCGCAGGAATTTAATTTACTGGTTCGGGCTGTATATTCTGAAGCTCGAGGCGAGCCGTATACTGGTCAAGCAGCAGTGGCGGCGGTAATTCTAAACCGAGTTGAAGATCCTCGGTTTCCTGATACAATAAAGGGGGTTGTTTTTGAACCTTGGGCTTTTACCGCTGTGCATGACGGTCAATTTTGGCTCCAACCGGATCAGACAGCCCGCCAAGCAGTTCAAGATTCTTTGCGGGGTTGGGATCCTACCGGAGGAGCAGTATTTTATTATAATCCAGCAAAAGTAACTGCTCACTGGATTTACAGCCGAAAAATAATTACCCGGATTGGGAAACATTATTTTGCTGTGTAAGAAGCCTTTCTTTAGAAAGGCTTCTTTTTATTATTAATATATTATATCATATTGTGTTAAAAATAAATAAAAAACATATTTTTTGCAGGAAATAAAGTTATTATGTTGAAATAGTAAATTATAGTATAAATCTCAAGTTTTAACCTTTGGTTTATAATGGCTAGTTTTAATAAATTAAAAGGAGTGGTACAATGATTAAGAATAAGGTAATAGTTGGACTGGTGTTAGTTTGTTTTTTGTTGATGGGGAATTTATCAGTTCAAGCGGCGAATGATCAGGTGTTGGTAATTCATAGTTATCATCAAGGCTACTCCTGGGTTGATAATATTAATAAAGGAATTAAATCTTCGCTAAGTGATGTTGGTGTAGAGCTTGAATTTTTTTATATGGATACCAAAAGAAATACCAGTCAAGAGTGGATGAAAAAACAAGGACAGGAAGCTGTCAATAAAATTAAACAACTTAAGCCGGAGGTAGTAATTTTAGCTGATGATAATGCCCAGAAATTTGTAGGTAAGAAGTTAGTTAATACTCAGTATAATCTTGTTTTCTGTGGAGTTAATGGATGGGCAAAAGACTATAATTATCCTGGCAATAATGTAACAGGAATTTTGGAACGGCCACATATTGTTCAATCATTACAATTATTGAACAATAATGTTTCGGGGATAGAACAAGTTGCTTTATTAACTGATGATAGTCCAACTGCTACGGCGGCAGTTAATTATGCTAAAGAGAGGTTAAGTGAGGTTGATTTGGAGGTTAAAATCATCCGCGAATCTTATATTGATGAGTGGAAGGCTACCGTAAAGAAATTAAACCAGAAGTTTGATGCGGTGATGTTTTATACTTATGGTACTATTAAAAAGGAAAAAAGGGGGGAGAGTTTACCTAATCAAAAAGTAGGCAACTGGACAATGCAGCAGTTGCAGCTTCCTTCAGTTGGGTTGTTAGATTGGAATTTTACTCACGGAGCAATGTTAGGTATTGTAGAAAGTGGAGAAGAGCACGGTTATGAAGCAGGGCAGCGGGCAAAAAAAATAATTAAGGGAACCAAGCCTACAGAAATACCTATTTCTACTGCTAAAGAAGGAAAGATTATAGTTAACGTTCAGACTATTGAACGGTTAGGAGTAGATGTTAACTATGATATTATTGATTTAGCTGATGAAATTATTGAGTAAGTAAGAGAGGTCTTTTGGCTGAATAAATTTATTTTCTTTAGATGGCAGGTTAGACTTCAACCTAGCCATTAGCTTTAGTTTGGGAGCAAGTGGGTACTGCAAAGCCAATAGCCAGGCGTGGTAAAGCTTGCTATAGGATGTTGAAAAAATGCTGGAAGTGAAGGAAAAGTAGGATTTAGCCTAAGCTTTGAGATCAGAAGGATAAAATTAGCCGTGCTGCGAACAAAGCCAAGCTAATATCTATGATGTGAATCCTATAATGTGGAAAGGAGGAGAAAGATGATAGATGAATTAATTGCTAAATTGCCAACAGCAAATAGTTTAAAAGGCAAGCTGACCTTACTGATTATAATTTTACTGGTTATGGCTCTCTTAACTACCGGGATTATAGCCTATCAGATTAGTGCTAGTATTTTAAGTCAGCAGAAGTCAACTCAAATTGGTCATAAAGTAGAAGATACAGCAGTAAAAATTGAAAACTGGATTATAGATCGAAAGATTGATCTGGGGCTATTAGCTCGCCAGGATGTATTAACTAAAGCTTTGGGCGATGGATTTGTTGCTAAATCAGCTCAAGAAAAAACTACTGATTTATTTAACACGTATATTAAAGAATATGAAAACTATTATAAGAATATATTATTGACAAATAAAAATTTGGAATTAGTAGTATCTGCGGCTGATCAATCATTAATAGGTAAAAAATTAAAAGCTGAACAGTTACAGCAGGCATTAACTAAGAGTCAAGGAGTGGTTATCGATTCAGGTTCAATTAAGATTGATACTAAGGAAACCTTCTTGGTAACTGTACCGGTTAATAATGGGCAGGGATTGTTAATAGGTAGTATTAATCTTGATTTTATAACTGAAAATTATTTATGGCAAATGGATCTAGGTACTACTGAACATGTTGCGTTATTAAACGACCAGACTACAATTGTTAACCTTAATAGTTCAGAAAATTTAATAAAGACTGTCAAAAATAAAAACCAGGCGCGAACAATTGAAGTTCAGGGCAAGCAGGGAAGTATACTTACAACTTCGCACAAGATTGCTAGCACTGGGTGGACGATGATAGCTGGGGTGAATAAAAAAGAAATTTTGTCTGGTCTACAGAAATTAAAGCAGTGGTTAACTATTATTTTACTAATAATTTTAGTGTTAGTCGGGGGTGTAGTCTGGGTAGCAAGTGGTAAATTTGTACAACCGATTTTAAAAGCAATTGCCTTTGCTGAAGAAATAGCTGAAGGAAATTTAAAAGTTGAGACTTTAGAAATTAAATCTAGTGGTGAAGTAGGAAAACTTGGTCAGGCACTGAATGGAATGCGGGATAATTTAAAAGAAATGGTGACGGAGTTACTGGAATTTATTGAGGATTTATCTGCTTATAGTGAAGAATTGTCTGCTTCAACAGAAGAGGGGACTAATGCTATTAAAGAAACTACTAATTTAATTGAAAATATATCAGCTAATATTCAACAAATTTCGGCCAGTACTGAAGAAATAACTAGTTTTGCTCAGGAAGCAAGTTCTCAGACTGAAGTGGGTAGTGAAAATATTGAGGATACAATAATTAATATTGATCAAATAAATAAAAAGGTAAATCAGGCAGTAGAAGTAATGAATAATCTTGATACTAAATCAGAAGAGATCGGTCAAATTGTAGAATTGATTACTAATATTGCTGAACAGACTAATTTGTTGGCGTTGAATGCTTCTATTGAAGCTGCTCGAGCCGGAGGAGAAGCTGGAGATAAAACCGCTGGTCAAGGATTTGCAGTAGTAGCGGAAGAAATTCGTGAATTAGCTGAAAGAACTGCCCAGTCAACTGATAATATAAGGAATTTAATTCGAAAAATTCAAAATTTATCGGAAACAGGGGTGAATTCTGTTCAAGAAGTTAAAAGTCAAGCTGAACAGGGCAAGAAAGTAGTGGAAGCAACTGGAGAGGTTTTTGAACAAATTGAAACTTCTAGCCAAGAAACTGCTACTCAGATTGAGCAGACTGCTTCTGCTGTACAGAATTTAGCTGAGCAAAGTAATGATGTAAGAACTGCTGTACAGGAAATTAATGGTATGTCCCAGGAAGTAGCTAATTCTTCGCAAGAATTAGCGGAAATGGCTCAGAAGGTACAAACTTTAATTGAAAAATTCAAAGTCTAAAAGTTAATAAGATGCAGCTCCGGCTAAACTAGCCGGAGCTGTTGTGATATTCGGGTAAATTTTACAGTCTTTTATCTTATTAGCTAAAGTCGGTTGCACTGGCTGTTTATTTAATTGACTGTTCAAGTAATTAATTATTCCTTTTCCAATTGCCCGGGCCAACTTTTTCTGTACCTGGGGCTCAGTTAACTTTTTTCTTTCTTCCCGGTTGCTGATAAATCCTACTTCTGTAATTACAGTGGGGACTTCGCTTTTTTTCAGAATATAATAGGGAGCTGGTTTGATTTTCCGGTGGTTATTAGACTGAACTTTTCTTAATTGTTCTTGAATAGAGGTGGCTAGTTGTTTGCTTGGGGAGCAGTCTTCTTGGTAAAAGGTCTGTCCGCCTGAAGAGTTAGGGCTGGGAAAGCTGTTAACGTGGATACTGACTGCCAAATCGACTTCTTGTTGATTAATTACTTCTTTACGATGGACTAAATCTTTATTGCGGTCATCTTGATAAAGCTCATCTTCAGTTCTGGTCATGATAATTTTGATACTGCCGCGGTCTAAAAACTGGGCCAACTTTTTGGCGATAGCGAGATTAATATCTTTTTCTAATACTCCGTTTTGATGAGTGCCGGGATCAATTCCCCCGTGGCCGGCATCAATTACAATGGTGGTTTCTAATTCGGAGTATTTTTCTTCTCCCTTTACAAACCAGGTAACGATAAAACTCAAGCCGAAGATAAAAATCAAACTAACAGCAATAATTTTTTTCATAGTCAACCTCCTTATGAGTGAGCACAGATGTTATTTGAAGAGGAAAACTATGTAGAGACATGGCATGCCATGTCTCTACATTTTTTATCGTTCAAGAAATTATTTTTTTCCTGAATTTGATTTTATGGTTGGCTCAATTTCAGCCTTAATCTTAGACTAGGCAGCCGATAGGCTGTTTTTTTACTGTTTAGGAAATTATATTTTTTAGAGGTTATGGATAATTTTGTAACTGGGTTTAGTTTGAGTCTGAGACTGAGGTTAAGTAAATCATAAAAAAACAATAAATTAATCAAAAGGAATTACTTTTTTAAATATGGTAGACTTAAACTCAATCTCAGTCTCAAGCTAAGTCGCCGTTAGGCGATTTTGTTTTTTGGTTGTTGATTTAATTGTTAATTTTAAGTCTTTTCCTTATAACCGGATGATTTTTATCCGGTTAGGCTTCTCTCTCTTGTTTTGTGGCGGTGGGGGATGGCAAGCGAAATATTTAAAGATTTTTGTTAGACCTACTTGGGTTCACTGGAAGTTGAAATTAAGCATGCTTTAGCTGGTTTAATTTTTTAAAGCAGCTTGCTTAATTTTGACTGGAAGTGAACCCTAGTAGATCTTCTAAAATCTTTTCATTTCGTCTGCCATCCTCCACCACCACAAAACTTCCTCTTTATTTTGTAATTTATCGCGGAGGAATTAAATAAAATGAAAATAAGTAATAGTTTTATCGTTAGTTATATAAGGTATATGAAATTGAGGTTAAAATATGTAAAGGAGGTCCTGGGGTGAAGTTTAAGTTAACTAAACTAGATTTATTAGTCTTATGCCTGGTATTAAGCATCAGTTTTTTTCTGCTAGGATTAGTTGTTAATCGAGGGGGACTCCCAGAGGCGATTAGGGTTACTTCTAAAAAATTAGCTCCTATTTATAAAGTAGATAGGGAGGAAAAGAAAATAGCAATTACCCTAGATGGTATGTGGGGAGCTGAACATACACCGCGGTTGTTGGATATTTTTGACCAGCATAATGTACAGGTGACCTTTTTTTTCGGCGGGAATTGGCTGGAGGAAAATCCGGAGTTAGTCCAGGAGATTGCTGAGCGGGGTCATGAAGTAGGTAATCACAGTTATACTCATCCCCATATGACACAGTTAGACCGCTCTGGAATTAAAGAGGAGTTGGCTCGCACTGCACAGTTGATAAAAAAATTAACAGGAGATAAGCCGAAGTTGTTCCGTCCTCCTTTTGGGGATTATGATAATCAACTGGTGGAGACATGTCGAGCGGAAGGCTATTATGTAATTCAGTGGAGTATTGATTCTTTAGATTGGAAAGATGTTAGTGCTGATTTTATAGTTAACCGGGTGCTAAAGGAAGTTGCTCCCGGTGATATAATCTTGATGCACAATAATGGGGATAGGACTCCGGAAGCTTTAGCACGGCTGCTGCCGGAGCTGAAGAAAAAAGGGTATGAGCTTGTACCAGTGTCTGAATTGATTTATAAAACAGATTATCGGGTAGAATCTCATTCGGGGATTCAGAAAAAAGAGAGTTCTCGGCTAAATTAGGTGTTTTCAGCAGGGAAAGGGCTAATCATTTTTGCTGAAGGACTGATTTAGCTGTGACGCGAGCAAAGAAAAGCTGACATCTTTGCTGAGAGTCCTAAAAAATTGAGCGGGGTGATAAAAATGGGTGATAAGCGGATAAGAATATTTTTTTTACCGTTTAATAGAGATGTATTGTTAGGGGTAATCGGGGTAATAATTTTGATTAGTTTTGGGGTGATTAATTTTAATCAGAGTCAGTCGCCGGCCAGTCAATCTGTGTTTACTCCGCAGGTAAAGCCTTATTATCACGGGCCAACTGATAAACAACAGGTAGCGCTTAAAATTAATGTTGCCTGGGGAGAAGAGCAGCTGCCGGAGATATTAGATATATTAGATGAATATGAAGCAACAGCTACCTTCTTTTTTGCTGGTAAATGGGTAAAAAAATTTCCTAAATTAACACAAGAGGTGAAAAAAAGAGGCCATGAACTGGGAAATCACGGCTTTAAGCACGCTCATCCGACTCAGTTATCAAGAGAAGAATTGACGGAATTAATTAAGAAAAATGAACGGTTAATTAAAGAAACTACCGGTTATCAAACAAATTTATTTGCTCCTCCCTATGGAGAAGTTAATGACAAAGTAGTTAAAACAGCAGATGAGATTGGCTATAAAACAGTTCTTTGGAGTGCGGACACTATTGATTGGCAGCGTCCAGCCCCTGAAGTAATTGTTAATCGAGTTAAAGATAGAGTAGAACAAGGGGGGATTATATTAATGCACCCGACCAAACCGACTGTAAAAGCGTTGCCCGAAATAATTACTAATTTACGGGAGAAAAATTATAAACTGGTTACTATTTCTCAGCTGTTAGATTAGGGAGTTAGATAATATGGAGGAAGAGGAAAATTTGCGTCGGGAATTAATAATTACTGTTTTGATTATTTTAGTGGTTATTATGGTGGGGATTATGGTAGCCGAGGCAGATCGGATAAGGCGGGTGTTTTGGGGGGTAGAAGAAGATGTAGTTTATTTAGATCAACAAGTAGAAGGCTATTTAAAATCAGAAGTAAAACATCTTGTTTATTCGCAAGCTCGTGAGCTAACGGTTTATCCCTTAGCTGCCAGTTTAGATAGGAGAACAGGAGAAATAAGCTCAGAAAAAGCGGGGCAGATAGTGGCAATTACAGAGACAGTAAAAAAAATTATGGCAGCTGATCAAAACAGCCAAGTAGAACCTGTAACTTACAAGCTGGAGCCGCATATAACTGCCCGGGAAATTAAGCAAATAGATAATATACTTGATAGTTATATTACTATTATTACCGGGGGAGAAGGAAGGCGGAAGAATATAAAGGTGGCAGCTAAGTTAATTAATAATAACTTGGTAGTGGAGGGAGAGGTTTTTTCCTTTAATCGAGTAGTTGGCCCGCGGACTAAAAAACGGGGTTTTGCTGAGGCTCCGGAACTTGTTAATGGACAGTTAACTTCGGGAGTAGGAGGGGGAATTTGTCAAGTCTCTAGTACTTTATATAATGCAGTAGACCCTGATAAGTTAGAAATTGTGGAGCGTCACTCTCATTCACAGGAAGTAAGTTATGTCCCGGAAGGGGATGATGCTACGGTAACCTGGGATTATCTTGATTTCAAATTCCGAAATAATTTTTCCCATCCTATAATAATTAAGGCTCAGGTTTATGGTCGGAGATTAAAAATTGCTGTATTGGGGAAATAGAATGGAAAATGGAGAATGAAGAATGATAAATGAAAAATCAAATGAAGCAGGAAAGGAAATCAGATTGAAGAAAATAAAATTTGTAAGATACATAAGTAGTATATACAATAATTAATAGTTGAATTCCTAGTAATTAGGAAAACATACCTTAAGTTAACGCGGATAATTATTTTATACCTAAGGAGGTCAATAAAATGGAGTTAGAAATTAAGAAGTTGAATCCAGAGGCAAAGTTACCGGAGTATCAGCACGGAAGCGGTCAGGATGCAGGGATGGATCTTTATTCAGTAGGAACGGGGGTGTTAGACCCCGGAGAATATAAATCATTTGCTACTGGTATTGCTATTGCTCTGCCGGATGGTTATATGGGGAAAGTTTGTCCCCGCAGTGGATTGGCCTTTGAACAGGGAGTTACGGTTTTGAATGCTGAAGGAACTATTGATCCTTCGTATCGAGGCAATATTAAGATTGTTTTAATTAACCATGGGTCAGAGCCTTATCAAGTAAATAAGGGTGATCGAATTGCCCAATTAATTATTGAACAGTACCAGCAGATAGAGTGGGATCTGGTTGAAGAATTAGATACCACTGAACGGGGAACGGGAGGTTTTGGGCATACGGGGAAGTAAGTTTTAAGTTTGAGGTTGAGTTTGAGAATAAGCTAATTAATAACATAAGTTGTTTTATATTTACTCAAGCTCAGACTCAATCTCAATCTCAGTTTAAGGAGGGGAAGGAAGATTCAATTAAATGAATTAGAAGGCAAAGAAGTGGTTAACTTACATGATGGAGCTCGACTAGGGGTAATTGAAGAACCGGAGTTGATTATCGATCCAGAAAGTGGTAATTTAGAGTCGCTTCTAATTCCGCAACAAAGAGGAATGTTTAGCTTATTTAAAGAAGGCCAAGCTTTTGTTATTCCGTGGGAGGCAATAGTCAAGATTGGAGCGGAAATTATAATTGTAGATTTACCGTTAAATGAAGAAAATTAAGAGGAGAATTGCTTAAAATCCTTGACAAATCCAACTAAATATTAGACAATGAAAGAGACAATCAAATTAAGTATAAGATTGAGGTGCAGCTGTTATCAGTAGTTAGTTAGCGAAAGG
Source organism: uncultured Halobacteroidaceae bacterium (assembly GCA_964346395.1). GTDB lineage: Bacteria > Bacillota > Halanaerobiia > Halobacteroidales > Halobacteroidaceae > CAYFUT01. The sequence continues at coordinate 85,832 of CAYFUT010000001.1, forward strand.
AACTGCTGCCGAAATCCGGGTTTATTGAGTGTTGAGGGTAAGTTTGAGTTTGAGCAATTCATAGACCTAAATAAGTTGTGGTTTGCTTAAATTCAATCTCAGCCTCAAACTCAACACTTAATTTATTCCGGGTTGGGTCTTCACATTAAGAGGTGAAGGACTGTCACTATTTAGTGATTTAGCAAATAGTGAAGTGCTATCTTAGTCACGGTAAGCGATTGGTAGCACACCAATCGCTTTTTATTATATAAGTAAAATGAATTTGGTTAATTTAATAAGTAAGAAAGGAGTGAGTTGATGAAGAAAGAGATTGTAGTTTCTGGGGCCTATGGGAAAATGGGACAACAGGTGGTTAAGCTGGTAAATAAAGTAGATGATTTTGAATTAGTAGGAGCAGTGGATGTTGAGCATGTGGGGGAAGATATCCGCCAACTGTTAGGTTTAGAGGGAGAGCCAGTACCAATTACTGAAGATTTAGCAGAGACATTGGAAACTGCTAATCCTGATGCTGTAGTTGATTTTACTAGTCCGCAGGTAGTAATGGAAAATATTAAGACTAGTATAGAGCAGCAGGTAGATATAGTAGTAGGTACGACGGGAATTACAGAAGTAGATTTAGAACATGTTGAAGACTGGAGATCAGATTCAGAAAAAGTAATTATTGCTCCTAACTTTGCTATTGGGGCTATTTTAATGATGAATTTTGCCCAGCAGGCAGCTAATTTTCTGGATGATGTAGAGATTATTGAACTTCATCATGACCAAAAACTGGATGCTCCATCAGGAACAGCAATTCAAACGGCAGAAATGATTAGTAAAAATTTGGAGCAAAATTCAGAACAGGAAGTAGAGGAAATAGAAAAATTAACTGGAGCTCGCGGTGGGAAACAAGACGGAATTAATATTCATAGTGTTCGGCTGCCGGGACTAGTAGCTCACCAAGAAGTTATTTTTGGTGGTGAGGGACAGACTTTACATATTAAGCATGATTCTATCAACCGCCAATCTTTTATGCCGGGGGTAGAGTTGGCAATTAGAAAATTAGATGAAATAGAGGGAGTAGTTTATGGATTAGAAAAAGTAATGGATCTATAAAATAAAATTTTTACGAATGGACAAGCACTATCCCGGAAGAAAAGACATATTATATAATGATTAATTTTCAGGGGCCTGAAGAAAAGTGAGATTAAGTTTAAAGTTGAGTTTGAGCAATCTGAGGTATTAAACTTTTAGTAAGGTTTGCTTAAACTGAACCTCTACCTCAAACTTAAAACTCCCTAGAGGGGGGGTAAAATGAGTTCAAAATTAAAAGCAAAGAAGATTGCCTTCCTGGGAGGCGATGCACGAGAGATTAAATTACTGACTTGTCTGCAGGACATAGGGGCTGATCTACAAGTAGTAGGTACTCCACCGCGAGAAGTTAAGGCGGCTGAAGTTTCGTCGGTGGCTGAGTTAGATAAAAAAGTAGATGCTGTAGTGGCTCCGATGACTGGAATAGATGACAATTATCAAGTAAAGAAGACTTTTACAGAACAGCCGGTAAAGATTACGGAAGAATTTATTAGCCAGCTGCCACTGGGGAGTAAGTTTTTTATTGGCTTTGCTAAGCCTAAGTTAGAGGAGTGGTGTAAGCAACATAAAGTAGAATTAGTGGAGTTGGCTGCTTTAGATGAAGTAGCAATTTTGAATGCAGTTCCTACGGCAGAAGGGGCCATTAAGTTAGCCATTGAAAAATCGCAAATCACCCTCCACCGGAATAATTCATTTGTTTTAGGATTGGGGCGAGTTGGTTTAACTCTGGCGCGGATGTTAAAAGGGTTGGGAAGTATTACTTATGGTGTAGCTCGTAAGCCGAAAGATTTGGCTCGAGCCCGAGAAATGAGGCTTAATCCAGTGCGGTTTGCTGACTTAGCAGCAGAAATTGAGCAAGCTGATTTTATATTTAATACCGCTCCAGCACCTGTTTTAACTGAGGAAGTGCTACAGGAAGCAGATTCTGAAGTATTAATTATTGATTTGGCTTCAGCTCCGGGCGGAACTGACTTTGAAGCAGCGGGAAAATTAGGGATTCAAGCTGAGTTGGCTCTTGGTTTGCCGGGGAAAATTGCCCCTGAAAGTGCAGGAAAAATTTTGGCGGAAGTTATTCCCAGCTATTTAAGGGAATAAATGTTCCTAAGGGGGGTGCTTGTCTATGAATTGGGAAACTAAAAAGATTGGATTTGCTTTGACTGGTTCACACTGTACTTTAGACAAGGTAGTTCCAGCTCTGGAAAAACTGGCAGCTAAGGGAGCAGAGGTTTATCCTATTTTATCGCCGGCAGTTCAAAAGTACGATACTAGATTCGGCACGGCTGATGAATGGTATCGAAAAGTAGCAGATATAACCGGCCATGAGCCGTTAACTACTATCCCGGAAGTGGAGCCTATTGGCCCGGAGAAGTGGTTGGATTTACTGATTGTAGCCCCTTGTACGGGGAATACTACTGCTAAAATTGCTAATGGAATTACTGATACTTGTGTAACGATGGCTGTAAAATCTCAATTACGGAATAGTCGGCCAGTGGTTTTAGCAGTAGCAACTAATGATGCCCTCAGTAATAATGCCCGCAATTTAGGAGTATTACTGGATAAATCACATATTTATTTTGTTCCCTTAGGGCAAGATAATCCAGATAAAAAATCTAATTCTTTAGTAGCGCGGATGGATTTAATAGTTGATACTTCGCAGTTAGCTTTACAGGAAAAGCAGTTGCAGCCTGTAATTATTGAATATAAAGGGATTTAAAAATGGAGAATGAAGAATGAAAAATGATAAATGATAGAATAAAAATATCGAAAATTTGGGGGACAATAATAAATACAAAGAAAGAAAAAAGTAAGTGCTGATAAATGTAAAATCAGAAGTGAAAATGTAAGCGAATAAATGAAGGAGTCAGCAATAAAGTAGAGAAATTATAAAGAGGGAAGGAAAAAATAAAGTTTTGAAAATAGAGTAGACTGAAGAGTCAATTTATAAATAATTGTTCTATTTACAATTTTTATTTTATATTCTAATTCAGGGGGTATTGAGGATGGAAAAATATAATGTAGCAGTGGTAGGTGCTACGGGAGCAGTTGGAAAAGAAATGGTAAGTATTTTAGAGGAACGTGATTTTCCTTTTGCTGATCTTAAGTTATTAGCTACTGAACGATCAGCAGGAACGATTATGGAGTGTCAAGGTGAGGAGTATGAAGTAGAAGTTACTACTCCTGATTCTTTTACTGATGTCGATATTGCGTTATTTAGTGCTGGTTCTACAGCGAGTAAGAAGTTAGCTCCGGAAGCTGTAGAGCGGGGAGCAGTAGTAGTAGATAACAGCAGTGCTTTCCGGATGGATGAGGAAGTTCCGTTAGTAGTACCAGAGGTTAATCCGGAAGATATAGACCAGCATAAAGGGATTATTGCTAATCCTAATTGTTCTACTATTCAGATGGTAGCTGCTCTACAGCCCCTGCATGAAGAGGCGGCAATTAAGCGGGTGGTAGTCTCTACTTATCAAGCTGTGTCGGGAACCGGAAAAGATGCAATTGATGAATTAGAACAGCAGACTGAAGAAGTAATGGCGGGGCAAGAAGCTACCACTGATGTTTATCCACATCAAATTGCTTTTAATGTTCTGCCGCATATCGATATTTTCTTTGCTAATGATTATACTAAAGAAGAGATGAAGATGGTTAACGAGACGCATAAAATAATGGAAGAATCAATCAAGGTGACCGCTACTGCTGCTCGAGTGCCGGTCTTTACTGGGCATGCTGAATCAATTAATATTGAAACTGAAGAAAAGCTGACGGCAGATAGAGCACGTGAACTGCTTGCTTCAGCTCCGGCAGTTGCTGTAAAAGATAACCCAGAAGAATTCAGTTATCCGCTGCAGACTGATACAGCTACTACTGATGATGTATTGGTCGGCCGAATTCGGGCTGATGAAACGATTGATAATGGTCTAAACCTGTGGGTAGTAGCTAATAATCTGCGGAAAGGAGCTGCTTTGAATACTATTCAGATTGCTGAGAGGTTGCTGGCTGAAAAGTGAGGTGACTGAATGCGTGAGTTAGTAATTCAGAAGTTTGGAGGTACTTCGGTGGCTACCGCTGACCGCCGAGAACAGGTGATAGATAAAGTTATTAACTGCCTTAACCAAGGAAAAAAACCTGTTCTGGTGGTTTCAGCGATTGGGGAACAGGGAGATCCGTATGCTACTGACACTTTATTGGAGTTTGTTAAACAGGTGCATGATAAGATAGAATCCCGCAGTAAGGCGCTGCTAATGTCTTGCGGGGAAGTTATTTCTTCGGTTGTTATTACGCAAGCACTGCGCAAACGCGGCTATAAGGCAGAACCTTTGACGGGAGCACAAGCCGGGATAGTCACTAACCAACAGTTTACTGAAGCTCGAATTAAAGAAATTGATACTCAGGATATTCTGGAAGTGCTGGAAGCAGAAAAAATTCCGGTAATTGCTGGCTTTCAAGGATTAACTAAAGATGGGGAAATTACTACTCTAGGTCGCGGTGGTTCAGATACTACTGCTTGTGCTCTGGGAGCTGCACTGCATGCGGAAATGGTGGAAATTTATACAGATGTGGAAGGAGTAATGACCGCTGACCCGCGAATAGTACCTAATGCCCGAACCCTAAAGCATGTTACTTATGATGAAGTTTGTGAGTTAGCTTATCAGGGAGCGCAGGTAATTCACCCTCGGGCAGCAGAAATTGCTAAACGGGAGCGGGTACCGGTGATTATTAGGTCTACTTTTAGTGAAGCGGAAGGAACTGTAGTATCTAATGCTTTTAAACAGGAGGAAATGGAAATTAAGGGAGATAAGCCTGTTACTGGGATTACGAGCCGAACTAATGTAGTGTTACTTAGGATTGCGCCTAAAAATCAGCAGGAAAATGCTACTGCTTTAGGCTGCTTTCGGGTACTGGCTGATGCAGGAATTAGTGTTGACTTTATCAATGTCAGACCGGAGTTGATTAGTTTTATGGTTGATGAGATAGTAGCTGAAGAAGCAGCTGCTTTATTAGAAGAAGCGGGCTATAATTATCAATTAGCCAGTGATTTTGTTAAAGTATCGGTGGTAGGAGCCGGGATGAGCGGACGACCAGGAATTATGGCGCGAGTAGTAGAGGCTCTTTCGGCAGCTGGGGTTTCTATTTACCAGACAACTGATTCGCATACTGCAATTTCCTGTTTGATTAGGGCGCAGGCAAAAGAAGAAAGCCTGCAGGTATTACATGACTATTTTGAATTAGCAGATTAAATGGGGGTGCAAAAATGTTTGGCGAATTATTGACAGCGATGGTGACGCCCTTTACATCAGAGGGAACAGTTGATTATGAACAGGCTGCAGAGTTGGCCCGACATTTGGTAGATAATGGTTCTGATGGTTTAGTAGTATTAGGAACTACGGGTGAGGTGCCGACTCTGACAGAGGAAGAGAAATTAAAACTATTGGAAACAGTAACGGAAACAGTAGGGGAAGAAGCGTCTATAGTAGCTGGTACTGGTTGTTATTGCACTCAGGAAAGTATTTACCTGACGCAGAAAGCAGAAGAAATTGGTGTGGATGGGGTAATGTTAGTAACTCCTTATTATAATAAACCGCCGCAGGCAGGCCTTTATAATCATTTTAAAACAGTAGCGGAAACAACGCAGCTGCCTGTGATTGTCTATAATGTGCCCAGCCGAACGGGGCGTAATGTAGAGCCAGAGACGATAGCTCGGTTAGCAGAAGTTGATAATATCGTGGGCGTTAAAGAAGCTAGTGGAGATGCAGCTCAGGCGGCTAAAATAAATGCTTTAACTGATGAGGAATTTTATATTTATAGTGGTGATGATAGCCTAACCTTACCTCTTTTGGCAGTTGGCGGCACGGGAGTAGTCAGTGTGGCTTCTCATTTAAAGGGAACAGCAATTAAGGAAATGATAACTGCCTTTAAAGCAGGAAATATAGAAGAGGCAGCAGCGAAGAATAAAGAATTAAATAAATTATTTGCCGCTATGTTCTTAACTACTAATCCGATTCCGGTCAAGAAATCTCTTAATTTAATTGGTCACGAAGTAGGCGGTTTGCGGCCTCCTTTAGTGGAGTTAGCACCGGAATTAACGGATGAATTAAAACAAGTGTTAGCTGAATATGATTTAGTGTCGGCTACCAGTTAATGGTAGCTTTTCTTTTTTTAAAATATTAGAGTTGATTTTAAAACCACCTTGTATTTACCGCTAAAATCACTTATAATATAGGATAGGGTAAGTACTTTGCGGGAAAAATAAAATATGTTTATAAAGGCTAGCACTGACCAATAAATATAAAGCGGGTTAAAGAAGTGCGGTTTAACTTTTTATTATTAACGGAGGTGGAGGTTAGTGAAATGTCGAAGAATACAGCAGATTCAGTTTCAGTAATTCCTTTAGGTGGAGTAGGAGAAATTGGCAAGAATATGATGGTAATAGAAGTAGACGATGAAATTCTGGTTATAGATTCAGGAATTAAATTTCCTGAGGAAGACCTACATGGAGTAGATTTAGTAATTCCAGATATTTCTTATTTGCTTAGAAATCGCGATCGGATAAGCGGGATTGCTTTGACTCATGGCCATGAGGATCACATTGGAGCATTGCCGTTTGTGTTAAAGAAATTAAATGTACCAATTTATGGAACAAGGATGACGTTGGGATTGCTGCAAGAAAAATTAAAGTCGCATAATTTATATGATAATGCTCAATTAAAGGAAGTGACAGCGGGGAGCAAAGTTCAGATTGGTTCTTTTGAAGTTGATTATATCCGGGTCAATCACAGTATTGCCGATACTTGTGCATTGGCAGTTCATACTCCGCTAGGTGCTATTGTGTATGCTAGTGATTTTAAATTTGATCAAACTCCGATTAACGGTAAGCCGGCTGATATTCATAAGTTTGCTGAGTTAGGGCAGGAAGGAGTGCTGGCTTTATTCGCTGATAGTACGAACGTGGAGCGAGAAGGATTTACTAATTCGGAAAAAGAGGTAGGTCAGACTCTGGAAAATGCCTTTAAACAGGCGGATCAAAAACTATTAGTAGCTAGTTTTGCATCTAATTTTCACCGGATTCAGCAGGTGTTTAATGTAGCCCAGAAGCGCGGACGTAAAGTAGCTTTAAGCGGCCGCAGTATGTTAAATAATGTCCGCATTGCTAAGGAATTGGGTTACCTTGATATTCCCGATGGACTAATGATTGATATCAATGAAGTTCGCCATTTGCCTGACGAAGAGGTAGTGATGTTGACAACCGGTAGTCAGGGAGAACCAATGGCGGCTTTGACTAGAATGTCTCGGGGAGACCACCGGATTGAGATCCAAGATGGAGATACAGTGATGGTTTCTGCTACGGCAATTCCGGGCAACGCAAAAGCAGTAGGTCAAACTATCAATCAACTGTTTGAGCGGGGAGCAGAAGTTATTTACGAAGAAGTTTCGGGCGTTCATGTTTCTGGTCATGCTAGTCGAGAAGAATTAAAGTGGATGTTAAATTTAACTCAACCGCAGTACTTTTTCCCTGTGCATGGAGAATATAGACATCTTCATTTGCATGCTAATTTAGCTAAGGAAATGGGAGTGCCGCAAGAAAATATCTTCCTCCCGGATATTGGAGATAGAGTAGTATTAACTAAACAGCAGGGTTATGTGCAAGGAACAGTTAAAGCAGGTCGAATTTTAGTAGATGGTTCAGGAGTTGGGGATGTAGGAAGTGTAGTTCTGCGCGACCGAAGGTTGCTATCGGAAAATGGTATTTTAATGGTGGTTGTCACCATCAATAGTGATGGTGAAGTGTTAGCCGGTCCTGATATTATAACCCGCGGATTTGTATATGTGCGGGGTTCAGAAGAGTTAATTGAAGATGCAACACGGCAAGTAGAGAAAGCTCTGGAAGATTGTGAACGGAAAGGAATTACAGAATGGTCAGTTTTAAAATCAAGAATCAGAGATTCTCTGGATGATTATCTATATAAGCGAACTAAACGCAGTCCAATGATTTTACCAATTATTATGGAAGTAGATTAAGATTTTAGCCAGGGTGGGCAACCATCCTGGCTTTTATGATTAATAACGGGTAGAAATGGAGCTAGTTTTCAGGAAGCTGTTAACCAGAATCCCAAAAATTATTATGCTTATAATAACCTAGGTTATACCTATATTCAACAGGGTAATTATGAGCAAGCAGTTGCTGCTTTGAAAGAAGGAGTGGAAACTGAGTCTGATTATCCTTATATTTATAATAACTTAGGAGTAGCTTATGAAAATACGGGCCAACTGAGGAAGGCTAAGCAGGCTTATCAACAGGCAGTAAAGATTAAGCCTAATTATAAAAATGCACAGCAAAATTTAGAGCGAGTGAAGATAGCCTTAGACCAATAATGATGTGGTGTTGGCTAATACTTAAAGTAAGTGGTGAGTTCCTAGCAACTCTCCATCAGTTTAAACAGCAACTGGTGGAGAGTTGTAATTTTTACCGCCCCTTAGCTAACCTTTCCGCTTCAAAGGAGGGCAGATCAGTATTGTAAATCAATTCCTGGACGCGGTCTATATCATATTCAAAGCGAACGACTTCTAGTTTCTGCTTATCTTGATCCCAGATAATAAAACTGCCGCGGGGGTCATGATCCCGGGGCTGTCCAATAGAGCCGACATTAACTAATATTCGCTGGTTAGATTGCAAATCAATAGTACCAGGTTGAGCAATTGTTTTTTCTTCTGGCTGAAAACCCTGGTTATTAGAAATAAATAACTGCAGCAAATGAGTATGACCAACAAAGCAGTATTTAAATTGGTGGTTAGCAAAGATATTAGCTGCCCCCCAAGGGCGAAGATATTCCCAAGTAGGATTATTGGGAGTCCCGTGAGTAAGAATAAAATTATTTTCTTCTATCAGTTGCGGGCAGTTACGAAGAAACTGCTGATTGTCAACTGATAATTGCTCCCTGGTCCAGAGCAGTGATCGGCGGGCGTGACTATTGAATTGGCTGAGTGAATTATCATTAACTGCTCCTTTGTCGTGATTGCCAACTACTACTTTAAAATTCAAACCAGCTTCTATTTTATTTTGAATATCAGAAACTATTTTATCGGGTTGAGGGCCATAACCTACTAAATCTCCGGTACAAAAAAATTTATCTATATCTTTCTGTTTCATCAGAGAAAAGGCCTGCTGCCAGGCAGTAAAATTACCGTGGAGATCACCAAAAATAGCTGTTTTCATGTCGGATTCCTCCCTTACTTTAGTTATTTATAAAATATTATATTTATTACTTTTTGTCAACTTGTTTGTTTTTTATTTTGAATTAGAGCAGGTATAAATTTTGTTAAATATAAATCAATATTTTAAGATTAATATTCTGAATTTATTGTATGTAATTAATTTCAGTTGTAAAGACATCATTAATAGCCGAGAATAAAATAATTTAGCGAATTATTCTTGACTTTTAACTGGTTATATTGTAAAATCAATAACGGAGATGATAGTTAATTTTATCACAATCTTTAATCTCTCTTTTCAAGTGTGATGTAGTTTATTTTCAACCCCGAATTTGATTACTTATTAAAGTCAGGTATATACCTGACTTTTTTTCTTTTGGGAGTGCTGTTATATTCTAACTTAAATATTAATTATTACAGCGGATAAAGGAGTATCAAAGATGCCAAAAATAAGACATGCTATTTTGAATTATAATTTAAAGGATGAATTACCTCTCAGTTACGGTCGCAAATTACGTGGATTTTTTGCTAACAATTTTGAACATATTTTATTCCATCACCATAAACATGATGGGAATTACCGCTATGCTTACCCGCTAATTCAGTATAAGATAATTGCTGGGCAGCCGCTAGTGATTGGTTTAAACCGGGGAGCAGAGCTGTTAGTAGAGAATTTTTTAGATATAGATCATTTGCGGTTGGGGAATGATGAATATTGCGAGCCTGATAGTAGATTAGAAGTAACTAAAAAGCAGGTAAAGACAACAGACACGATGAACTATAAATACCAGTTTTTGACTCCCTGGCTGGGGTTAAATCAAAAAAATTATCGGCGGTATGTCAGCCAAATTCAAAATAAGGGTTATGACGAGCGGCAGAAATTTCTCCAACAGATCTTAATCGGTAATATTTTAGCTTTTGCTAAGGGAATTGATTGGTGGGTAGAAAGAGAAATTAAGGTTAAATGCAGCTTAGAAGAAGAAAGAGTTAAGTTTAAGGATCAGTCAATGATCGGTTTTAGAGGTGAATTGGCTACTAATATTTGGCTGCCGAATTATATAGGCTTGGGTAAATCTACTGCCCGCGGGTTTGGAGCACTAAAAAGAACAAGCCTGAATTAATAAATATTAATTCAGGCTTGGATTATTGAAGTTCGGTAATATGCAGCAAAGAAAATGTATCTTCTGCAACAGTCAATTTAAACTCATAGAAATCACTAGTTTCATGCTCAGCTGTAATATTGTAATCTCCTGCTGCTACATCTTTAATTATATATCCGTGTCCTTGGCTGGTTTCCAAACTATAATTGGGCAACCTTTCTGAGTTAAGATAGCCTATATTTCCGTTTTCGGGAGTTATTATCACCTCTGAGTTTTCAATTCCAATATCTCCGCCTATAAGACTAGCTCCAGCAGTATACCCAAAATCCTCAGCTTCTTTCTGGGTTATCATTGTAATAGTTGGGAACTGCCAATTTCCAATTAGCAAATCATCATTTTCTGTATCGTCTATACTCCAGTATATTTTAGAAGTAGTAGGGGGAGTTGTTTCATTTTCAGTGGTTTTTTGGATAAAATATGGTGTTATTGTGTTTAGGAAATCTGCATCTTCCAGAGAAGCTTTGATATAATATTCACCGTCGACGATGCCCACTGAATTAGAATTTTCTCCATCAATTTTAAAGGAGCCTTGGGAATTACTAACGATACTTTCATGGACTTTTATACCTGCCGACCCATATAATTCAATTTCTACCCCTTCAATTCTTTCTTCGTTTAAATTAATCACTAAACCTTCGAGTGAAAAGAAATTTGGATATCCAACACTATTTATAGGAAAGTCAAGCCCGGTAACTGTCTGGTCTTTGCTAACCACGACTTTTTCTGCTGCTTCCGATTCTTCTGATTTTCCAAAATAACCGCCTGCATCTAGAGGCCCATCTTCTAAAAAGTCAATTTGCCCATTACCGTTTAAATCCTTAAAAGCAACAATATAGTATTCCCCGGCTGGAATGTCCTTTAAATTGTAGCTATAGTTTTCATAACTGTTATCATCATTTTCTACTGTTGTTTCAGCTATAATTGTCATCTCGTTCGGATCAAAATTGTTTTTAGTTGGATTTTCTTCAATTACCATTATTTGCACGGGGAGAATCTGTCCCATATCAGGTTTTAGGTTTTCTACCGCTCCTAATATTTCTCCATTGCCTTGGTAATTATTTTCACTGTCATCATCAGAACACCCGCCGATTACTATTAAAGCTAGTATTAATAGGACAACTATAATTTTTTTCATTTTATTCTCCTTCTTTCCTTTTTTTATTTTTAAATATTTAAAAATAAAATCTAATAATATATATAATTCGCCAATACTTCAAAAAACCCTTTATAATTTTAAAATAAATTATATATTTGATAACCGGATATTTTTAGAAGTTGAAAGTAATTTATGATATAATTAATCTAATAAGTGCTAGTGAAAAAGGTGGGATAAAATGAAGCGAATTTTGTGTTTATTAATTGTTTTTACCATTTTTTTAAATTTAGGAAATTGTTTTTTAAATAGTCAAAATTCGATTGTTTCTGCTGCAGAAAACGGAGGATTTAAAAAGAAAATTGAGATGTGGCTAACTAATTGGAGTTTGGAACAAAAATTTTATAATAGCAGTTATAACTATGGAGACCAAACTTTGCAATTTAATACTCTGGTTAAGTTAAAAGAAGGCTATCTCTTGGCCGGGCGAGAGCGGAAAGCAGGAATTTTATGCAAAGTTACTGCTGAACTGCAAGAAGTTGAGCGGAGTTCGTTGGAAATTCCAGTTAAGGAAGCAGCAGTAACTGATGATGGTAATTTAATTTTAGCTGGACACCAGCAGTTGATTTCTTTAAATCTGGATGGTACTAAAAACTGGCAGGTAACTACTCCGGGGCGGATTAATTCTCTGGCTATAGTAGACAAGGATATAGTAGTAGTTGGAGCTAAACAAGAGCAAGGTTGGGTTGGTAGATTTACCAGTAAGGGAGAATTAAAATGGGAGTACTCAGCAGCGGGAACAGGGAGGAAGCATTTTGCTGAATTAGCAGTTACAAACGAGGGCAAGCTGATTTTAGTTGGGGAAGAAAAGCAGCCGGGACAATGGAAAGTAGAGTCTAAAGGTTTAATTGTCTGTTTAGCCTCAACTGGAAAGGAGATCTGGGCCAACTCTATAGCTCGGGGAGCCGGCTGGACTAATGGATTAGCAGCAATCACAACTGCTGGAAATAATCATTTCTTAATTGCTGGTCAAGACGGGTATTTGATGAAGGTAACCGCTGACGGCAAGCAGCAGTGGGTTCGCAGTCAACCTGGCTTTACAGTTAATTATACATCAGTAGTGAAAGTAGAAGAAAATAAATTTGTAGTGGCCGGAGTAAAATCGGAAGGAAGAAAGTACGGCGGCGGGGCTAATGATTATCCCTATTTAATTAAGGTAAATGGGCGGGGAGAAAAGTTAAAAAGTTGGGTATTTACAAGAGTTAGTGATGGAAGCTTGCAGGCGCTGCTTAAACGAAAAAATAATCTGTTGGCAGTTGGCGGAGTTAATGGACAGTCTAGCCTTCATCAAACAGAGGGTTACCTTGTAAAATTAAAAAGTAAAAAGTAAGTAGTGAATAATCTAAGAAGTAAGAGAGGCGATAAAGATGAGCTATCGGAGAATACTGATTATTATATTGGGAATTTTAATTTTTAGTTCAGCCGGACTGGCTTCTGACCTACCGGTTAAATATAAGGTAGAAAGTTATGATGGATTTCAGGCTCAATTTGAAGTTGATTTGCTGACTTTAAAGCAGCCGTCGGTTCGCTTGTCTAGTTGGGATCAATACTATCATTTAGCAGAAGATTCCCCGGTCCCTCCTGAATGGAGTACGAAGGGAGTGCCGGTTATTTTAATTCACGGGTTTCAAACCTCAGCTGTTACTTATCGCGATTATGAGCAAGCCGAGAGATTAACTTTTGAAGAGCTGGTGAAAGCTATTGTGCAGGACCTGCGGGTGACTAAAAATGATGTTCAAATTTACGGCTGTACCTGGCCGACAAAAACAGTAGATTTGGAGCAGAGTGCAAAGATGCTGCGGGAGGCAATTAAGGAAACGGGGAATCTGCAGTATAGAGATGATTTGATTATTATCGGGCACAGTATGGGCGGGCTGTTGGCCCGGATTTATCGGGAAGAGTATGGAGGGCAAGAGCGGATACAGCGGGTAATTACTTTGTCTACTCCTCACGAAGGAGTACCGCCGGCGCTGGTCTATAATTATCTTCAATCTAAACTGCTGCTTAAAACTTTTGCCTTAGCAGTTAATAATCCAGCCGGGCTGGATATGGAGGGTTTACGCGATACTTTTGCAACTCAGCAGTTTTATCAGACTACCGAATTTACCCCTAAAGAGATGATAGGGGATGCATCTTATTCCAATTTGTTTTCGAATCCTTTATTGACTAATCTTAATAACAAATATCCCCTTACTGACCAGTATAAGCTAGCTGCTGGCGATATAAGCGGCGATCAGACTATTAGATGGGGGTTTAAATTAATCAATCAGAGTTATCAGGGTTTAACCAATGATGGATTAGTGGCTAAATATAGTGCTTTAGGAGGTAAAAAAGAAGGGTTAATTCGGAAGACAAATCATTCGGGGATTACAGAAGATCCGGTAATTATTGATAAAATAATTGAAGAGTTAAAGCAACAGATTTATTATTTTGATTTACCGCAGCGGTTGTTTGCTAGGGCTGATTATCTCCGGGTAGAAGTCAGTAAGCAAGTTAATGATAAAAGTTATGTAATTACGGACTTCAAGTTGAATGCAGATGAAATTAGGAAAGCAGATGCCTCCTGGAGCAGTAAAGAGCAAGTAATAGAACCAACCATCTGGGGGCTAGTAGAAACTGTTCGTCTTGGCTTAGCAGGCAAAAATATAGTGAAAGTCTATCAAGAAGGGGCTGTTGAGCCTGATTGGGTATTTGAATTAGATGGAGAAGAGGAAAATTATAATTATCTCCTTAAAAAAGAAGGAAAAGTAAAATCTAAGAACTAAATTTGTTGTTAAATTGTAAATATAGCTCTAATAAATAATGAGCAAATATTTATTAAATTTAGTTCTAATTTTTTTCTATATAGTTTGATTTATTCGACTAGATATGTAATAATATATGCTGGTAAGAATTGGGTTGAAAATAAAAACTAAGGAGGTATAAATTAGTGGAAATTACTAATAAGAAAATATTAGTAGTGAGTAGTTTGCTGCTAATTTGTACCCTAGTAGCTGTTGGGTGTGCAGGAAGCAAGCAGACTAGTTCTGATCAGCAGTCTCCCAGTGAGAAGGAAACAATTAAAATCGGGATGAATAACTGGGCGGAGAATATTGCTGTCTGTAATATGTGGAAAATTCTATTAGAAGAACGGGGCTACAAAGTGAAATTAGTCAGAGGAGGGAAAGTTCCAATTTGGACCGGCGTTTCTAAAGGAGATTTAGACATTTTACCAGAGGTGTGGCTGCCGCAGACGAGTGCTAACTATTGGGGTAAGTACAAAGACAAATTAGATAAATACGGGCCGTGGTATAAAGATGCTAATCTAGGACTAGTGGTTCCCGAATACGTTGAAATTGATACCATTCCCCAGTTAAAAAATAAGCCGCAGAAATTCAATTATAATGGTCAGCCGTCAATTGTAGGAATAGATCCAGGGGCTAATATAATGCAGACAACAGAAGAACTAATCAAAGAATATGAATTAGATTATAGGTTAGTCCGGGGTTCGGGACCTGCTATGACTAGTGCCTTGAGTAAAGCCTATCAAAAGAAAGAACCGATTGTAGTTACCCTCTGGGATCCCCACTGGGCTTTTGCCAAATTTGATCTAAAATATCTTGAAGATCCGAAAAATATGTTTGGCGACTTTGAATATATCTATTTTGTGACTCATAATACCTTTAAACAAAAGTATCCACAAGTGTTAAAGTGGTTAAAGAATTGGAAAATGAATAGTCAAAATTTAGGGAAATTAATGGAAGTTATCAACAATAGTGAAAATGCTGCTCAGGGAGCGAAAAAGTGGATTGAAAATAACCCTTCACTAGTAAATGAATGGTTCAACAAAGAATAAAACTTAACTAGACTTAGAGGCAGAGGACTCCGTTGCGGAGTCCTCTATTTTAATCTACAAATAAATTTTAGTCTTTTATCGCCAATTAACTTTGATATTAAAAAGGGTAATGGGTCTCAATATCGAAATTTATATATGATCTTTTAAAGTTTAAAAAAGTCAAAAATAAATTAATCAGTTCTTAACTGGTAGTTAGATTTAAATTGTTATTTTTTGTATTTAGGATATAATAAGAATGGTTAGGAGGTAGAT
>CAYFUT010000002.1:0-26446 GCA_964346395.1 uncultured Halobacteroidaceae bacterium
GAAAAGCACTTAAAGATAGTTTACAGTGGAACTTTATCCCAGACAGTAGGCTTTTAGCCTGCTGTCTTTTTTTATCGGTTAGAAACTTATACTTTCAATTTGATTGTGGCTTACAGCTTATAGTTCACAGTTAAAGGGCAAAGCAATCATGACTTAATATTTACAGTCTTTTTGTTGCTGTTTTTGTAAGATCACTTTTAAAAGTTAGTGATTTTGTGGTATAATATTCTATAAAAGGAGGATAATACAATGTTTTTTTATCTCAGGTGGATTTTGATCTTAATTGGAGTTATTTCTGCCGGATATATGACACTTACCAGCGAAGGATTGCAGCAGATAGAAGCGGGGATTAGTTTTAGTCAAGTGGGGTTTATATTTATTTTTAGTGTGGTAGCAATCTTGTTTATTAACACTATTCAAGTTATTAATCCCTTTAGTTCTGATGGGTGGGAGTATCCCTCCTGGACGGCTAATCCGTTTAACTTCAATCAGCCGCTGCAGTTTTTTCATTTAGCGAGCTGGTTTTTTATTTTAAGCGGGTTAACCCATTTAATTATTTACTTCATTAAGTTTGTTACCCTTAGTAAATATGGTCTGTTTATATTAGCAGTAGGTTTAGGAGTTAGACTGGGAGTCTGGTTGGTTACCGTTATTTTTACCGGCAAGTTTGGCTAAGTAGGGAAAGCAGTAAGAAAAGATTGCCATTTAGCCTAATATAAGATATAATGTTAATAAATAGTAGTTAAGGGAGGGTGAATTTGAGTTATAAGCAGCTCTGGATTATAAAAGTAATTTTGTTGGTTTGTTTGGGCTTAAGTTTGGCTGGCCTCGGGAGAACTAGTTACCGCGTTGTTACTAGTTTCGAGTCGGAGGATTTAAATCTAAAGGCCAGCAAGATTAAAGCTAATTCAGAAGAAATTCATCCTGTTGAGGTTAAGTATCAGACAGGGGTTGAACTGTCGGAACTGCCGACTGAAGAGGAAAATAATTTTTTTACTCCTTTACAGCCGGAGTCTAGCGGTGACTCAGATAGTCAATCTGAAAACTTGGCGGAAACACTTACTGCAAAATCAGAATCAAAATCGGATCCTGAACCTGAACCAGATCCTAAACCTGAATCTCACCCGGCCTCTGAACCTGACCCAGATTCTAATTCAGAATTTGAGATGGAAAATATTTCGTTGGCAGTAGCAGCTATTTCGGTTTATGGGTCAGGAGAGAAGAATATGGCGATTCTTAAGGATAAAACCACTAATGATATTTATTTAGTCAAGGAGGGTACTAAGGTCAACGATTATCAGGTAGTAGCTATTAGGAAAACGTCAGTAATTTTAGAGCAGGAAGAGCAAAAACTAGATTTAACCTTACCGGATGGAGATGATGAATAATGGATCTTTATCAAATTGATCACGAATTAATAGATCTGTTTACTCTTAATTTTCTCCGCAGTCAGCGGCTGCTCCCCGTTGAGCAGACGGAAGAAAAAATAGTATTTGTTACTGACCAACGATCGCCGCTTCCGGTTTGCGATGAGCTGCGGGTTTACTGTCAGCGGGAAGTAGAATTTGAAATAAAAGAAGAAGAATTAGTGTCGGAGTTGATAACTGAATATCTGGCTGCTCCAGCCGATAGTGTAGAGGGGACAATTTCTGATTTGGATTCTATGGCGATGGATGAATTAACAGGGTTAGATGTAGACAATGATGTGGAAGATTTAGAAGATTTAGCCCAGGAAGCTCCGATAATTAGATTAGTCAATCTGATTATTACCCGGGGGGTTAAGCGGGGTGCTAGTGATATTCATATTGAACCGGCGGATGAAGAAGTAAGGGTGAGGTATAGAGTTGATGGTGTGTTATACGATACGGAAGCACCGCCGAAGGCTGTTTTACCAGCGATTATTACCCGGATTAAGATTATGGCGGATTTGGATATTGCTGAGCGGAGATTGGCTCAAGAAGGAAGAATCAGAATCAAGGTTCAGGGGCGGGAACTAGATATCCGGGTTTCAATCACGCCGACGTTGGAAGGTGAGTCGGCTGTTTTAAGGCTGCTGGATCGGGCGGAAGTATTATTGGATATTTCTAATTTAGGGTTTGGAGAACAGATGTTAGATAACTACTTACAGTGGGTAGATCAGCCTAACGGAATTGTTCTGGTTACGGGGCCTACCGGCAGCGGTAAAACAACTACTTTATATGCTACCTTAAATTATTTAAAATCTTCCGAAAAAAAGATTATTACGATAGAAGACCCAGTTGAGTATCAACTAGAAGGAATTAATCAGATTCAGGTAAAGCCGGAGATAGACTTCAGCTTTGCGGAGGGGCTGCGGTCTATCTTGCGTCAGGATCCGGATATTATTATGGTTGGGGAAATTAGAGATTTAGAAACAGCAGAGATTGCTATCCAGGCGGCTTTGACCGGCCACTTAGTGCTGGCTACTTTGCATACTAATGATGCGGTTAGTACGGTTAATCGCCTGCTGGATATGGGAGTTGAGGATTATCTACTGGCTTCGACTTTAAATGGGGCTTTGGCTCAAAGGTTAGTCCGGCGGCTCTGTTCGGAATGTAAGATAAGTTATCAGCCAAAGCCGAAAGAATTAGCCAAAATCGACCGGGAAATACCGGCTGAGGTTGAACTTTACCGCTCAGTAGGCTGCGAAGCCTGCAATGATATCGGCTTTAAAGGGCGGACAGGGATTTATGAACTATTAACTGTAGATGATGAACTAGAACGGGCCATTAATCAAGGTCGGTCGGCGGATGAAATTCAGAAGTTAGCGCGGGAGAAAGGAATGAAGAGTTTATTTGCTGACGGCTGGCAGAAGATAAAGCAGGGAATTACAACGATTGAAGAACTGATAAGAGTAACTCGGGAGTAGGTTAAGGAGGAGTTAACATGGGCCAATATGATTATAAAGCCCTTGCTGATGAAGGTCAAGAATTGGAAGGTACAATTGAAGCCGCTAGCCGGGAGGAAGCGCGGGAACAGTTAAGACAAGAGGAGTTTTATGTTTACAAATTAAAACAGCAGGGGGAAAAGAAGTCCAGGGATTCTTTTAATTTATTTAAGCGGAAAACTGGTGCTCTTATTTCGTTTACTAATCAGCTGGCTAATTTGTTGGCCGCTGGAATTCAATTAGGGGAAGCACTTCAGATAATTGAAAAACTTTTGGAGCCAGGAGAATTCAGACAAATAATAGCTGCTATTTACAGTGATATTAAAAGCGGCCAGAGTTTTACTGAAGCTCTGGCTGAACATCCCGATTATTTTTCTTCCAGCTATGTAAGTATGGTTAGAGCCGGCGAAGAAGGCGGTTTTTTAGCTTTAACCTGCCGCCGGCTGGCGAAAAATCTGGAGAATAGAAAAGAGTTAACTTCTTTTATTATCACTAGTTTAATTTATCCGATTATTCTGGTGGTAGTAACTGTTTTGGCGGTAGTAGTAATGTTAACTTATGTACTGCCTAAATTTGTTACTATTTATGAAAATTACGGCGGCAGTTTACCTCTGGTAACTAAAGTGTTGCTTACCACCAGTGATTTGCTGGCAGCTTATGGGATTTATATACTATTATTATTATTTTTAATTGTAGCTGCCGGTTGGTTTTATTACCGGACGGATAAAGGCCGCCAGCAGATAGATAGTTTATTACTTAGGCTGCCTTTGTTGGGTGAATTACTTAAATTAGTTATTGTAGCTAAGGTTACTCGCAATTTAAGTACTATGCTGGATAGCGGCGTGCCGCTGCTGGAAGCTTTGGAGTTTAGCAGGAATTTAACTCAAAATGTAGTAGTTCAGGAGACCCTTGCAGCCGCAGGAAATCAGGTGGAAAAGGGCGGTAGTTTAGCTGAAGCTTTAGGCCAACAGTCTATATTTACCGAAGCAGCAGTTCATATGATAGGGATTGGCGAACGAACGGGGGATTTAGATTCGATGTTCTTACAGATTGCAGATAATTTTGAAGGAAAGTATAGAAATAAATTAGAGCGACTGATGAAGATTTTTGAGCCGGTGCTAATTTTGATAATGGGACTGGTAATTGGAATTATTGTTATCGCTATGCTGCTGCCGATCTTGAAAATCAATACGATTTCTTTTTGATAGGAGGGAGAAAAATGAGTAGATTATTGACCGAAGAAGCAGGATTTACCTTAATTGAAATTATAATTGTAGTGGTGATTATGGGGTTTTTGGCCTCCTTGGTGGGTCCGGAGCTGATGGGCCGCGTTTCCCAGAGTCGGCGGACGACAGCTAAAAATCAACTGGATTCTTTTGGGTTAGCTCTGGACAATTACAAATTGGATACTGGGCGGTATCCAACTACCGAACAGGGACTAAAGGCTTTAATAGAAAAGCCGTCAATCCCCCCCATCCCTTCTAACTGGATTGGATCTTATTTAGAAAAGAAGGAAATTCCAACTGATCCCTGGGGAAATGAGTATCATTACCGCTGTCCAGGCGAACATAACCCTAATAAGTATGATTTGTGGAGTCTTGGGGCTGATGGCAAACAGGGAGGCAGCGGATCCGGTGCTGATATTACTAACTGGTAAGCAGGGTTTTACGTTAATCGAGATCCTAATTTCTGTCGTCTTAATTGGGATTATAGTAAGCTTTACGGTGCCTTCCTTCAATCAGCTTTTAGTTTCCATTACCGGAGATACTACTGGGCGGCAGTTAACTAGTAATCTAGAAAAAATAAAGACCCAGGCAGTAATTAAAGATAAGCCGCAGCAGGTTAAAATTAAGGGGGATAATTTAGTTTATACCTCTTCTTCAGGAGAGAAATTAGAATTCGGCTCCGGAATTAAGGATTTAAAGCTGGCTGACGGAGAAACAAAAATCACTTTTTTTCCTGATGGGACAAGCTCTGGGGGGAAGTTGTTGGTGACTACAACTAGCGAAATCAAACTGGTAGTGAAAATTGAGCAAGTAACGGGCGAGATTCGACTGGAGGAAGCAGAATGAAAGAAGAAGCCGGGTTTACTTTACTGGAAGTTATAGTAGCTATGGTGATTTTAGGGATTGGTTTTTCTATTTTGGTGCAGGGCTTTGTAGAGGTGACCAATAGTGTCGAATTAAGCCGGGATTATACTTATCTGGCCAGTTGGGCAGCAAGTAAGTTAAATGAACTGGCGGCCGGGGTAGAGTTAAATTACCATGGGACTTTTCTCTACCGCGGTCGGCGGTGTAGGTGGACGGTAACTGAAGAATATATAAACCAGAACTTAGTTAAGTTGAAGTTAAAAATCACCTGGCCGGGAAAGAACGGTCGGCGGAAGTATATAAATAGTCGAGTTATTCTACGCTAGGGGCGGTGTTGATGAAGGAAGCAGGCTTTACCTTATTGGAAGTTTTAGTAGCTATTACTATTACGGGAGTTATTATCGGGGTGGTCTTTAGCTTGTTCCATCAAAGTTTATCCATCTGGGAGGCCAGCCAGACCCACAGTAGTTGGCAGCAGCAGTGGCGGGTTTTAGAGTCAAAATTAACTAGCGATCTGCAGACTATTTTTGTTTCTCCTCTGGGAGAAGATGGTTTATTTATCGGGGAAGCTCAGCATTTAAAGTGGCGCCAGTTAAAAGAGGATAAGCTACAGCAAGTTGTCTATTCTTTTGATCGGCAGGCAAATAAATTAGTGAAAAAAGTGGTAGTGGACGGTCAGGTAGTAAATCAGCTTGAGTTTTTTCCGGATTTAAAGATAACGAGGGTTAAATTTAGTTTTAATCATGAGCAGGTCGGTTATTGGAAATCGAACTGGAACTACAGCAGAGAGGAGAAATTACCAACCGTAATAAAAGTAGAAGTAACGGCTGACAAAGTAATGTTACCGCCGTTAGTAATTGAAAATTTTATCGGGCGTAAATATGGGGGCAGCTAATATGAAACAGCTAATTGATGAGGTAGGAAAAATAAAAAGTAGTATTTCGCGGTTATTTATGGGGCGAGCTACGTATTTAGTAGTCCAGGAATCAGCCTTGGAGATAGTGCAGACACAAAGGCAAGGTATAATCTATAATAAAAGAGTAGCTTGCGATGAATTAACGGCCGGCTGTAAGGAAGCAGCTTATTTTCCGCGACAGGTTTCGTTAGTCCTACCATCGACGCGGATTTTTACCCGGGTAATAGATCTGCCGGCGGAAGCAAAAACTAGATTAGAAGAAATTATTGGCCTAAAGTTTTTAGATGATTTACCGTGTAGCCGGGAAGAGGTTTATTACAGTTATTATCCTGCTATTACTGGTGAGGAACGGTTGAAAGTTATTTTGTTTGCTGTAGAAAAGAATTATTTAGATAGATTATGCGGGTTATGTAAAGAACACCAATTAACAGTAACTGGAATAATCCCCGCCGGTTTGATTTATTATCTATATTATTCTTCTTCTGCTAGTGAGCAGCCAAATTTATATATTGATGAAGTAGGGGATTATTATCAGTATACTTTTTTAACTACTGATGATATTTATCTGCGGGCTAGCTGGAAGCAGGATCTGGCAGCTGTGGTCTCTTATTTAGGTGAGGAGCATAATCTGGAAGTTTCTCCGCCCAAAGAAGAGTTAGAAATTAAAACTTGGGTTAAAAAGAGAGATTGGGTTCAGTTTAATCAACTGGACGCTGAAGAATTTTGGGCGTCGGCTGCTGAAACCCGCAAACTACTTGGAGGAAGAGAGTTTATAGATATTTCCAGCCAGTTCAGACAACAGCAATGGTGGCAGATTGGAATAGTAGGTGTTTTATTGCTGGTGACTATGTTATTAAATTTCGGTCTTCACTGGAAACTAGAACAGCAGAAATTAAATACCTTACAGCAGAAGCTAGCTGCTGTAGAGCCGGTAGTTAAGAAAGTAAATCAGCTGCGGAAAGAAACACGACAGCTTCAGCAGGAGACACAAGCATTAGAGAAAATAATTAAGCCTCGGCAGGGTTACTTACCCTGGACTAAGGAATTAGGGGAAGTGTTAGGAGCTAAAGTAGTTATCGAACAGCTAAATTTTAATGGGGGGGAGCTTACTTTACTAGCGGGAACAGCTCCTTCGGCCAATGAAGTAATAACTAAGTTGGAAGAATCATCATATTTTAAAAACTTAAGCTTTAACGGCAGTATTGTAACTCAGAATAATCGGGAAAGATTTAGGATTGTAGGTGAGTTAGCCAATGCAGCTGAGTAAGAGAGAAATAAGGTTATTGATTGTGGCGGTGGTCATTGTCATTAGTGGTTCTCTCTTAAAGTGGGGACTTTTGCCGGCCGTTGATTCTTATCAAAGCCTTCAGGATCAAATAACTGCGGCTCAACAGAAGCTGGCTGAGAAAAAACGGTTATTAAAAAAAGTGGAGCAGTATAAAACTAACCTGGCGCAGGCAAAGGGCAAGGTAACAGCTCAAAAAAAGCTGTTGTTTACAGGTAGCTTAGATCAGGTACAAATAAAAGGGTTAAATATTCTAGAGCAGGAAATCAGAAAGAGCAATTTAGAAGTGCAGAATAAAAACATCCAGGTGAGAAAGAAAAAGAACCAGAAAGTTAACTTAATAGCTTATAATTTTACTCTTGATGGAAAATATAAGGATTTAATTAGTTTCTTAGGGGATATAACCAGGCAAAATAAATATTTTTTAGTAGAAAAATTAAGTGTTAATAGTAGAATTCAGAGGAGAGATAATTTGAGAATTAATATTAAGTGCACAATTATTAGCAAAGAAGGTGATGCGGATGAATAAGCGAAAGCTGTCGGTGATTTTATTATTGGTGTTATTAGCTTTAGTGGCTAGTTTGCCGATTGAAGCTGAAGAAGACCTGGTAAGTTTAAAGGTAAGAGAGATTGATATTAAAGAGGTATTGGTAATGCTTACTGAACAGAGCAATATTAATTTGGTACCTGAGGAAGACTTACGGGGTAAAGTAACGCTTAATTTAAAGGAAGTCAAGATAGAAGAAGCTCTTCAGATACTGACTAAAACGCATAATTATCAGTTTAAAAAAACGATGAGCAGGACATATGTTGTTAGTCAGGCGCCGAATAATAATTTAAGTATCTCGGTAATAGAAGGCAAGGTAACTATGGTAGCTGAAAATGTTAACTTAGGTGAAGTGCTGCGCTCTATTTCTAAATTGAGTAATCTTAATATAATATTATTTGGCAGAATGAAGACAAGGGTTAATCTAAAATTAGATGATATTGAGGTAGAAAAATCTCTAAAGCTTATTCTGTCTGGCAGCAGATATACTTATAAGAAAAAGAAAGATGTTTATCTAGTGGGCGAAAAAAATTCTAATAGTCCTGCCGCTTCTTTATTAACTAGCAATGAGTTGATTTCGCTGGAGTATCTTCAGGCAGAAAAGGTGCCTAAAATGCTCCCCAGCAGTATCCCAGATTCGATTATTAAAGTAATTAGCGAGCAGAACGCTATTATGGTGACAGGAACTCAAGCTGATATAGATAAAGTGAAGGCTTATGTTGATGAGATTGACCAAAAGGTTCCCCAGGTGGTAGTAGAGGCGTTAATTATTGATATTTCTTATAAAAAGAGTAATAAGCCCCTTTTAAATATAGAAAGTCAAGAGAATAATATTAGCCAGGGAACAATCTTTGACAGCAGTTTAGGCAAAATCACCTATAATTCAATTACTAAACTACCGCAAGAATTTTATGTTAAACTTCAGTCAATGATTGAACAGGGAGAGGCTTCAGTCAAGGCTAATCCTAACTTAACTACTTTAAATGGTAGGAAAGCTAATATAGAAGTTTCTGATGTTACCTATTATGAAGTTACAAAAGAAGATGAAGACGGACAGCAGCAATCTAAATATGAAAGCCTGGACGTTGGAGTTAATTTACAGGTTACCCCTTGGGTCAGCAGTGCGGGAACAATTACTTTGGAATTGAAACCGGAAGTAAGCAGTCCGAGTACTAAAGCAGGAGCAGGAGAAACGGAAGGCCCCCCGGATATAATTCGCCGTCAGGCAAGTACGACAGTCAGGGTAAAGGACGGACAGACAATTGTATTGGGGGGGTTAATGCGGGATAATAAATCTAAAACTATCTCTAAAGTGCCGCTTCTTGGTGATATTCCTCTGCTGGGCAAGTTGTTTAGAAATAAAGAATCTACTGTGGATAAAACAGAGCTAGTAATGTATATCACTCCCCGAATTATAAAGAATAATGAGGCAGACCAGGCTAAGATGAAGCGGATGCTGGAAAAAGCAGATGAAATAACAGGTGAAGAAAATGATTAATGTTTAGTAAGGAGCGGAAACATGAGCTTTTTTAAACAGTTTATCTCGGTTAAAGATGAAGGGTATACCCTGATAATAGTTTTATGGGTGTTGGTTATTTTAGGGATTATTTTTGTTAATTTAGTTGATGAAGCCCAACTAAATAATTTATTGGTAGAAGATAATTTAAAAGAGAAGAAAATAGATCAGGCGACAGTTTCGGGATTGGTCAGAGGGATTAATAGTTTGCAGCAGGATCAAACTGAATATGACGGTCAGACTGATAATTGGACTACTGTAGAACCAGGCCAACTGGACGAGTTAAAATATGAGGTTAAGATTACAGGGGTTAGCAGATTAAATATAAATTACAGCAACCGGCAGCTGTTAAGTAATCTTAAATGGTGGACGGAAAGTTTAGAGAAAGAGTTGAATAAAAAATTACTTTCTCATTTAGTAATAGCAGAGGATCATTTTGAAAACAATTATTCTCAGGCTAAGCAAGTGGTAGATACGTATGGGAAGTTTAATTTAAATACTGGTCGATTAGAGGGCTTAAAAAAATTAATGCAGTTTCTTGATTTTGATGAGTATGAGGTAAAATTGATTATTGATTATTTACGCAGCCGAAGACAAGACGGCGAATTAATTGCAGAAGTCAATAGTTTAAAAGAGCTGTATTTGAAAGGTTTAAGTCCACAGAAATTACAAAAACTCCGTTCTTATATCACCGCTCAGGGAACTTTAAATATTAATTTTGCCCCTCGCAGAGTGTTGGAAATAGTTTTCAGTCAGGGACTGGAAGTTAGTCGGGAATTAAGTAAGATTTATGCGGATATAATTATAGATTACCGCCAGCAGCAGCCGATAAAAGAAATTAAGCAGTTAAAGGAGATTATTTATCAAGATAACTGGTCTCGAATTAAAGAGGCCTTTGATGTCTCCTCTCACTTTGTTGCTGAGGATACCAACTTAAGTCATAAAGAACGGATTATTCAAGAAGAAATAAGTAGAATTAAGCGCTACTTCCGGGTTGCTTCCCATTATTTTTTAATTCAGACTAAAGTATTATCTGGGGATGAAGAGGTTGAAGAAATTAATAATGTGTTAGTTAAAAGAAAATCAATTAAACCGGGGAACTGGCAGGTTGAAGTCTTACGTTGGCAAAAGTGAAAAATGAAAATTAACAAAGAAAGGTGAATGATGAGTAAACAGCCGCTGGTAATGAAAGTAGAGTCTGGACAGCCGGTGTTTACCGACCCTAATGCTACTGTGGCCTGGAGTGAAAATTTAACTACTGAGTCTGAAACAAATATTTCTATGAAGTCGCTGTTTAGAAGCAGGGGTGAGAGACTACAGCTTAAATTTAGCGGAGAAGGGTTTGTAGTGGTGCAATCCTTTGAAGAGGTTTATGAGGTTAGCCAGTAAAATCCTGTAAATAATTTAAATCATATAATATAATGCATATAATTATAATCAATAGAATTAAATAAAAAATAATATAATTTATTTAAATATAAACTTGAAATGTATATCCTCCTATGGTAAAATATACCATAGGAGGATATAATAACTATAATTTAAATTTGAAGAAGCAGTAGTTTACAATTTAAAAATCTACAGTCTGGGTAGCATTTATAAGGAACTGTCGGCTCATTTATATTGGTCTTTAATATAAGTGGGCCAATTTTATTTTTTAAGGAGGGGTAATGTGAAGAAAATTAAACTTATCTTGTTGTTAGTGTTGGTTACAGTTTTAGTGAGCGGTCTGGCAGTTAGCCTTTACGCTGCGACTAATCCGTCGCGGAGCCAAATTTATGAAGAGATGAAGGCGGTCGGAGAAAAATATGATATTCCCCCGGAGGTACTGTATGCAGTTGGTTATACAGAGTCTGACCTACAGCAGTATGATGACTCCGGTGGTCCGCTAATTTCTCCTGACGGCGGAATTGGAATTATGCAGGTGACCCCCGGTCATATAACTCAATCGTTTGATACCTATGATCTAAAATATGACTGGAGGTATAATGTAGATGCGGGAGCCCAGGTTTTACTTAAAAAGTGGAACTACAAAAATAAGATTGACACTATTGGGGGGCAGACCGGAAGTTTTATTCCGATAATTGGAGATGGAGATCCGATGGTTTTGGAAAATTGGTATTTTGCCCTTTGGGCTTATAACGGTTATGTAGGAGAAAACAATCCCAACGAACTACCTAAAGAGATTAATTATGTGGGTAGTGGTTACACGAAATATAAAGGATATCAGGAGAAAGTAATTGAAAATGCCAATTATTTGGGTTATTCGATTACGGAACTGCCGGCTAGTTGGCTGCCTGATTTTGGTGTACCGCCGGCGGGGTCAAGATATGAGACGCCGGAACCGATTCATTATTCTGAGATTGATGATGGTAGTTATGAACAGAAACCAGATATCAATTTAATTTCCAACGGTCTATATGCTACTTCTTTTGCCAACTTTCCAGAAGTTAATTTGATAGCCCATGTAATTAATCGTGGCGAGGAAGCAGTAGACGGCTCCTTTACACTTACTCTCTATAATAATGGAAATACAATTCAGAAGACAGTAGATGGCTTAGCGGCTGGAAAGACGAAACAGGTTACCTTTGACTCAGGAATAGATGCTACTGGAGAATACAATTATTCTGTTTTGATTGATTCTAGCAACCAGATTACCGAAAAGAATGAAACTGATAATAAGCTGAAAGGAAGAGTAAAGGTAACTAATGATGGTTATCAAAAAGTGGAAACTCCAGTAGATACTTCTCCCGGCGGTGATAAGGCTCGGAATTTATCTGTTATGGCACTAGAAGTATTAGGTAAAGTAGATTCCAGCGGTACTTATAATGTAGCAGCTCAGATTAAGAATACAGGCAATGTTCCAATTGATAAGAAAACAGATGCTACTTTATATATGAATGATAAAACTTTCCGGACTACTGTAAGCAGCATGGATATTGGAGAAGAAAAAGTAGTCTTATTTAGTACTGATATTACTCAGGGGGATATTTATAACTATTCTGTTGTAGCTGATTCAACAGCTAAAATTGCAGAAGAAAATGAACTGGATAATAAATTAACCGGTACTGCTGACTTAAGTGAGGTAGGCTATACAAATCCGGATTCAGATTTGACGGTTACTTTCCCAGAAGAAATAGTAGCTAACTCAAAATCTGAATTTCGAGGTCAAACTCCTGATAACACAGAAACAGTAATTGCGTTAGTAGATGGTTATAAATTATGTGAAATAAGTCCTAATCAGGATGGAACTTATGACTTTGACTATACTTTCTTGAATGCAGGTTTGAATCGAAATCTGGTTATTAAAGCTTTTAATATCGATGGGGATTTAATAGAAAAAGTAGAAACTAAGCTTAATGTTTTATCTCCCGAACAGTTATCGCTGGAACTGCCGAAAGTAATAAAAGAGGGAGAATCAATAGAAATCAAAGGTCAGGCGATGAATCCGATCCATAAAGTAATAATTTCCGTCGATGGGTATAAGCTAACTGCCCCCAAAGGTAGCGATCAGGATGATGTTTATGTAGTAGACGGGGAATATAGCATGAATTATACCTTTGATAGTGCAAATGACAGTAGAAATATGGTAGTTCATGCCTTTGATGAAAATGGAAATTCCGTCAAGCAGATTGAGCGGGAGATTACTGTTCATCCAGATCAGGCTCTGACGGTGGATTATCCCTCGGAGATTGTAGTGGACAATACAGTAACGATCAGCGGGCAGGCTCCGCCGGATGCTGATAAAGTAATAATCTCTGTAGACGGCTGGCCGCTAACTGATGCTAATGATCATAAGGATATTAAAGTAGCTGATGATAATACTTATGAACTTAATTATGCTTTTGATACTGCCAAGGATAATAGAGAATTAGTTGTTAAAGCTTTTGATATAAATGGTGCTGCTGTAGGAGAAATAAGTGAGCAGATAGATGTAGTTACTGATGTAGGTACTTCTCCGGCTCCAGACAGTTTAACTGTAGACTATCCGGGGGAAGTAGAGGTCGACAAGGAAATAACAATTAGCGGGGAAGCTCCAGCAGAGGCTTATAAAGTAATAGTCTCAGTCGACGGCTATCCGCTTACCAACCAGGAAACGGACAGTACTGATATAATGGTTAACAACGGTCAGTACAGCCTGGACTGTATCTTGAATAGTGCCGGCGATGATAGAAATTTAGTAGTAAAAGCTTTTGATGAAAATGGTTATTCATTAGGGGAAATAGAACGTAAAATTACAGTTACTTCCGATCATATAGAACTTGATGTCCCCTATTATTATCAGTTAAATAACAGTAATGATCCTTACGGCACCTGCAATATAACTAATTTAGCAATGGCGCTTAGTTATAATACGCAGACAATTGATCCGGATACTATTTATAATTATGAAGGAAGTCCTGTTTATACAGGAACTGACTTAAGAAGGTTGGCTCGACATTACGGGGCTACCAACAGCGTTTATCACGCTGGAGTAGGTAAAGAAAAGGTTAAGTATTATCTTGATCGCGGTATCCCAGTAATCTTTCAGGGGCAATTTACCGGGGGCAGAGGCCATATGATTTTATTAGTCGGTTATGATGATACCGGCTGGATTGTAAATGATCCTTTTGGAGAATGGTTTAGCTCCGGTTATAAAAACACTTCGACTGCTGGAGATGGAGTTCATTATTCCTATGATTTAGTAGATAACAATAGCCTTGGTGGCTGGAATAATTATTACATTACAGCAGTTTATTAATTAAAAGGAGTGATTACTGTGTCAAAGATAACTAATCGACGAGTCTTGAGCGGGTTGTTGATATTGGTTCTGGCAGTAACAGTGGCCGGCTGTTTAGGAACTGAATCGGTTCGTCAAGAGACAGGAAAATTAGTGGTAGAGGAAGTTGCTTTAGAAGATGGAACTAAAGTTACTAGTGGAACGGTAAAGATTAATGGGCAAGCCAGGAAATTAGGAGAAACTATTGAGTTAACTG
Organism: uncultured Halobacteroidaceae bacterium; assembly: GCA_964346395.1. Classification (GTDB taxonomy): domain Bacteria; phylum Bacillota; class Halanaerobiia; order Halobacteroidales; family Halobacteroidaceae; genus CAYFUT01. Next base: position 14,236 of record CAYFUT010000002.1, read on the forward strand.
CTGGTTCTTATACACTGACCGTTAAAACAAAAGCAAATAATCAAAATTATGCTGCTAGTAAAGAAGTAGTAGTTAAAGCTGGAGAAGTTACTACTATTAGTGATAATTTAACTTTGCAGTCAGGTACTAAACTAAGTAGTTCCAGTGCTACTTTGACTGTAGATTATCCGGATCAAATTGTAGCTGGGGAAGCAATGACTTTCTCTGGTACGGTCTCCTCTTCAATCCATAAGGTGATTATTTCAGTAGATGGCTATGCCTTAACTGATGCCAATGGAAATAAAAACATCTATGTGGAAAATGGGGAGTATGAATTAAATTATACCTTTGATTCACCTGGACAGGATAGAAAGTTAGTAGTTAATGCCTTTGATGAAAATGGAAATTCAGTTAAGCAGGTTACAGAGTATATTGATGTGTTAAAAGACAAACAATTGACTCTAAATTACCCCGATTCGATAAAAGTGGGAGAAGAGATAACATTTAGCGGCCAGGCTTTAGATCCAATTAATAAAGTGATTATTTCAGTAGATGGTTACCCACTGACTGATGCTGATGGAAATAAAGACATCTATGTTGAAAATGGCCAGTATAAGTTAGATTATACTTTTAGTTCGCCAGGGGAGGATAGAAAGCTAGTAGTTAATGCTTTTGATGTTAATGGAAATTCTGTCAAGCAGGTTACAGAGTATATTGATATTCAGCCCGATAGAGTAGAACTTGATGTTCCTTATTATTATCAATTAAATAACGATTATGAACCTTACAGTACCTGCAATATAACTGCTTTAGCGATGGCACTTAGTTATAATACCCAGACGATAGAACCGGATACTATTTATCTTTACGAAGGAGACCCCGTCTATACCGGCACTGATTTAGAGAGGTTGGCCCACCACTATGGTGCTACTAATAGCACTTATCATGCTGGAGTAGGTAAAGCAACAGTTAAGAATTATTTAGATCAGGGAGTTCCAGTAATCTTCCAAGGGCAGTTTACCAGCGGAGATGGGCATATGATTTTATTAGTCGGTTATGATGACACTGGCTGGATTGTAAATGACCCCTTTGGAGAGTGGACCAGTTCCGGTTATATAAATAATTCTACTGCTGGAGACGGGATTCATTATTCTTATGATTTAGTAGATAACAATAGTATTGGCGGCTGGAACAATTATTATATTACTGCTGTCCATTAAACAAGATTACTACCAGCAATTAGAGAAATTAACTCTTAAGATTAACTATTAAGCCAATATTCAGTTTAACTTTTGAACAATTTGAAGAAAACTTGTTGTCTATAACCGGGTAATAGAGGTAAAGTTTTAGGGGCTATTATCCGGTTTTATTTTTCTTTTAGACCTAACTATTATGAGGGGGTATAACATGAAATTAAAATATTTATTAGTAATTATGCTGGTCGGATTAGTGGCGTTTTTTTCACTTGGCTGTTCTAGCTCCCAAATGAGTTCTGATAGTGATACTTATGCTGTTTCTGGCCAGGTTGTTGATGATAATGGGATGGGGATTCCAGAGGTAACTTTAAAGTTTGAGGGAGAAAAAGGCAGTTTGGGAACAGTTACTACGGACGAAAACGGTAACTGGAGTAAAAGCAAATTAAAAGGAGAAGTAAAAATAACTGCTACTAATGATTTAGGCTATAATTTTGAACCCTTTACTAAAACAGTTACAGGTCCTAAATCAGATATTACGTTTACTAAAATATTCACCAGTAAAATTCCGGCAACAACAAAGGTAATTAACAAAGCAGGGGTTAATAAAAATTTAATTGAGGTAAGAGAGAATGCCCTTGTATTTGACCAGATGATGGGTCAGGTTAAGTCATTAGCTGCAGGAGATGTGCTGGTGTTTGGAGTAACTGATTTGACTCCAGAAGGACTGCTCCGAAAAGCAACTAAAATTAGACAAGCTAACGGGAATGTAATAGTAGAAACTGAACAGGCCACGCTGGAAGATGCGGTTGAGGAAGGAAGTTTTGATTTCAGTAAAGGTTTCAGTATGGCTAATGTTCAAAAGACTACTAATAATGTCGAATCAGTAGAACTGAGGCAAAGCGGAAGTGACTCTTATGACTTTGAAACTGGTTTTAGTGAAGGCGGTGTAATTCTTTACGACGGCGACGGCGATACAACAACTACTAATGATCAGATTAAAGCTGCCGGTTCGATAATGTTTAATTTTGATCTAAATATTACCGGGACACTGCATAACGGAAGAATTCAAACTTTGAAGTTCACCAATACGATGGAGAGAAAAGATAAGTTAGAATTAACTTTCGGGGTAGCTGTAGATAATTATATAGCTGATGGCTTACAGACAGAAAAAACCATCCAGACCATACATCTTAATTCAATCACCTTTACCATTGGTGGTGTTCCGGTAGTAGTTACACCCCAAATTAAGATAAATGTAGGTGTAAACGGGGATGTATATGCAGAAGCTTCAACCAATGTAACTAGAACTTCTACCATGACTTCGGGAGTTTCCTATAAGTATGGTGATTGGTATACTATCGGTAGTCTCGATAATAATTTTAACTACAACTGGCCTACAGTAACAGCTGGCGTGCAAGCTAAAGGTTATATCGGACCGGAATTAGAGTGTGATGTTTACGGAGTAGCTGGTCCTAGTGGAAACTTACACGGTTATCTGCAGTTTAAATCAGACAGTAGTTCTAATTATAACTGGAAATTAGTCGGTGGCTTACAGGCAAAAGCAGGATTTGAATTTGAAGTATTAAGTAATACTATTGCTAGCGCTAAGTATACTGTGATAGACTGGAATAAAGTGCTGGCTAAAGATGGAGAAAATGAGTTAACAGTTTCTTATCCGGAGCCTTTAGTAGCCGGAATAAAAACTACTTTTGACGGAGAAGCGCCAGCGGATGCAGCTTATGTAGTAGCTTCAGTAGACGGCTATGATTTAACTGATGAAGATACGGGGGATGAATATTTGGCTGTAGAGAATGGAAAGTATGAGCTAAATTATACCTTTAGCGATTCCGGTCGGGATAGGCAGCTAAAAGTTAAGGCTTTTGATAGTAACTGGAATCTACTAGATACAGTAGAAGAAAAGATAGATGTCTACGAAAAAGGCTACCTGGATGTTAATTATGTTCTGTCCGGTAAAGAATTAAACATTCATGCTCGCGCTCTACCTCCTATCAATCATGTAATAGTTTCTGTCGACGGTTATCCGCTGACTAATAAGTTAAATGACAGCACAACAACTTATATAGGTGATGACGGAGAATTTGATTTTGAATATACATTTGATCAAACGGGTGAAGATAGATATTTAGTAGTTAATGCCTTTGATGAAGCCGGCAATTCAATCACGCAGTTTAAAAAGTATATCGATGTTAAAGAGTTGGAGGAACAGTAAATTTTAGTTTAGGAGGCGTAGCTACCACCTTTTTATCTACTAGTGGAATAGGAGGAAAAGAATGAAGAAATTATTCTATTATCTATTATTGCTCAGCTTATTATTAGGACTTTTGGGCTGCTCAACAGTTAATAAGCAAACTAATCAAGCTAGTGAGTCTAAGGGAAATTTATACGTTCAAGTAGTAAACAGCAGCGGGAAATCTCTGGCGGCTGATTCAATTATTTTACTTAATCAGTCCGGCAAAATGGTGAATTATTACCGAAATAAAAGTGAAGTTAAACTTGCTAAAGTTAATGCTGATCGTTACCGAGTGGTGGTGGCTAAAGAAGAATATGAGCTATATAAATCAAGTTTGTTTACTGCCGGCAATAAAACGGGCACTTTACGGGTAGAGCTTAATCAGCAGGATAATACGGTTCCTGTAAAGATAGATGTCTGCAGTCAAGCGGGGAAAAAGCTGTCGGAGGTTCAAGTACAGGTATTTAAAGACGGGAAATTGAAAGCGGAGAAGATTGCTTCCGAGGGAAGGGTTGTATTTGATGACATTTGGCCTGGAGTCTTTTATCAATATAAATTTAAAAAATGCGGGTATACTACTTATCAGAATGTGTTTTTCACGTTGGCTGAAAAATCAGATTATTTACAGGTTAGTTTACAGGAAGGAAAAAAACAAATTTTTACCGATGAAGCTAAAAAAATAAATTTGGGAACTTTAGCCCAGGGAGAATCAGCCGTAGTAGCAGTTAGTCCTTTAGATATTAATTATACCATCACTTATGATGCTTCAGTAGCAGTAAACTTTATTGCTCGGCAGCAGTCGAAACTGCAGGTGCCGAGGACTAAGCGTAATTTCAACAGACAACAGGCTGTCCAGGCCAGTAGTAAACAGCATAATTTGGCTCAACAGAAGATTAGTAATCAACTACGCAAATTAGAGAAAAATTTACTTTCTGAACAGGCAAGTCAGCAGCTAAGAAAACAGTTAGTTAGTACAAATCAGATTACTTCAACTCAATTAGGTGATACAAGGAAGTTTAAAGTAGGTGATTTAAGTAACCCTGAACAGATAACAGCAACTTTACAGGGCCAGGGAGAACACGTTTCTGTGTTTGTAGCTGATAAAGTAAGTATAAAGCAGAAGGATATAGATAGGATAGTGTCTGCTTTTGATAATCAGATTTATTCCAGTAACATGAAATATTTTGCCCAGCACAGCTATAACTATTATGATAAAGACCACAACGGGAGGAGTATTATTTTAATTACCGATCTGGGTGGCAGTCCAGAAAATATGGTTCTGGGCTATTTTCATCCTATTGATTATAAATCCAGTCAAGATTATCCCCGGTCTAATGAAGCAGATATGTTTTATATTAATTCTAAATTATTAAAGTATATTAGGGAAGGAGAGTTTGACTTTGAACAGCATCTACTGAGTACGCTAGCACATGAATTTCAACATTTAATTTTTTATATGGAGAAGTTACTTAGTTATAACTCCGAGGTAGGAGGAGTTAATGATGTTTGGATTAATGAAGGATTTTCAGGGCTAGCTGAGTATTTAAGTGGTTATTACCAATATAAAAAGGATAATCGGATTACCAGTCATTATTTTAACCAGCCGGCCCAGGAGTCAGTATTGTTATGGAATAATGAATTAAGCGACTACGGAGCAAGTAATTTGTTTGCTTTATATCTATATGATCAGTTTGGTTCGGAGATAGTAAAGCAGATAAACACGACTTATAAACCGCCGGCAAAAATCATCGCTAGTCAGAGCAGAAGAAATTTTTCTGAACTGCTGCTGGATTGGAGTTTGACGAATTATATATCTGATTTACAGCCCGAAAATAATAGATATAGCTATGCTTATCCCGATAATTTTTATCATGATCCGATCAAATTGGAAGCTAAACCGGATTACGGTTACAGAAAAAATGAAGTTATAACTGAGTCCAGCAACTTTGAATTTGATATTGAGTCTACAGGAGTTAAATATTATAAAATCAAAGGGGATGGCAGGAAAGTGTCAGTGGACTTTAATTTTCCCGTTTCTCTGGAGCAGATTGGGGTTATAATTTATAAATGATAAAGAAGTAAATGTTTATTGCATTTACAGGAGATTGATTGGATTAGGAAGAACAAGAAGCTGAACTGAATCCCGGAGAATTAATCGGCAAGTTAGAACGGGTGATCTTAATGACATTAGTTTTAAGTGGTAATTTTACCGGGATTCCGATTGTATTAGCAGCCAAATCAGTGAAGAAGAATACTGTACCTTGGTTTATCAGACGTCTGCGGCAAATGCAGTGTGGATTTACCGTGCTCTTTGACTAATCCGGTACCCAATAAATAACTTAATATGATTTAAAAAATATTATTAATTAGTTATAATAAATAATTGGGGACCAAGTGTTAAAACAATGAAAAGTTTATAAGGAGTGATAACGTGAATGAAGACTGGGAAACAGAATTAGCAGCAGTAAAAGAAAGAGTTGCTGGCTGGCAAGATGAATTTATTAGCAGTACATTTTATAAACAATTAACTGAGGTTGAACAACAAGAGATGGATTTTATTATTGATGCTGTTGTTGATTTTAGCTACCGTTATTTTGATGCCGAACCCACTGATTTGACGCCTCAGGAGGTGAAGCGGTGTTGTGTAGAGATCATTCCCAGCAAAGTAGCAGCTGATGATGATTTTTTCAACTCTCTGCCGGGAGTGCTGAGTGCCTTTTTTGAATTTTTAGCCAGTCGAGGTATTTTGGCTCAAGGTGAGGAATTAGCTCAGGCGGTTCGGTCAGTGCGAGAAGAAATTACGGCTGCGGCAGCAGACAATGCTAACTGGAATCCAGGTAAGAAGTTGTTTCATGCCGCTGAAGAGGCGGGAGTTGATGTTACTGATGAACAGGAGTTAGAAGAGTTTATTAATGCCTATAATGAGAGGCAGCAAGGTCAATTTGAGGCTGAATTTAAGCAGAGTCCCAAGCGAAATGATTCCGAGTGGGACGTGGGGCGGAATGATCCCTGTCCCTGCGGCAGCGGAAAAAAATATAAAAAATGCTGTCTACCGGAACTTAAACGACAGCGGCCTTATAATCGGGCTTTAAGTCAACTGCTGGATAAGTTATTTGATTTCTTTTTAGAAATAGAATCTTTTTACCGCTCCCAGATAGATGATTATTTTGATTATTTTGCTCGTGCTTTTGGTTTGTCTGGTGGGGAAATGCCGGAAGAAGCACAGATGCTAGCTATTTTTAATTTAATTTTTGACTATCAGTTATCCGGAGAGCAGACAGTATTGAAGATATTTAAAGAACAGCGGGAGGCAGAACTGCCCTCCAAACAAAGGGAGGTTTTAAACTCCCTACTTGAACAGAGACTTAAAAGTTATCAGATTGTCGATCAGCAGAGGAATAGTTATCAACTTGCTAATTTGGTTGAAGATAAAACAGTTTCGATTATTGAGCGAGACGAAGAGCTGCAGCCGGGGAATATTGTAATCGGCCGAGTTGCTAAGATAGGTAGAGAAAACCAATTAGTAGGTTTTTATGATACAGTTTCGGCTCAGTATAAAGATTTAATTAAAGAAGAAGTAGAGGAACTTGCTGCTGATTTTAAAACTCAACAGTTGACAATGGATTGGGATCAATTTTGGCGAAAAAAAAGCCTTGAACTACTGGGAATATTAAATGATGCAGCTGAGCTTGAGATGAGAGAAGTGGAAACAGTTCGGCAAGTGATCTATGCCCTCCAGGCTCCCGAAGTGGTGCGTAAGCGGTTGACTAGCCAAGCCAATATAGTAGTAGAAGAAACGGAGGAAGACTTTACGGTTTTAAGTTGGTTTGTGGACGAAGAAGTTGGCCCGGAAGTTGAAATTAAAGGAAGATTCATAATTGATGATGCTACTTTAACATACATAACTCCGTTTGCCAGCCAGATAGCACCGGGGAAAGGGTTGATTGAATCAGAGCTTAGTTTTACGGTAGAATATAAAGAGGAGTATGACGTGGATCCCGAAACAGAGGAAATAGTGGAGTGGATAACCCGCAGTTCAGAGGTAAGTAACGAAATAATTGAAGGGTTTATTACTTCTCCGCTGCCGACTGATGATGAAATTGGCGGGAAAACTCCTCAGGAGTTAGTTAAGACAGAAACCGATCGAAAGAAACTGAAGAACTACTTGAATCAAATGGAATTAGTGGCGGAATATATCCGCAGTAATGATCCGAATTTTTTCCAGGTAAATGAAATAAAACAGATTAAACGAGAATTAGGTATTCCCGTCGTTACTGAGCAGGTGATAAGGGATGGAGTAGAACAGTTAATAGCCGATAAGATGCAGCTTAGAGATTTTTCGGGCGAAATGATCCGCGATTCAATATTACTGTGGCGGGATTATAAGCAGGCAGTTGAATCTTTTCGCGGCCAAGATAGGAGTTGGGCCGGAGCGGTTGAATATTTATTGGGCTGTTTAAATACTGCTTCCTGGTCGCCGACTCAATCGGAAGTGGCGGCAGTTTATGATGTTTCGGAAAATACAATTTCTAAAAAATACCGCCGGATTGCAGAAGAACTAGATTTGTCGGTTAGTAAGGGCTGGAGTATTTTTAATTGAAGAAATTAGTCAAGAAAACCCGGGCCAACTTCAGGTCCGGGGTTTTGGTTTAGTTATTATTGATTTTTTCAGCCAAAAACATATGATATTGAGCATTTGCTGCCCGGTATTGAATATAGCCATCAACTAATACTTTCCAGCTATATCTTGATTGATAGATGGTATCTTTAAATAATTTTTTCCGCTGCTTACCCTTTAACATGCAGTTGCAGAAGATGCCGTTTACCTTTAGTTCTAACATTATTTTTTCCACCAGTTTTCTATCTTTGTTTATCTTCTTCGGTTTAAAATATAACATTGAGTCCAGGAGGACAATATCAATTTCGCGGGAGATGTGGTAGTCATAAACATCGGCTACTTTGCCAGTTACCTCTAAATTCTGTTTTTCTGCTTTTTGATTAAGTTGTTCGATACCAACTATTGATTTATCGATGCCGATTACTTGATAGCCTAACTGTCCCAAAAAAATTGCATCCCGTCCCTGACCGCAGCCGAGGTCAAGAACCGTTCCTTTGGGTTTGTAATTTTTAAAAAACTCTTGTAATTGAGGATAGGGACTGCCGTAATAATCTGGTTCTTGGTAGTAATAATTATAACTGTTTTGCATGATTTATTTCCTTTCGTGAATTTATATTTTTCCCATTGATTTGCTTTTATGAGCATATCTAGTTGATAATGCTCTATTTGGAAGTTCTAAATCATTAAAATTTGGTTTAAGGTAACGCTGATGATTATTTGGTTAATTATATCATAGAGGAAGAGAAAGTTAAATATAGCTTTAGTTAGAGTTAATTGCAAATTAGATTTTTTAGTAAGTTAGAACCAGTGGACTATAATGGGGATGGAAAATATGAATTGCGGGAAAGTCAGAAAATAGTTGGTACCTGTGGGGCCGATAAAATTTCTGAGGTTACATCCATTTGGGCTTATGAGGATAGTGAATGGCACCTTAAAGGAGCTAAGTATAGTACTTTTCTGAAATTGTTTGCGAATTAAAATTTAAATCAACAAGGAGGTGAGGGGCAATGGAGTTAGCAAAACGAAAAACACTTGCGATTTGTTCCTTATTAGTTTTTTCTGTTTTGCTGGTAATAACCTTTGTTTTTGCTGTACCTAAGATAGAAGTGTCTGCAGCTGAATTTGCTGTCAATAACAAGCAGCCCAGGCAGGGAAGTTTACTTAAGATTACTGCTCCTGCTGAGTTAAAATCAGGTAAAGTGGTATTGCGGGGGAAAAGTTATCCGCTGCACCGAGAAGATGGTGAACAGATAGCTTTACTGCCGATTTCTTACTGGGTGAAGCCGGGGGAGCATAAATTAACGGTAGTAGATAAGGATGGAACTACCCAGCAGCAGTGGACAATTCAGGTGCAGGTGGGTGAATTTACCGAAAGTTATTTACAGGTCGATGAAGAAAACGAAAAAAAGGTCAATCCGACCGATCCTGAGCGAAAAAAACGGAAGCAGCGAGAACAGAAACTGGTTTATCAAGCGCGGATGGAGAGCAGTTCCCGGCGGTTATGGAGCGGTTCATTCCAAGAACCTGTAGAAGGGCAGGTGACGACTGATTTTGGAGCTACCCGCTACCACAATGGAGAACTGGCTAACCGCCACAGCGGGATAGATATTGCGGCGGCGGATGGTACGCCGATAAAAGCAGTCAATAGTGGCCGGGTGGTGTTGGCCCATAATCTGCTGCGGACCGGAAAGACGGTGATTATTGACCACGGCTGGAATGTCTTTTCTTCTTATCTGCACTGCAGCGAACTGAAAGTGAAAACGGGAGACCAAGTAAAGCGGGGAGAAGTTATTGGCTTAGTAGGTGACACTGGGTTTTCTACGGGCTCTCATTTACACTGGTCGATTTCAGTGGGGCGGACGTTTGTGAATCCCAGAGATTTTTTAGATTTAGGATTGTAATTTCTGCAAGTCCGGTTAACTTTAAATAGCTTAAAGTTTAAATCTAAAACTGAGATTATTGTAGGGTTATTGTTATTTTCAAACTCAACCTTAGTCTAAGCCGCCGTCAGGCGGCTTTATTCTCGTTTAAGAACTTGATAGTATAAATGACATTAAACAGGAATTTGACTTTATGTTTGACTCAATCTCAATCTTAATCTCAAACTAGGCAGCCGATAGGCTGCTTTTTTATATTTAACCCCCTCAGTAATTTATTGTTAAATATATAATATCATCCCAGGAATTAAACCAAAAAATTCAAATATAATAAAAGCAGAACAGCCATTTTTGCCGACAAGGGGGCTAAGTATGCAGACTAAGGCTCAAATTGTCAAGGTGGCGGTTTTATTATTAGCCGTCAGTTTGCTAGCTGGTTGTTTACATCCTAAGCTAACTAAGCAGGAGGTTAAAGATAGAATTAAGGTAATCGGCGAGGGAGAAGTAAAGGTAGAAGACATTTCCGGCCGAAAAGTAGATCTCAAGGCAGTGCCGGATGAGGCCTGGCAATTTGTTGGTTGGGGAGCAGATTTAAAAGGAGAAAACCGGACGCAAACAGTAACAGCAGCCGCAGGAATGACTGTGCAGGCTGAATTTACACCCGCTAGTTCGATTAGAGATCAGGATTTACTGACGGTTAAGCAGGGCGGTCGGGAAGTACCAGTTAATGACCAGCAAGTTACTCTTGATAAGAAGCCGTTCAAATTAGAAATTGGGTTTAAGAAGAGAGTTAAGGCTTTAATTTATACTTCCTTTACTAATCAATGTTATAATAAATTTCAACAAGATCCTGATTACGAGGATATTTCTGTCAACGGCGGTGGTAGTATAGCTTTGGCGAAAAATAGTCAAAAATTAGTGGTAACTAAAAATCCTACTGAAGGAGCAGAAAAATTCGATCTACCTAGTTATTATTGTTTGTTTCATGGTTCAACTGAGAGTCGATTTGAAGAAGTTAAGGCGGTTAAAGATCATTTAGTAGGCAGTAAAAGATTTGATACTATTCTTGTTATCGATAGAGAAAGGGAGGCTAATCTGCAATTTCCCATTAAGGAGTTAAAGCAGGATAAGTTATATTTAAATTTTGTCTATCCTGAGCAGAAGAAAATAGATTACTTACAGATTAACTTTAATTAACTGAGCAGGAAGTTGATTTAGATTTTCTTTCCTATAGAAAGGTGTTTTCTTTTTATTCTAGAATTTATAAAATAAATGTTGTTATAATTCACCCTTAAAGGAGAGATAATAAGTGAGAAAAGTAATTTATTTGGGTCTATTGGGGTTAATAATAGGATATGTAATTTTTGGTCGTTCTGGTGGAGAGTTTATTTCTATACTGGATATAATCAACCCACCGCAGAATTTAATGGAAGAAATGACGCAGACGTTAACTGGGCTACAGCAGATTCGCCGAAACATACTGATTAGTGGAGGGGTGGGAGCTGTTGTAGGATTAGTTTTTTCTGTAACCAAAGATTAAAAAATATTTTATCTGCAAAGCCCGGGCCAACTTTTGAGCTCGGGTTTTATCTATTGTGCAGGAATAATTTTATTTATAGCGAATAAGTTCATTAAGATAGAATGATGAAAAATGAAAAATAAAAAGAATAATAAGTAAATAATTGGAATAATTTAATATTTTAACAAAATTATTTTTTATTATGTCTAATTTCCATAAAAGGGGAGAGAATAATGGGGGGAATAAAAACAAAAGACTTGGCAGTTCCTAGGGAAAAATTTGACCAGTGGCAGAATATAGTTGACATTTTAGCTGAAGTTATGGAGGTAAATAATGCGGCGATAACTAAAGTAGAGCCGCCTGAATTAGAGATGCTGTTAGTTAGCCAAAATGAGGAGGCGGCTATTGAAGCTGGAGAGAGGATGAAGTTGGCCGGGTTGTTTTGTGAGGAAGTTATTGCTACGGATGAGAAGTTAATGGTGGCTAATGCTTTACAGGACAAAAGATGGCAGAATAAACCCGGTCTGGAAACAGGACTAATTTCGTATTTAGGTTTTTCTTTAAAGTGGCCGGATGGAGATTTTTTTGGTACTATCTGCGTTCATGATACAGAGGAGATGAATTACAGCGAAAAATGGATAAAGTTAATGTCACAGTTCCAAACCTTGATTGAATCTCAGCTGGAGATAATATATAAAAACCAGCAGCTGTCTAATTCTCTAGACCAGGGTTTTCAACTGCAGCAGAGGCTGCTTCCCAGTAAACTGCCGG
>CAYFUT010000002.1:26546-28701 GCA_964346395.1 uncultured Halobacteroidaceae bacterium
TCTCTAGACCAGGGTTTTCAACTGCAGCAGAGGCTGCTTCCCAGTAAACTGCCGGAAATTGAACGGATTTCTTTAGCTAGTTACTACCAGCCGGCTCTTAAATTGGGGGGCGACTTTTATAACTTTATTGAACTGGATAATCTGCTGGTAGTGTATATAGCAGATGTGGCCGGCCACGGTCTGGATGGAGCGCTGATAAATGTATTTTTACGGGAAACAATTAATAATTTTTTACTAGCAGGGTCCCAGGATGAGAGTTCGTTATCCCCAAAAAAGTTGATTCAATTTATTGTACGGAGGTATAAGGAAGAAGATTTCCCCAAAGATCAGTTGATTAGTTTACTTGTAGGAGTGCTAGATTTAGAACAGATGGAGTTTACATTCAGTAATGCCGGGATTCAGATACCGCCGTTGGTTATCAATAGAGCAGGTGAAATTTCTACTCTTGTGTGTAAAGGAGTGCCTATTTCTACAGTAATTGATACCGAAATATATTCTGCTTTAGAAGAAAAAGAAATTAGTTTTACGGCTGGCGAAACAGTGTTGTTAACAACAGATGGGTTAATTGAAGAACGGGTAGCCGGCAGTATCTACGGGATAGAACGAGTGAAAGATACATTAAGAGATAACTATTGTTTTCCGCCGGCAGTAATTAATTATCGGATTAGAGAAGATTTTGAAGAATTTGCTGATAGCAAAACAGGACAAGACGATCTAACTTATCTTACACTGAGGAATACGCTGCCGGTAATTGCCGAATATGAGGCAGCAATTGATAGTAGCCCCGAAGAAATTTGGGAGCTGAAGCAGGGAGTAGTAGATTTTCTGCAGCCTTATTGTTCCCATCAGATTAAATTGTGGCTGGGGCTACAGGAGATAATCTGCAATGCAGTGGAACATGGTAATCAGTTGGCACCAGATAAGAAAGCATCTATTAAAATTCAGATTACCGAAGATTATATTAAATTTGCTGTTGCCGATGAAGGGGCTGGTTTTGATTGGCGGGCTAAATTAGAACAGGACTGCTGCCTGCTGTCAGCGGCAGAGCGGGGGCGAGGGATAGATATTGCCTGCCAGGCTTATGACCAGGTGTGGTATAATGAGGCAGGAAATAAAGCCTTCTTACTAAAGTTAAGGCCAACTACTGATTGTTAATCAGTAGTTGGTTAATTTTTTATAAAATATTAAGTTTAGCTAGTTCTTGTTTTAAGTAGTCAATATTTTTAGCAAAGTGGATTGTTTTGATTCCGAATTCCTCTGCTCCGGCCAGGTTTTCTTTCTTATCATCAATAAATACTGTTTTCTCAGGTGTTAGTTCAAACTCAGCTAATAGATGTTTATAAATTTCTGTTTCCGGTTTTATGTAATTTATCTGTGCTGAAATGACTAATCCATCGAAATGGTCAAAAAAATCATATTTAGCTGCTACTTCCTGATAGGCTTGCTGATGAAAGTTAGATAAAACATATAAATTGTACTCTGTTTCTGCTAAAGAATTGAGTAGAGAAATAGTTTCTTGCTTGGGTTGTAGTAGTTTATCGAGAGAAGCTAGAATTTCTTTTATTTCCGGCTTTAATTCAGGATGTTTAGCTCCTAATTTTTCTACTGCTTCTTGTCTGGTCAGTGTTCCGCGGTCTAACCCCTCCCATTCCGGACTAGAAAATAGCTTGCGGTATAATTCTTCGATTAGTTCGCTGTCAGAATAATTTTGCTGCAAGTATTCTTCCGGTTTAAAATCTAATAGGACATTTCCCAGGTCAAAAACTATGTTTTTTATCATTATTGAGCACCTTCTTTCTAAATTTTTTATTTTAATTTGTAACCAATATTTGTTAACTGCAAGAGTTAACCTTACTAATACTTAGTTTATCAAATATTTGGTTTTTCGTAAATGACAGTAATTAGATAATATTTTAATTTATTCAACAGAGCAAGTTCACAGTTACAGGCAAGGGATTTCACTTTGATTATAGAAATAATAAGTTGACTAATGTAGTATTTTGCGTTTAACTGGGATTTAAAAATTAGTTAATTAAACTTTAATTATGGTGGTCGGAAAAAGAGCCAGGGTAATTAATCCTCTGGCTCTTTTAAAGCAGCTAACCCCTGTTGGCAGTAACCATATTGATTCCATTCACAGTTTCGGCATAATTGC
>CAYFUT010000002.1:28801-32618 GCA_964346395.1 uncultured Halobacteroidaceae bacterium
TAACCCCTGTTGGCAGTAACCATATTGATTCCATTCACAGTTTCGGCATAATTGCTGTCTCTTACTTTCAGTAAACTGATTGCGAATTTTTTGGTTGATTTCTTGTAAGGTATAGACTCTATCTTCAGTTAAACCCAGATTATCTAATATAAATTGATCTCGGGCTGGAATTTCTTTTTCTTCCTGGCTGCAGATATTATCTTCCCGGTGGGGGCAGGCAGCACAGAGGATATCTACAGAAGTAGTGACCTTAATATTCAAGTTAGGATTTAAATCTAAGATAGTTAAAACTTCCTTCATCGTCTGGGTAAATTTATCGTCATATCCCAGTCCTTGAAAACCGAGTCGGCAGATGAGATGGTGGCCTCTTAACTTCATTGAATTGTAGCTGTTCCGTCCTGCGGTAGTAGTTGAGCCGCTACTAATCTTTTACGGACATAATAAGCTAGCCCGGATCCGACAGCTAGTTTAATTAGATCAGGCACTATAAAGGGCACTACTCCCTGGATTACAGCCTGTTTTAAAGTTAACTTAGCTACTACCATCAACTGTAAAGCGCCGAGAATATAAATGATGATTACTCCGGTGGTCATTGCCAATAGAATAGTGAAATACTGGGTAGTAAGGCTAGTATTTTTCTTGCTTCCCTTTTCTACTAGCCAGCCGATTACATAAGCTGCAATTATAAAGCCGATAATGTATCCACCGGTCGGCCCTACAATTGCATTTAAGCCGCCAGTACCGCCAGCAAATACCGGCAGGCCGATAGCTCCTAATAAAACATATGTAACTTGGGAGAAAAACCCGAGTTTTTTGCCTAAAATTGCTCCCGAAAGAGCAACTGCTAATACCTGTAGGGTAATAGGGGTCGGACTAATAGGTATCGGGATTTTAATTAGAGATAAAATACAGGTTAAGGCAGCAAATAAAGCTGCTAAGATAATTTCTTTTGTTTTCATGATTAGCTGTCTCCTCCTTTGTAAATTAAGTTGTTATCTGTATTGTATAATTTTATTTTCTGATTGTCAACCTTAATTATAAGATGTTAACAATAAAAATATTAATCTTAACTTTTTATATTAAAAAGGAACTTTTCTATTGTTCTAGAAATGAAATTGTAGATTGTAAATGTCTGGTCTATTTCTTAAAAAGGAAAGAAGATAGGGGAGATGAAGAAAAATGTTGACTATTAAATGTGTGCGTTGTAAGGAAAAGATTTTAAAATATAAAAATAAGCTAGTCTGGTATATCGTGAGGAGGTTCAACTATGAAAAAATATGACATTGGTCTTGTTTTGGGCGGGGGAGGTGCCCGGGGCTTTGCTCATTTAGGAGTTTTACAGGCGTTAGCAGAAAAAGGAATTGCTCCGGATATTATTTCGGGAGTGAGTGCTGGTGCTATTGCGGGGGCCTTTTTGGCGGCCGGGAAACAGCCGGAAGAAATAATGGAAGTGATGCAGGCCAATAGATTTACCGATTATGCGCGGGCCAACTTACCGCGGAATGGACTGCTGAGTCTGGCTAACTTAAAAGGAAATTTAGAAGGTCATCTAACAGCAGATACCTTTTCTGACTTAAAGTTACCTTTTTATGCTGCTGTTTCTGATTTATATACGGGGGAGATTCATTATTTGCAAGAGGGGCCTTTGATTCCTATTGTTCAGGCTTCAGCTTCTATTCCTGTGCTTTTTTCTCCGGTAGAAATTGATGATTGTCTTTATGTAGACGGCGGTCTATTAGATAATTTGCCGGTTAAGCCCTTATTGGATAAGTGTGAAAAAATCATAGTAATTAATGTAATGCCGATAGAAAGAAGTAAAGAGTTAGATAATTTAGTAGAAGTAGCAGCCCGGACATTCCAGTTAAGCGTTAGCGGGAATAATCGGCGGGTAAAAAAACAGGCTGATTTATTCATTGAACCCGATGGTTTAGAGGATTTTCATATTTTAGAAACTAGTAAGGCCGAAAGAATATTTGAAATCGGCTATAATTACTGTCGAGAACTAAAAATCAACCTATAAAAGGAGTTGAAAAGTGATGGACAAGAGTCAACAACAGGATTGGCATTCGATTGCCCAAGAATATCTTGCTTTGTATCAATCTATCCCGGCAGCTGCAAGTGACAGGATAGCAAACCACCAACAGAAAGTAACTAATAGAATTAACAGAGCAGGTAAGAAACTAAATTTATATTTTGCTAATTCACCGCAGGAAAAACCAGTTTGTAAGTATTTGCCGCAAGTTCTTAAAGCAGAAGAAAACTATTCTTCTAAGTCACTGTTAGACTTGATAAGCAGAGTAAAAGATACTTTAACTTGGGAATATGGATATGATGAGTTGCCGGCTGACTTGAAAGCAAACTATGCTTATGCTGAATTGTTAGGGCCGCAGGGGCCGATTGTCGGCCAGGGATTAATATTAGGTTTAGTTTTATTAGCTCCTGATTGTATTTATCCTGAGCACAGTCATGATGAAATTACCGAGTCCTATATAGTTTTAAAGGGAACTGTTGCTCTTAATGATAGAGGAGTATTTACTGCGGGAAGTTTGATTTATAATTCTCCCGGCCAAAAACATGAATTATCAACTGGGGAGCAGCCTTGTCTACTGGCTTATGCTTGGACAGCAGAAGGAGGAGTATTGAAGTCTAATTCTATGACGTGGGACAGCTGATGGCGGCTAACTTATTTATGAGCATAAGTTCAATTTATACTAAAAAACAGACATATAACTGTAAGTTATGGATACCATAAATAGTTGTTATTTTACAATTCCGCTGGGGAGTAGTAAAATAGAATTGAGAAGGATTTCACAAGTTAACTAATTAGGAGGGATGCTATGAGTTATCGCGTTGCTAATGATCGGATGAATGAAATTTTGGCTGAACTACAGCAGGATTACCGAGTATATGCCCCGGTGCGAAATGAAGGACAGGGACGTTATTCGGATACTGATGTAATTGATTATGCAGAAATTGATTCTGTAGAAGAAATAGTTAGCGATGAAAAATCAGATTTTTCCCCGAAAGAAGTGCTGCACCCGATTACGCAAACTTTATTTTATTTCACTGAACATGAATTTAGAACTAGTCAGGTAGCTGACAAAGACTTTTTAATTTTTGTCCGCCCCTGTGATATCAATGGTATTGAACGGTTAGATACGATCTTTTTGGAGAACGGAGAAATAGAAGATGAGTATTATAAGCGGCTGCGGGAGAAAGTTAATTTTGTCTTAATGGAGTGTGCTGAAGGCTGGGATACTTGCTTTTGTACTTCCATGGACGCAAATAAAACTGATAATTACAGCCTGGCTGCTAGATTTAAAGATGATGAGCTGTTATTAGAAGTTAAAGATGAAGAGTTTACTGATTTATTTGCGGACGAACCTAAAGTAGAGTTTACTCCTGAATTTGTGACTGAGAATGAAATTGAAGTTAGTATTCCTGAGATTGAAAGTCAAGAGATACTGGAAGAAGTTTATGACCTGGAGATGTGGGAAGAATATAATGACCGCTGCGAAAGTTGCGGCGCCTGTACTGCTTCCTGTGTTACTTGCAGTTGCTTTACAACTTCCGATGTCACTTATACCGAAAATGGAAAAGCAGGAGAGCGGCGGCGAACTTGGGCCAGCTGTCTGCATGATGACTTTACAGAAATGGCCGGCGGCCATAGTTTCCGCAATACACCAGGGGAACGGATGAGATTTAGAACTCTGCATAAGATATATGATTATAAAGAGCGGTTTGGTGACGAACATATGTGTGTAGGCTGCGGCAGATGTACTGACAGCTGTAATGAACTGATTTCTTTTTCTGCTAC
>CAYFUT010000002.1:32718-37736 GCA_964346395.1 uncultured Halobacteroidaceae bacterium
AACTGTGGAAATGAATTAGAACCAAAGCCGTATCCAATTCTGGATATTAAACGCGAGACAGATTATGAATATACATTTCGGGTTGAGTGTGATTTAATGCCGGAACCAGGCCAATTTTTCCAACTTTCGTTACCTAAAATAGGTGAAGCGCCGTTTTCAGTGAGTGGAATTGGTGACGATTGGTTAGAGTTTACAATCCGTAATGTGGGCAAGGTAACCAGTGAGACCTTTGATTTAAAGCCGGGGGATAATTTATTTCTCCGCGGGCCGTATGGAACTTCTTTTCCGACTGAAAAGTTTGCCGATCAGGATATAGTAATTATTGCCGGCGGAACGGGAGTTTGTGCCGTAAAAAGCTTACTGCAGTACTGTCGGGAAAATTATCAAGAGCTGAA
This sequence comes from uncultured Halobacteroidaceae bacterium, assembly GCA_964346395.1. Classification (GTDB taxonomy): domain Bacteria; phylum Bacillota; class Halanaerobiia; order Halobacteroidales; family Halobacteroidaceae; genus CAYFUT01. Next base: position 33,114 of record CAYFUT010000002.1, read on the forward strand.
TTCAGTTCATTTTCTAACTGGGTTTAGAAATACGGAATGTATTTTATATAGTGATGATCTAGGAGATTATGAAGCAGAATTTGATAATACTGTATATTCTCTAGATAATGAAGAAGCAGAAGGGTTTGAAACTGGTTTTGTAACCGAATATATTGACCGGGTGCCGTGGGAAGATTTTAAAGATTATCAGATAGTAATTGTAGGCCCACCAAAAATGATGGATGTTGCTGCTAATGAATGTCTTGACCAGGGAGCAGCGGAAGATAGGATTTGGGTTTCTATGGAGCGGAAGATGTCCTGTGGAGTCGGTAAATGCGGCCACTGTAAGGTTAATGATACTTATGTTTGTTTAGATGGCCCGGTATTTAATTATACCGAAGCCAAAAAGTTAATGGATTAAACTTTAGCTTGGTTGTTATATGCGTTAACTTAGTGTATATTTTCCCAATTTAAGTTTCTAAATCAGTAAAATTTGGTTTAAGTTAACGTTTATGATTTGGTTGTATTCTGTTTTGAAGTTGATTGTCAACTGTTTTAACTGCAAACTGTAAATTATATATTCAAGGTAAACTACTAAGGGGGGACAGTTATGAACCACGATATTAATATAGGTGAATTGACCTCAAACTGCTATCGTCAGTCGAAGGTAGACGGTGAATTTATGCTGCAGATGAGGGTACCGGGAGCAGTTATCGATGCCGAGTATTTATCTTATGCTCAGCATATTGCTGAAGAGTGGGGTAATGGCGACTTTCACATTGGTACTCGCCAGACTCTTTCGCTGCCGGGGATTAAGTATGAAGATATCGAGGAAGTTAATGAATATATTAAAGGCTATATTGAAGGTGTAGAAGTTGAACTATGTGGAGTGGATATGGATGTTGATGAGGAAGGATTTCCTAATTTGGGAGCCCGGAATATTATGGGCTGTATTGGAAATCGCCACTGTATTAAAGGAAACATAGATACTACCGAGTTGGCCCGTAAATTAGAACGGAGAATTTATCCTAGTCCCTATCATATTAAAATAGGTGTCTCCGGCTGTCCTAATGACTGCGGTAAAGGCCACTTTAATGATTTTGGGATTATTGGCCTCGTTAATCCCGAATATAATTATGACCGGTGCATAGGCTGTGGGCAGTGTGTAGAAGCTTGTGAAAGTCATGCAACTGATGTGTTGGAAAAAGTAGACGGCAAAATTGAAAAAGATGAGTGCTGTTGTGTCGGTTGCGGAGAATGTGTAGTTGCCTGTCCTACCGGCGCTTGGGAGCGCGATCCAACTGATTATTACCGCGTAACTGTCGGCGGTCGAGCCGGTAAACAGTATCCGCGAATGGGAAAGATGTTCTTAGATTGGGTAACTGAAGATGTAGTCTTAGGAATTATTGATAACTGGGAAGAATTTTCCGCCGAAGTACTTAATTATAAGCCGATTTATCTCCACGGCGGACATTTAATTGATATGGCTGGCTATTATCAGTTTAAGGAGAAGATATTAGACGGTGTAGAACTGAATCCTAAGGCTGAAGTGGCCGAGCATATTTACTGGGATGAAACTGAATATCGAGCTAACATTCACGTTACTCCAGAATGTGAAGTGGACGGCGAATAGACTAAACTGCAGGTGGGAATTATAATTCCCACCTGTTTTGATTATAGATAAGCCTTTAAACTGCGGTTAATATCTTATAAAATCAAGTTAAGGAAGCTGAGGTGGAATCATGGAATTAATTGTCATCGGAACTAATCACCAGCAGGTGCCAGTGGAGATAAGGGAGAAATTTTCGCTAACTAGCGGGCAGCAGACTGATTTATTAACTGCTATTGCGGAGGATGATTTAAAAGAAGGGGTAGTTATTTCTACCTGCAACCGGACAGAAGTTTATCTGATAGCAGAAGAAAGAGAACAGGCTCGTCAGTTTGGGGAAGAAAAGTTGGCGGAACTGGCGGATATAAAGGAAACGGAAGCGACAGACTATCTTTATCAAAAGATAGGGTTAGCAGCTGTCAATCACCTCTATCGGGTAGCCGGCGGACTTGATTCGCTAGTAGTTGGCGAAGTGCAGATTTTAAACCAGTTGAAAACAGCTTTTAAGCAGGCTAAGCAGCAGGAAACAGTAGGTAACTACTTACATAGATTATTCACCGCTGCTTTTCGCGTCGGTAAACGGGCGCGGACAGAAACCGAAATTAGTGAAAATGCGGCTTCGGTTAGTTATGTAGCAGTTGAGTTGGCCCGTAAGATTTTCGGTTCTCTGGCTGGTGAAACTGTATTGATTCTGGGAGCAGGGGAAACCAGCGAATTAACTTTAAAAAACTTAGTCGAGTATGGTGTAGAAGGTGTTATGGTAGCCAATCGAACTTATGAACGCGGGCAGGAGTTGGCCCGGCAGTTTAACGGTCGAGCTGTGACCTGGGATCAGTTGGATGAGTGGGTGCGAGAAGTTGATATTGTAATTAGTTCTACTGGGGCTCCCCATTATGTGCTGCAGAAGGAGACTGTTCAGCAGGCAGAAGAAGAGACAAGCGGGCCTTTGTTTTTGATTGATATTGCTGTCCCGCGGGATATTGATCCGGCCAGTAAACAGTTACCTGGCGTTCATTTATATGATATTGATGATTTAGAGGAACTGGTTGAAGAAAATATGGCAGCACGAGAGGCAGAAATAGAGCAAGTAGAGGCGATTATTGAGGAAGAAATAATTGAATTTAAACAGTGGCTGAATAATCAACAGTGTGTCCCGCTGATTAAACAGATGAGAAAGCGGGCAGAAGGAATTAAACAAGAGGAATTAGAGCGGGCTTTAAATCAGTTAGAAGCTGGTGACAAAGAACCGGAAGCAATAATTAACCAGTTAGCCGATAGATTAGTGAATAAGGTTTTACATTCGCCGACAGTAGGGATTAAAGAACTGGCTAATAGTGATAACTGTAATCAAAAGTTAGAAGTAGCCCGCAAATTATTTACGGAAGCAAGTTAAGGGGCGGTAGTAATGACCAGTTATCCTGTTAATTTAGAGCTTACTGACCGTCAGGTGCTAGTAGTCGGCGGGGGACGAGTTGCCCGGAGGAAAGTAGAGCGGCTGTTAGCAGCAGGGGCTGAAGTACAGGTGATAAGTCCTGAGTTGATAGAGCCGCTGGCAGAACTGGCAGCTAACGGAGCTATTGATTACAGTAGGAGAGAATTTAAAGCAGAAGATTTAGCGAAGCAACTTTTAGTGATAGCTGCTACTGACCAGCCTGAGGTAAACCAGCGGGTCGGAAAGTTGGCCCGGGCCAACGAACAGTTAGTTAATGTAGTTGATGACAAGCAGTTATCTAATTTTACCCTGCCAGCGGTAGTTAAGCAGGGAGATTTATTGTTAACGGCAGCTACTGGCGGTAACTTGCCGGCGTTAGCTAAATTAATCAGACAGCGGCTTGAACAGGAGTTTGGCTCTGAATTCAAGTATTTTTTAAAATTAATGAACCAATTAAGACCAATAATTAAAGAAAAAATAGATGATGAACAGCAGCGGCGGCAGGTTTTTCGCCGGCTGGCTGATTGGAATTTAATCAAATTGTGGGGAACAGATAGAAAAGCAGGTATCGATAAAGCAGCTAATATTTTAGCCGAAGCAGGACTTAAAGTAGAAATAGAGAATATAATGAAAGAGATGACGCAAAAGGATAAAACGTAAGATAAGGAGGCTGGCGATGAAAAAAATTATTATTGGAACGCGGCCGAGCAAATTAGCTTTGACGCAAGCACAGCGGGTAGCTGATAAATTAGCAGCAAACTGGCCTAGGTATGAGTTTGAATTGAAAGAGATAAGTACTAAAGGAGATCGGGTATTAGAAAAAGATCTGGCGGAGATTGAAGGAAAGGGAATTTTTATTAAAGAAATTGAAGTAGCCTTATTAAATGAAGAGATTGATCTGGCTGTTCACAGCTGTAAAGATTTACCCTCCGATTTACCCTGCGGTTTGGAAGTAGTAGCTATTCCCCGGCGGGCCAACCCGGTTGATGTGCTGGTAGCAAAAGAAGACTTAACGTTAGATCAGCTGCCGCAGGGTGCTCGGTTAGGAACCGGCAGTCTGCGCCGCAAGTCACAGTTGCTTGCCTACCGACCTGATTTACAGATTGAATCAATCCGAGGGAATGTAGAGACTAGATTGGAGAAATTAGCCGCCGGAGAATTAGATGGATTAGTGTTGGCTGCCGCTGGATTAGAGCGGTTAGGGAAAGAAGAAGTAATCACTCAGTATCTAGAGCCGAAGGTTTGTCTACCGGCTCCGCGGCAGGGAGCCCTGGCAGTAGAAGGAAGAACTGGCGATCAAGAACTAAAAAAATTAGTAGCTAAGATTAATGACCCTGTTTCTGTGATTACTGTGACGGCAGAATATGCCTTTCTGAATCGAATAGAAGGCGGCTGTAAAGTACCTGTGGGAGCTTACGCTCAGCTTAAGGTAGATAAGCTGGAAATTGAAGGAATCGTTGGTCGGGTAGACGGGAGTCAAGTGCTGCGGGAAAGAATAAGCGGTCTGCAGGAAGAAGCGGATAAGCTAGGTATCGAATTGGCAGAAAAACTGATTGACCAGGGAGCACGAGATATTTTGGACAACGTTTGAGAATGGAGAATG
>CAYFUT010000002.1:37836-40514 GCA_964346395.1 uncultured Halobacteroidaceae bacterium
AAATGGAAAGCAAATAAGTAAATAGAAAAAGGGGTGCTAGAGTGGGGAAGGTATATTTAGTAGGAGCTGGTCCCGGTGATCAAGGACTAATTACTAAGCGGGGTCAAGAAGTGCTGCAAGCAGCAGATATAATTTTTTATGACCGACTAGCTAATGATAATTTATTGGCTTCTGCTTCTGAAGACGCAGAGTTATTTTATGTAGGGAAAAAATCCGGAGACCACAGCTGCCGGCAGTCGGAAATTAATGATTTGCTGGTTACTTCTGCGCGAGCTGGGAAGACTGTAGTCCGCTTAAAAGGCGGAGATTCCTTTGTTTTCGGCCGCGGGGGTGAAGAGGCTCGCCAGTTGGCGGAAGCGGGAGTTGATTTTGAAATAGTACCTGGTATTTCTTCTGCGCTGGCTGCTCCTGCTTACGCTGGAATTCCGGTAACTCACCGTGATTTTAGTTCTTCAGTAGCGGTTGTAACCGGCCATTCAGCAGCAACTAAAGAAGAATCCAGTGTTAATTGGGAACAGTTGGCTGCTGGAGTAGAAACGTTAGTTATTTTAATGGGGGTAGGGAATCTAGAAAAAATTACCGCTAAGTTGATAGCAGCGGGGCAAAACCCGGAGACGCCAGTAGCTCTGGTGAGATGGGGAACGAGATCAGCTCAAGAAACAATCACCGGTAATTTAGAGAATATTGCTGCTAAAGTAGAAGCGGCTGAGTTTAAACCGCCGGCAGTGATTATTGTTGGAGAAGTAGTTAAACTGCGTCGTGAGCTAGAGTGGTTTGCAGATAAGCCGCTGTTAGGAACCAGGGTGGCAGTTACTAGACCGGCTGACCAGGCGGAATCATTCTGCCGCTTACTAAGACAAGCGGGGGCAGAACCAGTTCGGACCCCGGCAATTGAAATTAAGCCGCCGGCTGATTATCAGCAGTTAGATGATAAGTTAGCTGCCGTCGGTGATTATGACTGGATTATTTTTACTAGTGTGAATGGGGTGCAGTATACTTTAGACCGACTGTTAGCGCAGGGGCGAGATGTCCGGGCTTTAGGCGGTGTTAAACTGGGGGCTATCGGTTCTAAAACAGCCGCTAAACTAAAAGAATACGGGTTGACAGCCGATTACATACCAGAAGAATATGTTAGTGAAGCAGTGGTAGCCGGGTTTAGCAGTCAGAATTTAACCGGCCGAAAATTTTTACTGCCCCGGGCTGATATTGCGCGGCCTAAATTGAAACACGGCCTGGAAGAACTAGGAGCCGAGGTTGATAATCTAACTGCCTACCGCACAGTAGCCGGTAGCGGAGGGGAACAGATAGCAGCTGATTTGGCAGCAGGAGAGATAGAAGTAGTAACTTTTACTAGTTCTTCTACTGTCCGCAATTTTTTAGCAGGTTTAGACGGCCAACCCGAGGAGTTGTTTGCCGGGGTGAAAGTAGCCTGTATTGGGCCGATTACGGCGGACACGGCTCGCGAGCAGGGATTGACTGTCGATATAGTAGCTGAGGAATATACAGTAGAAGGATTGATGGAAGCAATTGAAAAACATTATAAATAATTGACAATTGATAATGTAAAATTGACAATTAAAATTAAAATTATAAAAGTATATAAAAAATTTAATTTTTAACTGTCCCATCTAGGCAGAGCCTAGCTGTGAAATTCATAGAAACCATATCAACTGTAAATTATAAATTCATTACTAGGAGGGATAAGATGGATTTAGTACATAGACCGCGGCGTTTGCGGAAAAATAAATCTATCCGGGAGTTAGTCCGGGAGACTAATTTGCGGGCTGATGATTTGATTTATCCGCTGTTTGCTGTGCACGGTACCGGAGTTAAGGAAGAAATTCCTTCCATGCCGGGCAATTATCACTTTTCACTGGATCTGCTGTTGGAGGAAGTAGCTGAACTGGTAGACTTGGGAGTGGGAGGTATTATTTTATTTGGCATTCCCGACTATAAAGATGACGCGGGCTCCAGCGCTTGGCAGGAAGAAGAAATTGTCCAGCAGGCCTGCCGGCAGATTAAACAGCAGTTTCCTGATTTGCTGGTAATTACTGATGTTTGCTTATGTCAGTATACCAGCCACGGCCACTGCGGAGTATTAGAAGAAGGAGTGGTCAAGAACGATCCTACATTAGAAAATCTAGCTCGGATTGCCCTATCGCATGCCGAAGCAGGAGCCGATATGGTAGCTCCTTCTGATATGATGGATGGGCGGGTAGGAGCAATTCGCGATAAACTGGATAGTAATGGATTTAAAGATGTTTCGATAATGGCCTATTCAGCTAAATATGCTTCCAGTTTTTACGGCCCTTTCCGCGATGCCGCTCATTCGGCTCCCGAGGAAGGGAACCGCAGTTCTTATCAGATGGATCCGGCTAACAGTCGAGAGGCTCTGCGGGAGATCGAGCTGGATATTGCCCAAGGAGCAGATATAGTGATGGTCAAGCCGGCGCTGCCCTACCTTGATATTATTAAGCAGGCAGACCAGGAATTTAACGTACCTCTGGCCGCTTACAATGTTAGCGGCGAATACGCAATGATTAAAGCTGCTGCTGAAAAAGGCTGGTTAGATGAACAAGAAACTGCGCTGGAGATGGTAACTAGTATTAAGCGGGCCGGAGCAGAAATTATTATTACGTATTGGACAAAAGATATTTTAAAATGGAAAATGATAAATG
>CAYFUT010000002.1:40614-82404 GCA_964346395.1 uncultured Halobacteroidaceae bacterium
ATAATTATTTTTCGGAGGTGACAAGATGACTAAGTCAGAAGAAGCATTTGCAGAAGCTAAACAAGTAATACCAGGTGGAGTAAACAGTCCTGCGCGGGCTTTTTCAGCTGTGGAGAGCGATCCGTTATTTATTGAAGCAGGCGACGGAGCCTTTGTGTATGATATTGACGGCAACGAATATATTGATTATGTCGGCTCCTGGGGGCCGATGGTCTTAGGTTATAACCATCCGGCTGTTGTGGAAGCACTGCAAAAACAGCTAATGCAGGGGACTAGTTTTGGGGCTCCAACAGAAGTAGAAACGGAATTGGCTGAGCTAGTGATTGATGCTGTACCGTCTATTGATAAGGTGCGGATGGTAAACTCAGGAACAGAAGCTACCATGAGTGCGCTGCGGTTGGCCCGGGGTTATACTGGTCGAAAGAAGATAGTGAAACTAGAAGGTTGTTATCACGGCCACGGAGATAGTCTGCTGGTTGATGCTGGTTCGGGGGTCACTACGTTAGGAATTTCCGGCAGTCCTGGGGTACCGGAAGAGATTGCCCAGGAAACTATCGTTGCGCCTTATAATGATATTGAAGCAGTAGAAGAGATTTTTCAGGAGTATGGTTCCCAAATTGCCGGGGTTATTTTAGAGCCTGTAACTGGTAATATGGGAGTTATTCGCCCGCAGGTTAATTATCTAGAGCAGCTGCGGGAGGTAACTAGTGATTATGATTCCTTACTTATCTTTGATGAAGTAATGACTGGTTTCCGGGTAGCTTACGGCGGCGCTCAGGAGTTTTATGGGGTAGAACCGGATTTGACTACGCTCGGTAAAATCATCGGCGGGGGACTGCCGGTTGGTGCTTACGGCGGAAAAGAAGAGATTATGTCTTATGTAGCGCCGGAAGGACCGGTCTATCAAGCCGGAACTCTATCTGGGAATCCGCTGGCGATGACAGCTGGGTTAACTACTCTCCAGTTATTACAGCAGTATAATGTTTACGAAGAACTAGAAGAAAAAGCTGCCCAACTGGAGAATGGATTTAACGCAAATATTGCTGAGCTGGGAATTCCCGCTACTGTATCCCGCGTTGGTTCGATGTTCAGTCTTTTCTTCCGGGAAGAGCGGGTAACTAATTATCAGGAAGCTAAAGACTGTGATACAGAAGCTTTTGCTGCTTATTTTGAAGCGATGCTGGAAGAAGGAATTTATTTGCCGCCTTCACAGTTTGAGTCCAATTTTGTATCTGCGGCTCATACGGAAGTTGATTTAGAACAGACTATTGAAGCTAATTATAAGGCGCTGCGGCAAGTGAAGGAAGCTTTATCGTGAGGACAGGAGTGATTTTGCTGGCGCACGGCAGTAAACGGGCAGAATCTAATGTTGTTTTTGATCAGTTAGTAACTAAGGTGGGGAGAAAGATTGATTACGAAGTTGTTCGGGGCGCAGTGATGGAATTTGCTGAACCTAAACTGCCGACAGTAGTAAAAGAACTTGTGGAGCAGGGGATAGAAAAAATAATTATTCTGCCTCTGTTTTTGTTTCCCGGGGCGCATGTAAAAAGATACTTACCGGCAGAGGTAGAAGCATTAAAGGATAAATACCAAGAAATTGAGTTTGTCGTGGGGGATAGTCTGGGAACTGAAGAAAAATTAGCTGAATTAGTAACAGATAAGATAAAAAAAGTGAATTGAGGTAAACTTATCCCGGGCCAACAGTTGGCCCGGGGTAAGTTATAGGTTTGAATGGTTAAATTTTAATTAAAAAGTTGAATTTACTTTTCTAACTATTGGTCTGAGGTTGTTCATTTAAGTTCTTGGGAACAGGAATTAAGGATTTAATCGAGAATAAAGATATTAACTACAGGCAATGCAAATAAAATATTTAGTCAGGTGGGGTTAGATGAAACAATTTATTAAGTCCTATATAAAATCAATGCGGCTGTATTATGTTTTTGTAACCGGAATTCCCGGCTGGTTAGGTTTATCTTTTTATGAACATATAGCTCGCAATTTTGCTACGGGGGAAGTGGTACCGGCGGGGAGGAAGAAGTTTGTAATTTTATTTTTATTATTTATCAGTTGGGGAGTAAATCAAATTATTAATGATTATTTAGGACTAGAAGAAGATAAGATAAATGCTCCCGAGCGGCCGATGGTTACCGGGGAACTGCCGGCGGATAAGTCATTAGCAGTGTCGTTTAGTTTAATAGTTCTGAGCGGATTAATAATCTGGTTTTATCTTGAACCGTTAGCTTTACTTCCTTTTATTTTGGGAATTGGCTTAAATGTTGTTTATGAATTTGCCAAAGGTTACGGCATCTGGGGGAATATTACCTTTGGGCTGATGATCACCATGTGTCCTATATTTGGATTTTTAGCAGCCGGCCCGATTGGACCTCCTTACTTTACTTCTAGTCGAGTTTCAGTATTGCTTCTTGTCTGGGTTATAAATGGATTAATGACATTTTATACTTACTTTAAAGATTATAAAGGTGATAAACGAGCCGGTAAAGAAACAATTGTAGTTAAGTACGGATTAAGGAAATCGCGGGTAATTGGAGTTATTGCTTCCTTGGTACCGACTATTTTATTTGTAATTATTTATAGTAATGATTTAATAATGGCGCGAGTTAATCATATATTTTTAATTTTAGGAGTCTTGACTTTCTTTTTACAGGTCTGGACCGGGGTGCTGTACTATTTAAATCCGGTGGGGGAGCGGACTTATTTTTCGCTAGTGACTAATTTTAGGGCCTGTGTCTGTGCCCAGATAACTTTAATTGCTCTTTTTGACCAGCAGTTTGCTATGATTTTATATTTAGTTACGTATGTATTTATTGGGTTTTTATTTGATTTGTATCAGAATTCTAAAGCGTAGTAGTTTACTTAGGGAAGTGAACAAAAAATGAAATTATTTAGTGAACTTAATTTAGGGCCAACTACTTTAAAGAATAGACTGCTTCGGGCGGCTACTTTTGAGGGGCTGGCTGATAGTGATGGGTTTCCCCAACCAGAGTATAAGGAGCTGTATGAGAAGTTGGCCCGGAATGAGGTAGGCGGGATAATTACCGGTTTTACTTATATATCTCAACAGGGTAAAGCAATGCAGCCGGGGCAGGCAGGAATTGACAGTGACGAAAAAATACCTGCTTATCAAGAAGTAACTGAGGCTGTGCACCAGCATGACTGTAAAATATTTATGCAGCTAGCTCATACCGGACGGCAGACCCAGCGGGAATATACGGGAGAAGAAGTAGTTGCTCCCTCCGCTAAGAAATCATTTTATTTTAGAGAACAGCCCCGCAGGTTAACTGCTGAAGAAATAGCTGAGATAGCAGACGATTTTGCTGCGGCGGCGGACAGAGCTCAACAGGCCGGCTTTGACGGGGTGCAGCTGCATGGAGCCCACGGCTATCTAATACACCAATTTATCTTACCAGCGGTTAATAAACGAAACGATCAGTTTGGGATAGATCCCGAGTTAAATATAGGGACTGAGTTTCTTCAGTTAGTTATTGAGCGGGTTAGAGCTAAGTGCGGGCCAACTTTTCCGCTGTTGATTAAAGTTAGCAGCGGGGATGATTACTGGAATAGTTTTTCGGAGAAGCAATTTATTAATTTAATTTCTTATCTTGATCAGCAAGACTTAGCGGGCATAGAAATAAGTTACGGTACTATGGATTATGCGTTGAATATATTCCGCGGGGCAATTCCAGTTGACACTATTTTAGATGTTAATCCCATTTATCAAATTAAGAATAAATGGGGGAGAAAGTTATGGAAATTATTTGTCCGTCCGCTGTTAAGTTGTAAGTTAAAGAAGTTTACCCCTAGGTATAATTTGCCGGCGGCTAAATTGGTTGCCGAATATACTACCACGCCTATTATTTCGGTGGGTGGTTTTAGAAGCGGGCAGGGGATTAATCAGGCATTAACAGAAATTGATGCGGTCAGCCTCTCGCGGCCGTTCCTCTGCGAACCTGATTTGGCGGCTAAGATTAAGGAGAATTTAGATTATGAATCGCAGTGCTGCCATTGCAATTTATGTGCGGTAATGTGTGATTCCCAGTCTGCGACTCAGTGTTATCAATGTAATGTGTAACTTTCGTGGTGGGCAGGAGGGCATTTTACCTTCCGATAATATTTTTTGTTTATTCCATGCCGGGCAGGCTGAAATAAAAAATTTCTTTTTTATCCAATTTCAGCTTGCCTGGCATTCCATAAGCACAAACAAAAAATCTTAAATGTCAGGTGAAAACACCCTCCTGCCCACCACGAAAGCAAAGTGTGGCGGAGCCTAACCGGCTTCCTTCGGTCGCCGGTTTAAGAGTTGTTTACCTCAAGGTTCAATATTTTGAACAGTAACGTCAGTTTAAAACTAATTTTAAATTTTAACATTTAACTTTTTTAGGGGGGCTCCCTAAAAGTTCTTTCCGAAAAGTGACACACTATATCTATAGTAATTTATTTTTTATAAAAGGGGGAAGATAAAAATGAGCCTTAAGACTAAAGTGCAGGAAATTGTGCAGGAGAATATAGAGACTGATGGAGAACTGACGCTTGAGAGTAATTTAAGAGAAGATTTAGGAGTAGATTCCTTGGGGACATTAATTCTGGTGGATGCGTTAGAAGATGAGTTTTCGCTGCAGATTAATCCCGATGACTTTAGGGAGGTAGAAACTGTGGCTGATATAGTAAAGCGGTTACAGGAAGAAGGGGTGGATAGCGATTGAAAGATTTAAAATTAGATACGGAAGTGGTGGATAAGACCGGTTTTAATCCTTATTATCCCCGCCTTCAGTCAGCTCTGGGGGATCAGATTACTATTGATGAAGGGGAGTTTATAAATCTAGCGGCTAATAATTATTTAGGTTTAGCTGATGATTCCCGGGTTAAAGAACAGGCCGTGGAAGCTGTTAATACTTACGGAACTTCGCTGTGCGGTACTCCGATTGCAACCGGGTATATAGAATTATATCAAGAAGTCGAAGCAGAGTTAGCAGACTTTGTAGGCCTGGATGACTGTCTTATTTTACCTTCCTGTTATCAAGCTAATAACGGCTTATTTCCTGCTATTTTAGAACCAGAAGATGTAGTATTCGTCGACCATTTCGCTCATTCTTCCCTCTTAGAAGGCATTAAATCAGCTTCTGGGGAACTCAAACCTTTCTTACATAATAATCTAGACCATTTAGAAAAACTATTAAACCGGCAGGCAACTACCGGCCAGAAACTGATAGTTACGGAATCGATTTTTTCCACCGAAGGCAGCATTGCTCCTATGTCAGAGATAATCAAGTTGTGCGAACAATATAATGCAGTTCCTGTGATTGATGATGCGCATGGTTTAGGAGTGCTGGGCGAAGAGGGGCGGGGGATTTTAGAAGCAGCCGAAGTAGAAGATTTTTCGGGAATTTATACTGCTTCGCTGGGGAAAGCCCTGGCTAACTCCGGCGGTATAATTTGTGGGGCGCAGGAGACTATTGATTATTTAAGATACCATCTATCGCATTTGATTTATTCTACTGCTCTTCCTCCCGCTGTATTGGGCGGAATTAAAGCAGTTCTAAAAATAATTAAGCAGGAGTTTGCTGAATTGAGGGATAAGTTGTGGAAGTATAAAGCTCAGATTAAAGAGGCTCTGGTAGAGGCCGGCTTTGAAGTTATAGATAGTGACGCCCCAATTAATTCAATTAAAGGAGGCAGTGCGGAAGCAACTGTATTGATTGCCCAGCAGTTTTATGAACAGGGGATATTAACTACTCCGTTTATCGAACCTTCAGTGCCGCCCAATAAAGGAAAAGTTAGATTAATAGCGGGAGCTAATTTAAAGCAGTCTACTATTGATCGGGCAGTTGAAATTATAACTGAACTGGATGGAACCAGGGAATGAGCTATTTTTTAATTTTAAATCCCGGTTCCGGGGGCGGGGAGAGTAAGTCTTATTTTAGCCGGATTTTACAAATATTTAACAGGGCCGGGGTAAATTATAATTATGAGCAGACAGAGGAGTTAGAAGATGCTTATCAGCTATCGCGACAGGCTAATCGAGCTGGTTATGAGGTAGTAGTGGCCGTCGGCGGCGACGGCACGATCAACCGGGTAATTAATGGGTTTTATGATGGGGCGGGGCAGAGATTAAGTTCCGCTAAGTTAGGAGTGATTCATACCGGAACTAGTCCTGATTTCTGTAAGAGTTATGGCCTACCGTTAAAAGTAGAAGCAGCAGCCCGGTTAATTTTGACTGGTACCAGCAAACGAATACCGATGGGGCAGATTCAATTAAAAGAGGAGTTTGAGCCGCAATTAGTCGGGAAATCAATAGCAGCTAGTGAGAGTTCAATTACTAGCTATTTCGGCTGCTGTGCTAATGTCGGTTTAGGTGCCCAGTTGGCCCGGGCTGCTAACAGTGGGATTAGGAAGTTAGCAGGGGATAAGTTAGGAACTTTGTTGGCTCTGTTGAAAACTCTTTATTCCTATCAACCGGTAGAGTTTACTATTTGTCGGGATAAGCAAGAAGAGAAACTTGCGAAGTTATATAATTTATCGGTCGGGAAGACTTTTTATATTGCTTCTGGTATTAAGGTAAACCATCAGTTAACTGATGAGGATAAGAGGTTATACAATTTAATCATTCAACATGTAAGTTTAACTCGGTTGCCGCAGATATTAAGTACACTTTATAGCGGAAGCGAGATTGAAAATAATGATCTAGTTAAGCTGGAGTATAGTAAAAGCATAGAAATTTATGGAACTAGCCAGCATCCGGAAGTGGAATGCGACGGTGATCCTGTAGGTTATCTACCCTGTAAGATAGAGCAGGCTGCGGATAAGTTAGAGTTGATTTGTGAGTAATAAGTAATATAGATGCCCAACTTTAGAGTGAAAGTTATTAACCTAACCGTGTGGGAGGGTATTTTACCTTCAATAAAACTTTTTTGTTTATTCCATGCGAGGTAAGCTGAAATAAAAAAGTTCTTTTTTGTCCGATTTCAGCTTACCTCGCATTCCATAACCGCAAACAAAAAAACTTTTGAAGTCAGGTGAAAATACCCTCCCACACGGTTAGGTTTTAGATGAAATAAATTGTATTTTAGAGTTGGATTACTATAAAGCTGTTAGGTTTGAAACTTTAAATTCTATTTGTCAGACGTTGAATTGTCAGCCGGGGGATATTTTGGAATATGTTCCGGAGGAGTCAACGGAAGAATAAACAGGTTGTAAGTGAGGTGTGGATATGAGTAAAGAAGAGCAGTTGATTAAACTAATTAACAGTATTTTACCCCGCTCTAAAGCACAAGTGAACCAACCATTTCAAACTGATGCGGAAGTACTGGAGTATAATGATAGTAATTTATTAGTTAATATTGATGACTTTTCTCCCGAAGATAGGTGGCGGGAGTTTGATCCTTATACTTTGGGTTGGAATATAGCAGTGGGAGCTGTTAGTGATATTTTAGCTAGTGGGGGGCAGCCTCAGTATTACGGCCACAGCTTAGTGGTAGAAGAAAACTGGGATCAGAAGTATATCACAGAATTCTGCCGAGGCCTAAAAGAAGTATTAACGGAAGTAGGGGCTTCCTTTTTGGGCGGGGATTTCGGTACAGCGGTTGTCTGGCACTGTACAGCAGTAGTTATAGGTAAAGCAGAGCAGCCGTTATTTAGAACTGGAGCCCAGTCGGGAGATTTGATTTATCTGTCTGGTAAAGCGGGGTTAGGCAATCTAGAAGCTTTATTAAGTATGTATTCGGAGAAGAAAAGTTTACAGTTGATTAAAAACAGATTTAAACTTCGCTGGCAGGAGGCTAAATTAATTAAGGAATATGCTACTTCCTGTATCGATACTAGCGATGGAGTAGCTGAGGCGGCAAATACAATTGCTAAGCAGAGTGGAGTAGGATACGCAATTGAACAGATTCCTTATATTAAGCGAGGCTTACTAGCCGCTAAATTATTTTCCCTACCGCCGCTGCTTCTGTTCTTAGGGGGAGCTGGGGAGTACGAACTGTTATTTACGATTCCCTCCGAAAGAGAAAAAGACTTTCTTACCGCAGCGGAGGAAAGGGACTTGTCGTTTCATAAATTAGGGGAGGTAACTGAAAGCAAGCAGCGGCTGGTAAAGACTAAACGAAGTCAGGTAGATTTGACTGAGTTTAATATTGCCGCCCGGGATTATGATAATCTTGAAAATTATGTCGATGATCTAATCAACTTTATTAAAGGGTGAGTGGAGATGGAAACTAGAGTGGTCATTACGGGAGTTGGCCCGGTTACCAGTTTAGGGGTTGGGAAACAGGAGTTGATGACTAATTTATTTGCGGGCCAGACTAATATTTGTCAGCTTCCGGAAGGTTATGAACAGAATTATGAGTTCAATTCGAAACATTATGTTCCAGCGCCGGAGATTGCTAGTTTAGAATTTGGGGGGCAGTGGTTGAGTAGAGTTATGGGGCCGGCTGCTCAAATATCGGCTAGTGGGGCAAAGTTAGCCTTATTAGATGCAGGAGTTACTATTAAAGAAGCGGGAAAATATTATCGGATAGAAGGTTTAGAAGACTGCGGAGTGATTTTAGGGATTGGTTTTTCCAACTTAGAAGAAGCTTTTACTTCTTATCAAGCACATGTTTCTTCCGAGGGAGAAAATACAGGTAAGTACAGCCGGATGATTATTCCCAAAATGATGCCTAATTCTATTTCCAGTTGGCTGTCTATTATTTATAATTTATCTGAGATAAATTATACAGTTAATGCGGCCTGTGCTTCAGGGACGTATGCTGTAGGAGAAGCTTATCAAAAAATAAAATCAGGAGCATGTAAAGCTGTGTTAAGTGGGGGCGTTGAATATTTAAAAGATGATTCCGGAGCCGTGATGCGGGGCTTTGATAGTCTGAACACCTTAACTGAAACTGAGACGGGAGTTCCGATGGCCTTTGGAGCTGGGAGAAGTGGGTTCTTGTTTAATGCAGGAGCCGGCTGTATATTAGTATTAGAAGATTTGGAGTCAGCTCAGAAACGGGGTAGTAATATTCACGCTGAGATTGTAGAGTATGAAGCGAATAGTGATGCCCATAATATTGTTCAAATGGAGAAGTCAGGAACCCAGATAAAGAAGCTGCTGCAGGAATTAGTTAAAGATAGAGAAATAGATTATTTGAATGCGCACGGGACAGGTACAGTTTTAAATGACCAAGTGGAAGCTAAGGTGATTAGTGAAGTTTTCGGTCCGCCCGAGGAGCAGCCGCTTATTAATTCGACCAAAGGAATTATCGGTCACAGTATAGGAGCCAGTGGGGCCCTGGAGGCAGCAGTAACTGCAGTTTCGTTAAAGGAACAAAAAGTGCACGGCAATTTAGTGCAGGAGCCGCTGGCTGGACTTAATTTGGCTATTGATACAGAAAAAGCTGATATAGAATATGCCCTATCTACTTCCTATGGTTTCGGCGGCCACAATGCCGGCCTTGTACTAAAAAGGTGGGAGGAAAGATGACGACAGTATTTATTACCGGGGGAACTGGCTTCATCGGCAGCCATATAGTAGAAGAATTCTGCCGACAAGGAATAGAGGTGGCTTGCTTAGTTCGGCCGACTAGTAATTTGGATTATTTAGAGGAGTTACCGGTTAATTTAGTTGAAGGAGATGTAAGAAATTATTCCAGTATCAGAAAAGCAGTGGCGGGTTGTGATTGGATAATTCATAATGCTGCTTATGCGGCCGATTGGGGCAGCTATGACCAATTTTATGCTACTAATGTGGAAGGAACCTTAAATCTGCTGCGAGCCGGGGTAGAAAATAATATCAAGAATATAATTTTAACTAGTTCTATTTCAGTTTATGGTGAGGAAGACAGTGACCAGATAAAAGATGAAAGTTGTGCTTATAATGCTCATTACGATTATTTTTTAGACAATTTAGTGCCTTGTAAAATGAACTATTACCGGGATACGAAAGCCCAAGCTGAGAAAGAAGCTATTGACTATGCTCAAAAACAGGAGCTAAATCTTACTGTTTTGCAGCCGGTCTGGGTGTACGGCGAGCGGGAATTTAATACTGGTTTTTTCGAATATTTACAGACGGTAAAGACAGGAATTCCCGGTCTGCCGGGGTCAAAACAGAATAAGTTCCATGTTATTTATGTTAGGGATTTGGCTCGAGCTTATTATTTAACCTTTAAGAAGGAGTTAACCGGAATTAACTCATTTATTATTGGTAATCAAGAAGCTGAGTTGATGGAGCGGATTTATACTTTGTTTGTGGAACAGGCGGGTTTAAGAAAACCATGTAATTTACCAAAGTGGTTAGTCTATCCTCTAGGATTTAGTTTAGAACTTATTTATACTATATTAAATAGCAAGCACCCACCTATTTTGACTAGAGGACGGGTGAATATGTTTTATGATAATCTCGAGTTTTCTACTGCTAAGGCTCAGGAAGTGCTTGGGTTTAAGCAGCAGTATAGTTTAAAAGAGGGAATTAAGAATACAGTGGATTGGTATCAGGAACACGGTTTTCTTTAAGGTAGCTTAAAAGGTGTTAGTAAGTTTGAAGTTTTAATAGGTATAATACATTAAGTTTGAGGTTGAGTTTGAGATTGAGTAAACCCATATAACCATTGGTTATATGGGTTGCTCAGCCTTAACCTCAACCTTAAGCTTAATATTAATAGCGTGGCACAGCACAATTCTATAACGAAAGGAGAAAGTAGTATGGGACTAAAAAATATAACGGGCTGGAGAAGAAAATTGTTTAACCTAAAAGTTAAATTAGCAGTGTTGATTCATTTTCTGCCTGAAATATTGCCTGGAAGGTTAGGACCAAAAAAGTTTACTGCTTTTTGTAGGCGGCTGCTGTATTTTTTAAGCAAGATTCAGGATAATAAGTTTGCTCAGATAAACGAGGGAGTTAAACTTGATTTGTATGTACCGGAATTTCCCTCACGGGCTTTTTATACAGCCTGTGAAAAATTTAAAGAATTTGATGATAAATTACCCTGTACAACTGCTTTAATTTCTATTACTTCTGCCTGTAGATTTGAGTGTGAACACTGTTACCAGCGGTTAGATAAAGGTGCAGATGTTGACCTTGATGTACTGATTGAAATAGTCCAGGAATTGCAGGAGAAGGGAATTGCCTTTTTCAATATTGAAGGCGGCGATCCTTTTTTACGATATGAGCGGTTACAGAGAGTATGTGCTGCTATTGATGACCGGTCGGAAATCTGGGTCAATTCTACTGGGGATGGAATGACGAAAGAAAGGTTAAGGGAACTAAAAGAATTGGGAGTTAAGGCGGTCATGTTCTCTGTTCACAGTACCGAACCAGAGGAATTAAATCAATTTATGGGGCGCAGTGATGCCTGGCAGATAATGGAGCAGGGGATAGAACTCTGTCATCAGGTGGGGATTGCTCCGACGATTAATACTTGTCTAGGAACAGAAGCTTTTGCTGATGGTAAATTTGAAGCAATTATGGAGTTTGCCAAGGATAGAAATATACCGTTAATTCAGATAATTGTGCCTAAACCAGCGGGAGCCTGGCTGGAGAATCAGGAGGAACTGTTTAAAACAAATCAGGAGATTAAAGAAAAAATATTTAAATACAATTTAGACCCAGCTTATCAAGATTATCCGGCTATTTCGGCGCAGGCAATAGAAGAGGATAGCGATCATTTCGGCTGTACTGCCGGGGGTACGGACAGATTTTACATTAATGCCAAGGGGGATTTACAGCCCTGTGAATTTTTAAATATTTCCTTTGGGAATATTAGTGAGGATGATTTTGAGGAAATTTATGATCAGATGAGAAACTGTTTTGATCCGCCGGGCCAATGCTGGGTTTGTCAAGAGAAAGCAGAGCAGGTTTTAGAATTATACGAGGAGCATGATTTAGACAGGTTACCTTTGCCGCCGGAACTGGCGGAAGAGGTTTATTGTAATTTAGATACTGGTTCTGAAACTGAATTGTACCAACAGATAGAAAAGATGAAATAACATCTAACTAATTGTTCAATTAATTTGTTGAAAATCTGTATTAGTAGTATAATTCAAATATGAGAGGTAATAAATATGGAATTTATGGGATATTTGGCCCCCTGTTGCTTTTGTTTTTGCTTTGTCTGCTATTGCCCAGGTGATTAAATTAAAAGAAGAGGTAGCCGAGTTGAAAGAAGAGATAAATAAATTAAAAAATGAATAGGAGCTTAAAATGATAGAAAATAGTTAAGTTGGGGAGGGAGGAAGATGAAGAAACGGAAGTTATTAAAACTTAGTTTTGTTGTTTTTGGATTATTAATAGTGGTTGGTTGCCAGTTGAACGGCTATCAGGCCAGTCCGCAGGTAGAGGAAATAATTAATGCGCAGCAAGGAGTAAAGGTAAGTAAGGGGGACTACTGGAAAGTGCTTCCCAAAGAAAAGAAAAATACTGGCTTCATTTTTTACCAGGGGGCTCGGGTAGAAATCCGGGCTTATCTGCCGCTGGCTGTCAAAATAGCTAAAGCTGGTTATCCCGTTTTCCTGCCCCGGATGCCGCTGGATTTAGCTGTTCTTAAGTCAGAGGCAGCTTCCGAAATAATAGAAGACTACTCAGAGTTGGAATGGACAATCGGCGGCCATTCTCTGGGAGGAGCAATGGCAGCTCGATTTGCAGCTCAAAATAGCGATCAGGTCTCCGGATTGGTGCTGCTGGCTGCTTATCCGGCTTCTGGTGATGACTTATCAAAGTTAGATATTGAAGTATTATCGATTACGGGGGAAAAGGATGGAATTATTAACAAAAACAAACTGCAGAAGAGAAAGAATTTACTACCAAAAGAGACTGATTGGGTAGAGATTAAAGGTGGTAATCACTCTCAGTTTGGATATTATGGGCTGCAAGATGGGGATAGCAAAGCAGAAATTTCCCGCAAGAGACAAGTAGCTATTACTGCTCAGGAGATAATTGAATTTCTTAAATTTAAAATCAGAAAATAGGAGGTTGAGAAGATGAAAAGAGTAAGAATATTAGTTATAGTAGGGATTTGTCTTTTAGTAATTTCTGCTCCCTCCCGGGCAGCACTCACTATCAGGACTGACTTTAATGATGTTAATAGTTTTGGCAAACTAAGAATAACTAAAAAGTCAGCTAGTAATTTTTGGGGTCTGTAGAACTGGTATCTGATAGGACTAATTACTTAATTGGTTATAGGGCTAAACTAAATATTAGCTCATTAGATACTTCGTCCGATTTTATGATGGGACTGGTTGATTTAGATTCCGGGGAATATGAGAGGAAGTACCTTATAAAACATATTCATAAAATCAATTATCATGATTTGCGCTGCCAATTAGAAATGGCACACGAATATTTAAATAAATATAGTTTTTCTTATAAAGCGTTTTTAGGATATGAAATGAATAAAAGCTTGGATCTGGTTTTTTCTATGGTAGGTATCAATCAGGCCGAAGAATTTTTCATCGGTGTTCAGTTTGAATTGTAATCAAGTCTATGATAAGATGTACGGTAAATATTAGGTGAGGGAGTGGTATTAAATGAGGCGTCAAGTGAATTTTGCCTCATTGATATGGGGTTCACCAGTAGATAATAATAGTAAAATAGAGTGACCCAAGCAGTTATTAACTAAAATACTATAAGGAGTGTTAATTAATGAGCGAACAGCAGACTATTTTGACTGGTGACCGCCCCACAGGAAAACTTCATTTAGGCCATTATATTGGTTCTCTACAGAATCGAGTTGAACTACAGGAAGAATATGAACAGTTTGTGATTATTGCTGATGCACAGGCTTTAACTGATAATGCTGATAATCCTAAAAAGGTACGAGATAATATATTAGAAGTTGCTCTTGATTACCTTGCTGTCGGGATTGATCCAGAAGCAAGTACTATTTTTATTCAATCACTGGTACCGGAAATTGCAGAGCTGACCATGTATTACTTGAATTTGGTAACGGTTAATCAGCTGCACCGTAATCCGACAATCAAGAATGAAATAGAACAGAAAGGTTTTGGGGAGAGTATTCCGGCCGGTTTTCTTACTTATCCGGTTAATCAGGCGGCCGATATAACTGCTTTTGATGCTGATCTGGTGCCGGTAGGAGAGGATCAGCGGCCGATGATTGAGCAAACTTCCAAAATTGTACGTAAATTTAATAATACTTATCAGCCAGTGTTAGTAGAACCAGAAGCTTTAATTTCGGAAGTGCCCCGGCTGCCGGGAACTGATGGTCAAAATAAAATGAGTAAGTCGCTAGGGAATGCTATTTTATTATCTGATTCGCCAGACGAAATAGAAGAAAAAGTGATGGGGATGTATACCGATCCTAATCATATTCGAGTTGAGGATCCCGGGCAGGTAGAAGGTAATCCTGTGTTTACTTATCTGGATGTTTTTGATTCTGAACCGGAGGAAGTTAGAGAATTAAAGGAACATTATCGGCGCGGCGGTTTGGGAGATGTGAAAGTTAAACGCCGTTTAAATCGAGTACTACAAGATTTCTTGCGGCCGATTAGAGAGCGCCGGGAAAAGTATGCTCAAGACCGCGGCGAAGTAATGAATATACTAGAGCAGGGCACAGAAGTAGCCAGAGAAAGAGCAGCCGAAACTCTGGCAAAAGTTCGCAGCGCAATGCAGATAGATTATTTTGCTGATTAAACATCTAATCATCCCGGGCCAACTGTTGGCCCGGGATTTTGTATATTAAGTACAAAGGAATAGATCTTGTTGTCTAGAAATTTGATATAATGGTACTTAACTGAGTTTTATTTTTTTAAGTTTATAAAATATTGGAAGGGGAGATAGCGATGGTTTTTGATTTGATAAAGGGATTATTTGATGGAGATGTAGAAGAAATATCGCCCGAAGAAGTGGAAGCTGGAGATTATGTTGTACTTGATGTGCGGGGGAAAGAGGCCTATCAAGCGGGGCATATTCCAGGTGCTCTTCATCTACCGTATTCTAATTTAGACGAAAAATGGGATGAGGTGCTTGCTGATATTGATGATGAGGATGAAATAGCAGTTATCTGTGTCCGCGGGATTTCCAGTAAATCAGTGGCCGGCAAACTTATGGAAGCTGGCTATAAAAATGTGAAGAGTGTTCAAGGCGGCATGAATGCCTGGCAGGGAGCGGTAGAACGCGCTTAATTAATTTAATCAAATAGAGCAGTTTATCCTCCCCCTCCTCGGGTCAGTTGTTGGCCCGGGGAGGATATTTTTTTGGAAGTATATAGTTAATAAATTGTACACTTGACAAGGAGTATAACAGAATTTATAGAAGATAATAAATAAGAAGAAAGTAAAATTTATTATAGGTGTTAACTTAGATTAGATTTTAGTAATTTGGAGGTTTAGAGTAAAAACAAATCGACTTGATACAATACATATTAAGCTAATGCTTGTAATAGTAGAATTAAGAATTGTACCCAGTAAAGTTAAAGGGGGAAAAGTTATGTGGAAAAGTTCTACCACCTTATTAAATTCTATTCCCGGTAATGTGGCGATTTTAAATCAAGAAGGAATTATAATTCAGGTCAATGACCGGTGGATTGAATTTAATCAGCAGAATAACGGTCAGGTTTCAGAGTGTAATATAGGAGTTAATTATTTAGGTGTCTGTTATAAAGCTTATCAAGAAGGAGCTGAAGACGGTAAGCAGGCTGCTGAAGGGATTAAAGCAGTGATTGTTGGCGAACAGGAAATGTTTGAATTTGAATATCCCTGCCACTCTCCTGAGCAGCAGCGGTGGTTTAACATGCGGGTAACTCAATTGACGGAATCAGCTCCGCATATAGTAGCTGTTTATCATTTTGATATTACTGACCGTAAGCTAGCGGAAGAAAGGGCAGAATATAAGACAGAACAGTTGATGCGGCGGATTGAACAGGCGCGGAAAGTGCACCAGACGCTATTGCCGGCGCGAAGTCTGGACTATGGTGATTTAAGTGCTGAGATTTTTTACCAGCCGGCTGAAGACTTAGGGGGCGATTTCTTTAACTTTCACCAGGTGGAAGATAAAGTGATTTTTTATGTAGTTGATGTCAGCGGCCACGGGCTGGATGGGGCGATGTTAAATCTGTTGATTCAGGAAAAAGTAGAAAATTATCTCACCAGTTGGGCAGCAAAGCAGGAAAACCAGGATTATTATGGCTATGATTGGCTGCTGGACGATAAACCGCAGGAAAAACATCTCTGTCCGCGGGAAGTGATTGCCCAGGTACAGGAGTTATATACCCGAAAAGACTTTCCGGCTGATTATTTCCTCTGTATTGAAGTAGGGGTGATTGATTTATCCTCCTGGCAGTTAGTTTACAGTAATGCTGGGTTTCATATTCCGCTGTTTTCTATTTCTGCAGAAGGAGAAGTCAGCTCTTTAGTATCCCGGGGTGCTCTTATTTCTCAGGCAGTACCATTTGACCGGAGGGAATTGGATGAAAAAACAGTTCAGTTAGCAGCCGGAAGTAAACTTTTTTTTACTACTGATGGTCTAATAGAAATTGAAGACCAAACCGGAAGGTACGGCCGGGATCGCCTGCAGAAATTATTAGCAGACAATTATTATCTGGATGCCCAGTTATTGAAAGAAGAGATAGGGGAAGATATGAATCAATTTCAACAGAACGATGAAATTCATGATGATATTACCTTTTTTGTAATTGAAAAAAAGGAAGCAGATAGGTTTAAAACGACAGTGGCTAGTGATTATGCAGTATTAGATTCCCTAAAGCGGGAAGTTAAAAACTTTTTGGCTGATAAAGTCACCGATTTTTCGCCTATGTTAATCGGCCTGCATGAAATGGCAGCCAATGCTATTGAACATGGAAATCAGTTTAAGGAGGATAAGCAGGTAAAAGTAGAAGTAGTAGTTAGACCTGATTATCTGCGGGTGGCGGTTGAAGATGAAGGAGACGGATTTGACTGTAATTCCTGTGTGCAGCAAGAGATAGAATTAGAAGAGTTTACGGACCGAGGGCAGGGAATATTTTTAACAAAAAAGGCTGTAGATGAAATTCATTATAATTGTCAGGGGAATCGAGTAAACTTAATTAAGTTTCGCGGCTAATATAATAGGTGAATAAGGAGGATTGATAGTTGTGAATGTAGGGATTGTTACCGACAGTACTTGTGATTTAGATCAGGAGGTTATTGACCGCTATGGGATTAAGGTGCTGCCGATAATAGTTGATTTTGGGACTCAAACTTACCGCGATGGAATTAACTTAACAGCAGATGAATTTTTTGAGAAATTGACTCCGGGGGAAGATTTCCCTACTACTTCGCAGCCGGCTCCAGGAGTATTTATCGACTACTATCAGCAGTTGGCTGATGAGTTTGACCAGGTGATTTCTCTCCACCTTTCTGCCGGATTAAGCGGGACAGCGGAAACTGCCCGCCTGGCTGCTGATCAGGTAGCTGATCTGGAGGTAGAGGTGATTGACTCGGCCAGTATTTCGTTGGGGCTGGGGTTTCAAGTTTTGTTGGCCGCCCGAATGAGTGCAGCAGGATCTTCCTTAGCAGAAATTACAGCAGTTGTTAAGCAGGCTCAGGAGAAGTTGACTCTTTATTTTACAGTTAATGATTTAAGTTATATGGAAGCTGGAGGAAGAATCGGCAAGGCTAAGGCACTGCTCGGTTCTATCTTCAAAATTAATCCAATTATTGAGATTAGCCCCCAGACGGGAAAGGTGAATGTAGTAGATAAAAAACGAGGAGCTGATCGAGCCCGGGAGCGGTTACTGGAATTAACAAGAAAAAATTTAAAGGGAGAAGAAAAAGCCTGGATTGGATTAGCGCATGGGGATAGACCAGAAGCGATGGCTACAATAAAAAAGCAGTTAATTGAAGTTTTAGCAGATAAAGAACTTGCTTATTCTATTTTCAGACACCGGATTAGTTCTACTTTAGGCTGTCATGTAGGGCCTTCAGTTTATGCTGTGATTACTTTAGCTGGTGATTTTCTTCCGGAGCGTAAAGAGAAGTAATTTATCGTGGGGGTATATAGAAGTTAAAAGTGATGATTATGCTTATAATAAACTGACTAGTCAGTTCCAAATAAAAGTAATTAATAAGGGAGGAAATTATGAAAGTATTAGGTTTTGTGGGCAGCGCCCGAAAATCGGGAAATACTAGCCGACTTGTACAGGAGGTATTAGCCGGAGCTGATAGTGAAGGAGCAGAAACTAAATTGTATCAGTTATCGGAGTTGAATATGCAGGGCTGTCAGGGATGTTTGTATTGTCGGGAGCATGGTAAATGTGTAATTAACGATGACTTACAGCCTATTTATGATGAACTGAAAGCAGCTGAAGCGCTAGTAATTGGGAGTCCGATTTATATTCATCAGCTTTCTGGGCAAACCAAATTATTATTGGATAGGTTTTACCCCTTAACTGACCAGAATCATAACCCGCGGTTTGGCGAAAAAAAGCTAGTTATGGCTTATACCCAAGCAGCTCCTCTGCGGTTATTTTTCTGGCGGTATAGGCGGTATGTCAAAAAATCACTAACAGATATGGGGTTAATTCATAGGAAAGATTTAGTCGCTACTAAATGTTTTGCCCAAAACACAGTAGCTAATAACGGTAACCTGCTTGCTAAAGCTTATGCTACCGGCTGTTCTTTAACTAAGGATCCGGGGCTATTAGATAAGATAAAGGCAAAATTGAGTTTATGATGTTTACCAATGGAACCTTAATTGATGAAGAAATGGCTGATAATATTAAAAATAAGAGTCTGGTAGAAGCCATCCAAAATCCGCTATTTAAATCTTATCAGAAGCGGCAGCCGTTCAATGATAATTATTTGTTGCCTTGTCCTATTATAGATAATCCAGAAGCCTTAGGAGAGATGGTAGAAGAAGCCGGTGCTTATCCTACTCATCCCGGAGCAGAAGGGATTTTAAAATCAGAAGTTACTGCTGAATTAAAAGAAACTTCGTCTCAGTGGGAAGAATTAGCACAGGAGTTACAGGAAGAAGAACCAGAATCAGTTTCCGAGTCAGCGTAATAGCTTATATACTTTGCAAAACTGGTATCAAGGATTTACTGATAAATTACAAAAGTTAATCAAACTTGAAGAAGAAATTGGAGATAAATATGAAATTGAAATTGAGGAGATATTTACCGAAGTAATTTTTTCTCTGCAGACAGTAACTGATATTTTAGAGGATTTTATGACTTATATTCAGCAGGCGGTAGATCCAAATCATTTAATAGTTTAATTAATAAAATTTTAGAGATTAACGAAAAAGTTCAGGCCGTGAATCAATTAAAAACTACTGGGGAAGAGTTAATAGCTGAACTGGATAAGTACCAACAGGAAGCGCAGCAATGAAAAACATCTGCAGCAGCACAGCCAGTAGGAAAAGCAGTTAACTGATCCTCGACTCCGGGAAATAAGGGAAGAGTTTGCTGCTTATCTAGAGCAAAATGCTAACTCAGACCAAGATACAGAACCAGAATCAGCTGATGAAGAAGGAGATTTAACACTGTTTTAAATTTACGCTTATTTGTATAATAATTCAACAAACGTAAATACTAAGGAGGGAGATAAAGAGAGAAGTTAAATATATTAGGAGGTAGGAAATTAATGTTAAAGCTGAGGTTTGGAGATTCGGTTCAGCTAGGAATGATAGCAGGAGTGCTCTGCAATTTACCCAAAGTTATTTTAATGCATATATTCCAACAGATGGATTTAGTACGCTATAATTTTGCCCAGATGACAGCCGGTATTTTTATTGAGCAGAATGGATTATCTAATCCGTTTGCTTTGGCTACAGGCTATATAGCGGATTTTGCGGTTGCTTCTTCCCTGGGAATAATATTGGTCTATTTCCTGAAATTAACTGGTAAAGACTATCCTATCTCTAAGGGTTTGCTCTATGGAATTATCATTCATATTATAGTTTTTGGGGTGGCCAAAACCTTGGGTATTACTTCGGTTGAGTTGGTTGATCCGGTAGCTAATTTTGTAGTTTTACTGCCTAATATTGCTTTTGGAATTTCTGCTGCTTTATTTATCTACCGCTACGGTAATTTAGCGGACAATTAAGGGGTAGTGAAAAGTCTAAAAATAAAGAAATTAATTTTTTGCAGGAGATTAACAGGGGAGTAAATAAAATAATAAGATAAGAGAAAAACTTAATAAAATCATGCAGATGCTAGGGGTGCCCTCGGACGGGCTGAGAAATGAACTTAGTTCATTACCCTCATAACCTGATCTGGATAATACCAGCGCAGGGAAGTAGGTGATATCCGGGGAACTATATTTCCTGTCCGAGCCTCCTTAGCAGCAAGGGAGGTATTTTTTAATGGAAATTGTAAAGAATTTGAGTGAAATTCTGTCGCATCAGAATTCTTTATTGGCTTTAGGCGGATTATTTGTTTTAAGTTTAGCCTTAGTTAAAAGTAGAAAAGTAGATTTAAATGCCCGCATAATTACTCATATTGGTTTGGCGCTGGCGCTAGCGGTTATTTTAAAATCGATCCGGCTTTATCATTTCCCCCAGGGAGGAAGTGTAACTCTCGGCAGCATGGTGCCGATTTTGGTAATTGCTCTGTTTTACGGACCTGAATTGGGGTTTTTAACGGGATTTTTATATGGTTTATTGACTTTAATTATGGATCCCTATATTTTACATCCGGTGCAGGTTTTATTTGATTATCCGCTCCCGTTTATGTCCTTAGGAGTAGCCGGCTACTTTAAAGATCGGGAGGTAGTAGGTTCTTTATTAGCGGTTATTAGTCGGTTTATTTTTCATTTTATCTCGGGAGTTGTGTTTTTCGGCAGTTATGCTCCAGAGGGGATGTCGCCGGTGATTTATTCTTTAAGTTTAAACGGGAGTTATCTAGCAGTAGAGGGACTTATTTGCTTAGTGGTGATTGGCTTACTACCGTTAGATAGATTACGGGCAATTGCAGTAAAAAAGAAAGGGAGAGTATGAGGAAGTATTCGCAGTAGTGAAAGAAATCCACCGGATTCCGTTTGCAGAAGGATTTGAACGGGTGGTAACTACCATTAGAATTGATGAAAAGAAGAGTGATCTTAGTATAGAAGACAAAGTAGCTAAGCATCGAAAATAAAGCAGGAGGTCACCTGCTTTATTCTTAGGATAAAGTTAGTAATGAACTACAATTTAAGTTTCAAACCAAGCCGCCGTACGGCGGCTTGGTTATCGTTTACAAATTTGACTTTATGGTTGATTTAAACTCAATCTTAGTCTCAAGCTAAGTTGACGTTAGGCAGCTTTATTCCTTTCCGAAAATGATATTAGTATTTTGCAGGGAAAAATTATTTAATAGAGAAAATATTATTTATAGAGGGTAAAAAAACACATAAAAAAATTTAAATAGGATATTCTAAAGTTTTAGATTATAGAGCAGTAATTTTGATTTCTGAGCAAGAAGGCTTTATATTATTAGCTATTTTTTATATAATGAAAAAGGACTTTTGTAATTAAATTTAGTCAGTTAAGGAGGAAAAAAATGAAAGTTGAAGTCAACCGAAAAGAATTTTATGACGGTATTCAGCAGGTTAAACAAGCTGTCTCGTCTAAAACCAGTATGCCGATTTTATCGGGAATTTTACTGGCGACTGAAGAGAACAGATTGAAGCTAGTAGGGACTGATCTAGAGATTGGAATTGAATCTTTTGTAGATGTTACGGTACAGGAATCAGGTGCGATTGTGTTACCAGCGCAGACCTTAACCCGGATTGTGCGTGAGCTTCCTAATGAACAGATTACTTTAACTACTGATGATTCTACTAACACAGCTCAAATAAATTGCGGCCATTCGAAATTTAATATTCACGGTTCGGAAGCGGATGAATTCCCTACTTTACCTGATTTAGAAGATGGAATTGAATTTGAGGTGGAACAAGAGTTATTTACGAACTTAATTAAACAGACTGAATTTGCAGTTTCTCAGGATGAGAGCAAACCTTTTTTGACTGGTGGACTGTTGGAGTTAAACGGCAGTAGTGTTAATTTAGTAGCTACTGATACTTATCGTTTAGCTTATCGAGGAGAAATAATTGAAGGGGTTGATTTGGAACCAGAAGAAGTTATTATTCCTGATCAAACCTTAAGTAATATTAAAAAGTTGGCCGAACCTGATGACGAGGAAACTATTGAAGTGTTGATTACTGATAATCAGGCGTTATTTACTTTTTCAGGGCTTACTATGGTTTCGCGGTTAATTGAAGGAGAATTTCCGGATTATCAGCAGGTAATTCCTGATAATAATCAGACAGAAGTAGTAGCAGATACGAAGGAACTACTGAGCTCATTGAAAAGGGCTGCTTTAGTAGCGCGGGAGGATTCGGATACGGTTAAGTTTGACCTGCGGGCTGATAAATTGATTATTACTTCTAATGCACCGGAAGTAGGACAGGCCTATGAAGAGTTAACTGTTGAGGCTAAAGGAGATGAAATTGAATTTGCCTTTAATGCGAACTATATGATTGACTGTTTAAAGGCTATTTCTGCCGAACAGGTTACCTTACATTTTGCTGATGCTTTATCGCCGGGGATAGTTAAGCCTAAGTCAGAGACAGAATATGTTTATGTGGTTATGCCGGTGAGAAGCAGCTGATAAAAATGGAGAATGATAAATAATAAATGATAAATGGAAAATGATAAATCTGAAAATAAAAATATGATGATTATTATAGTAAAGCGGGCCAACTTCTTAGTGCAGGGGAGTTGGCCTGTAAAGTTTTTGTGTGCGGTGCTTGTTGAATTTGGTGAGGAAGTATCTTATAATTAAGTTAAAAGTGTTCGGTATAGACCTATATTTGTAAGGGTGACCACTTCACTTTGCTTCTGCTAGGAAGAGAGTGGGGGATAGGAGGTGAAACAGATGGATGATATTACATTAGACGAAAGTAGTCCCATTCCTTTATATTATCAGTTAGAAAATGCAATTAGAAAGAAAATAGAAGAAGGTCAATATCAACCGGGGGCTAAAATTCCCTCGGAAAGAAAACTAAGTGAAAAAATTGATCTGAGCCGGATGACAATCAGAAAAGCAATTAGTAATTTAGTAGAAAAAGGAATTTTAGAACGGAGAAGAGGCCAAGGCACTTTTGTGTCTGAAGATAAACTAGATAGTTTTCCCGGCTTAATTGGTTTTAATGAGCATATTGAATTAAAGGGCATGACTCCCTCTAGTGAAGTAGTAGAACAGAAAGTATTGGTGCCTAAAAACGAAATTGCCCAGAAACTAAAGCTTGCAGATAATAAAGAGGTTATTTTAACGGCGCGCCTTAGGTTAGCAGATGGAAATCCGATTGGTTATGAAAAATCTTATGTTCCTAAATCTATCTGTCCGCGGCTGTTGGAAGTTGACTTGGCTACTGGTTCTATTTATCAGTGTTTAACAGAAGCAGATAATAAACCAACTAGGGCTACGCAGGAAATTGAAGCTATTTTGGCTGATAGTCATTTAGCTGACTTGTTGGATGGAAAGGTAGATCAGGCAATTTTAAAGAATACGCGGGTAACTCTGTCGGGGACAACGCCAGTTGAATTCAGTTATAACTTTTATCGCGGGGATAAATATAGTATTCATACAAAATTAACTAGTTGATTGGGAGGGAAAAAATGAATATTTTATTAGTTTGTAATGTAGGAATGACTACTAGCATGATAGCTAGTAAATTAGAAGAGGAAGCCCAAGCAAGGAATTTAGATATTACCGCGGAAGCTGTTCCCAGCGATAATTTAAAAGAAGTAATAGCTGATTATGATGTAGTATTATTAGGGCCGCAAGTTAGTTATAAGCAAGAAGAAATGGCTGAAGTAGCTGATGAATACGGGATTCCATTGGCAGTGATAAATTCAGAGGTTTATGGGATGATGAACCAGAAAAAGATTTTGGATCAGGCATTGGCAATGCTTGAATAAGCAGTTTCCTTACAGCTGGTCAGAAGGTGATTGGAAATTATTAAACACCGGGGAGGATAAAATTGTTTTTTAATCCAGAAACCATGATTGAATTACTGCAGGATAAATTAGTCCCCTTTATGGAGAAAATTTCTAACCAACGCCACGTTAAAGCTATCCGACAGGGTTTAACAGGTGTAGAACCAGTTATGTTTGTAATTAGTATAGCATTAATTTTACAGATACCAATTAAGTTTTCTCTTCCAGTGGGTACAGAAAATTTATGGACTAAATTTTTAATTCTCTGGCAGAATTGGGCTCTGCAAAATAGAGTGTTGATTAGCAAGTTGTTTCAAGCGAGTTTAGGGTTTTTTGGGGTCTTTGTAGTATTTTCGGTTAGTTATAAGTTAGCAGCTAATTATGATTTAAAAGAAATGTTAGCTACAGAAGTAGCAGTTATAAATTATTTATTAGTTTCTATTTCATTATCTAATGGTAACGTTCAGGTGGAATATTTAAGCAGCAGTAACTTATTCACAGCGATTATTGTTGCAATAATAACAGTAGAACTTATCCGGTTAATAAATAAGTATTTAATTGCTGATTTGAAAGCTCCCCAGGGAATACCGCAGGGGACAATTGATTCTTTTACTAGGTTAGCCGCAGCAGTGATAGCTGGTTTTTGTGTCTACAGCACTAGTTTGATTTTACAGAAAACAACCGGAATGGTTCTTCCGCAGTTGATTAGACGGGGCTTGCAGCCGATAGTTAGGATGATTGATAGTCCAGGCGGTGTTTTCTTATTCGGGTTATTAGCTCAACTATTATGGTTTACCGGCATTCACGGAGTAGCAATAGTACAAGCAGTTTTACGGCCTTTTTTAGAACTAAACTGGATGGTTAATGCTGGCGCTTATGTAGTTGGAGAAGAGATGTCCCAAATTTTTACGATGCCGTTTTGGAATTTTTATATGTTAATCGGCGGTTCCGGGGCTACTTTGATTTTATCAGTCTTATGCCGGCATAGCCGCTCCCGAAAATTGCAGGAAATTGGCGAAATTAGTCTGGTTCCCGGCTTATTTAATATTGATGAATCAATTATTTTTGCTTCTCCGCTAGTATTAAACAAAATAATGTTCTTACCATTTGTATTTATCCAACCTATAATTGGAGTTATTGCTTATTATATTACTAAAGCAGGGTGGGTAGGAAAAGCATTTATTAGAGTACCTTGGATTACACCGGCTCCTATTGGAGCATTTCTATCTACTCTGGATTGGAAAGCACCGGTATTAGTAGTTGGACTGGCTTTTTTGTCAGGTGCCATGTACTATCCCTTTTTTAAAATATTTGAACAGAAACTTATTCAGCAGGAAGAGAATTAAGGAAATGTTGTTAAATTAGTTGACAAGATGTCTATTTTGTGGTATTCTTTAAGCAAGTAAATAGGTATAGACCTATTGTCCATAACCCCTTATATAAGTTATTAAAACTGAAGGAGAGGGATTTAATTTTTACCTGTAGTGGTATAGACCTGTGCATGACTATCGTTATATTCTTGCCGGTATAAGCTAGTAGCCGATAAGCAGATAAGTTATAAGAGTAGAGAACAGGTAAGTTAAATTATATTTTATCTAGAGGAGGGTGTTAAAATGAAAAAAAGTATGTTGATTGGTAGTTTGGTTATGATAATGTTATTGGCTAGCTCGATGACTATTTTTGCTGTTGAGTTGGAGGTGGCTTGCTTTCCCGATCAGGATTCAGGATTTAAGGCTATTTTAGAAGATTTTGAAAAGAAATATCCAAATATTGATGTTAAGCTTAAAACAAATGGCTTTGCGGAACACCATGATAATTTATTGACTAAGATAGCTGCTGGTGGTGATGTACCGGATGTAGCTAATATTGAGGTTTCTTATGTTGGTAACTTTGTGGAGAAAGGTGGGTTTGTTAATTTACTAAACTCTCCGTATAACGCAAAACAATATAAGGAAGATTTTATCGACTATAAGTGGTCTCAAGCTATGTCACACAACGGGCGACTAGTCGCTATGCCGTTAGATATTGCTCCGGCAACTATTTTTTATCGCCGAGATAATCTAAAGAAGACTAGTTACAAGATTGAAGACATAGAGACAATGGAGGACTGGATTCAAGCCGGCCTGGAATTTGCTGAAACTGAAGAAGATAAGTTTTTAGTAGCGTCTGCAGTTAGTATTTACGAAATGTTTGCCCGCAGCGGAAATTACCGCTACTTCAATGAAGAAGGCGAATGTATAGTTGATTCTGATAAATTTGTTAAAGCATTTACTATGGCTAAAAAGGTAAAAGACTTAGGTTTATCAGCAGGAGCAGATGCTTGGAGTAATGAATGGATTACTCTATTTAAAAAAGGTAACGTGTTGATGGAACCAAATGGAGCCTGGTTGGGCGGCCACTTTAGAAACTGGATTGCTCCTGATTCGGCTGGTAAATGGGGCGTAGCTAACTTACCTAATGATTTATTTGTTAATATCGGCGGCTCGTTTGTAGGAATTCCTCAAGATGCTGAACATAAAGAAGCAGCCTGGAAATTTATTAAGTATGTAACAACTAACAGAAAGCCGCAGCTGCAGCAGTTTGAAGCTGCTAATATCTTCCCAACTTGGGAACCTGCTTTTGATTCTCCAATGTTTGAAAAAGAAAGTGAATACTTTGGTGGTCAGAAAGCAAGAAAAGTGTGGCTTAATGCAGCTAAACAGATTCCAGAGGTTGTAACTAGTCCTCATGATTCGCTGGCCGAAGATATTGTTTCTTCTGCCCTACAGCAAGTACTGCAGCAAGATAGAGATCCCAAAGCAGCTTTAAAGCAGGCTGAGAAAATGATTGAACGAAGAGTGCGGCGCAGGTAACAGCATTTCATAATTAATAACCAGAAAGATA
Organism: uncultured Halobacteroidaceae bacterium; assembly: GCA_964346395.1. Classification (GTDB taxonomy): domain Bacteria; phylum Bacillota; class Halanaerobiia; order Halobacteroidales; family Halobacteroidaceae; genus CAYFUT01. The sequence goes on from CAYFUT010000002.1 coordinate 67,400, forward strand.
AGTGGGGGGATTCCCCCCACATTTATGTAGAAGGAGGCTGCAAAAATGAGATTAAAGAAAAAAATAGCACCGTATGTATTTATTTCGCCCTTTTATATTTTATTTGCTATTTTCGGGGCTTTTCCAATTATATTTTCTCTTGTGTTAAGTTTTCACCGCTGGAATGGGATTGGGGCAATGGAGTGGGTAGGTTTAGGAAATTATAAGTTTGTACTGACTGACCCTTTGTTTTGGAAATCATTATGGAATAGTTTTGTTATTTTTGTGTTAACTACTATTCCGCAGCATACTATTGCTTTGGCTTTAGCTTATATATTACATTCAGGTGTAGTCAAGTTTAAAGAATTTTTCCGCTCTTCGTTCTTTTTACCGTATATTACGTCTACAGTTGCTGTATCTATTGTTTTTGGAATGTTATTCGGCAAGCAGTATGGATTTTTAAATGCAGGATTAGAATTTCTGAGCGGGCTGCCGGTTGTGAAAATGATTTTTGACTGGATAAATTTAAGTCTGCCGGTTGAATGGCTGACCAATCCTAAATTAATCAAACCTTCAATTGCTTTATTGGTAACTTGGCGGTTTACAGGTTGGAATATGATTATTTATTATGCTGGACTGCAGGATATTTCACAAGATTTATATGATGCTGCCCGAGTTGATGGAGCTACTTGGAGCCAGAGGTTTTTCAAAATTACGATTCCGATGTTGAAAAACGTTATTTTCTTTGCTATAACAATGTCTATTATTGGAAATTTTAAGTTGTTTGCAGAACCAATGATTTTGTTACAGGGTAATTTAGGTGGGGCAGCTAATGCTGGTTTAACTACTGCTTTATACTTATATAAAACTGGCTTTGGTTGGACAGAATTTGGCACTGGTAGTGCTATTGCTTATTTGTTATGTGCAATTATAGTTGTTTTATCATTAATTAATCGAAAGTTTTTCCAAGAAAATTAGTAAGGGGGCAGCAAAATGAAATCAAAATTAAATGAAGCAGCTGATACTAGTGAAAAGACAGGAAATAGTATGAGTCGTTCGATTAAAAAAGCTTTTTTATACTTATGTATGTTTGGTGGAGTGATAATCACCTTTTTTCCTTTTTATTATATGTTAGTACTATCTACTAGGTCGCGAGAAGCTATATTTAATTTTCCACCACCGCTTTGGTTTGGAGATTCATTTACTAAAAATTTAAATGTTTTATTGGAAGAAATGCCGTTTTTTCTTAACATTGGTAATACTCTATTTGTAAGTACCACGAGTACTTTATTTACATTATTTTTCTGCTCGTTAGCTGGGTATGCATTTGCTAAGTATGATTTCAAGTGGAAAGAACAATTGTTTTATATTATGTTAGGTACGATGATGCTTCCTAAACTACTGTCGATTATTCCCTGGTTTATTATGATGAGAAGCTTTGGTTGGATTAATGACTTTAAAGCACTAATCATTCCGGGCATAGCTAATCCATTTGGGATATTTTTGATGCGGCAGTTTATGGAGAAAATTCCGACTGATCTACTTGATTCAGCTCGCATAGACGGCGCAGGAGAATTTGAAATCTACTGGAAAATAGCTTTGCCGTTAAGTCTGCCGGGACTGGGTACATTAGGAATTTTAACTTTCTTGGCTAAATGGAATCAGTTTATGCGGCCGCTGGTAGTTTTACAGAGTGAAAAAATGTACACGATTCAGGTAGCTTTACAGAAATTAAATGGAAAGATGCACGGTGATTGGGGGGCAATGATGGTAGGTACTGCTCTTGGAATTTTGCCGTTAGTACTTGCTTTTGTATTAGCATCTCGACAGTTTATTTCCGGACTTACCCAAGGAGCTGTCAAAGGATAGTTTGGGTTTGAAATGCAACTACTTTGTGATAACCCCACTTAATCTCAAACTATTATATATAATAAAAGTTACAGTATTTAGTTAACAAATAGAGAACAGGAGGTATAGCATGAGCAATTTAAAGTTCCCCGCTGATTTTGTCTGGGGAGCAGCAACGGCTTCTTATCAGATTGAAGGAGCTTGGGAGGAAGATGGTAAAGGAAAGTCTATCTGGGATCACTTCACCCATCAACCAGGTAATATAAAAAATGGTGATACCGGAGATACAGCCTGCGACCATTATCACCGGTGGCAGGAAGATATAGAATTAATGCAAGAAATTGGGTTGGAGAGTTATCGGTTTTCTATTTCCTGGCCGCGGATTCTACCGGACGGTCGGGGACAGGTTAAGGAACAGGGGTTAGAGTTTTACAGCCAGTTAGTTGATGAATTATTGGCGGCGGGAATAGAACCGGTTATCACCCTTAATCATTGGGATTTACCGCAGGCACTGCAGGAAGTAGGCGGCTGGACTAATCGAGACTCGATCGACTGGTTTGTTGATTATGCGGAGGTAGTATTTAAAGCTTTGGGAGATAGAGTAACGAAGTGGATTACTCATAACGAACCGTGGGTGGTAGCTTTCAAAGGATATGGAGATGGAGAACATGCTCCGGGAATAACTGATTATCAGCAAGCACTCCAGGTAGCTCACCATTTATTAGTATCCCATGGAAAAGCAGTTAAGCGATTTCGTGAACTTGATTGTGATGGAGAAATTGGAATTACGTTAAATTTAACTCCTACTTATCCCGATAGTCAACAAGAAGAAGATAAGCAGGCGGCTCAGCTGCTTAGTCAGCAGATCAACGGCTGGTTTTTAGATCCTATTTTTAAGGGGCATTATCCGGCGCAGCTAGCTGAACTTTACCAAGAAGAAGTAGGAGAAATAGAGAAAGAATCGGGCGATATGGAAGCTATTCAAGAACCGATAGATTTTTTAGGGATTAATTATTATACTCGAGCGGTAGTTAAGCAGGCTCAGAAGCAAGAAATTTTGCCTATTGAAACAGTCAAACCAGCTGCTAGTGAATATACAGCTATGGGTTGGGAGGTTTATCCGGCCGGATTATATGATTTACTGCAGCATCTGGATCAGGAATATCCGGAAATTCCGTTGTATATTACCGAAAACGGGATGGCAGTTGATGACCAGATAACTGATGATGGTCAGGTTCATGATGAGCGGCGGATTAATTATCTGCGCGATCATTTTCAGCAGGCTCAGCGGGCAATTGAAGCAGGAGTTCCGTTAAAGAGATATTATGTCTGGTCTTTAATGGATAATTTTGAGTGGGCTTACGGCTACAGTAAGCGGTTTGGTTTAATATATATTGATTATGAAACCAAACAACGGATTTTGAAAGATAGTGCCCAGTGGTATCAGCAGGTAATTGCTGATAATGGCTTATAAGAATAGATAAATTACGGGCCACAATCCAGAAAAGGGATGAGAATTTATGAGTGAAAATTTACAATTAACTATTATTGGGGGAGGGAGCAGTTATACCCCGGAGATTATTGCAGGATTATTAGATAAATATCAGGAACTGCCGATTAGTGATTTATATCTAGTGGATATTGAAGCCGGAGCAGAAAGATTAAAAATCATTGGGGAATTGGCCCGTAGAATGGCTGCTGCCCGGGAGATTGAGCTGAACATACATTTAACCCTGGATCGTAGAGCAGCAATTAAGGGAGCAGATTTTATAATTGCTCAGTTTCGGGTAGGGCTGATGGAAAGTAGAATTCAAGATGAACGAATTCCCTTAAAGTATAACTGCCTTGGGCAGGAAACTACGGGCGCGGGAGGGCTAGCTAGTGCTCTGCGGACAATCCCGGTTATTTTAGATATTTGTCGAGATATAGAAGAGTTGGCCCCCAACGCCTGGTTAATTAATTTTACCAATCCCAGCGGAATTGTTACGGAAACAGTTAATAAACAGACAGCAGTTAACTGCCTAGGGGTCTGTAATGTGCCAGTTGTTATGGAGCAGGTAACGGCTGATATATTGAATCTGCCGCAGGAAGAAGTTTGGCTAGATTTAATAGGTTTAAACCATTTAGTCTGGGCGCAGGAAGTTTGGTATAAGCAGGAAAATAAATTAGGGGAAGTAATTAGTTGTCTGCAGGAGCAGCCAGAGATGGAAGTTGCAAATTTTGCTGACCTGCATTGGAACCAAGAAGTAATAGAGATTTTAGAGATGTTGCCTTGTCCTTATCATAAATATTATTATCAAACTGAAGAAGTGCTGTCCGAAGAAAAGAAAGCAGCTCGCCGGGAGGGAACCCGGGGAGAAGTAGTAAAGAAGATTGAAAAAGAGTTATTTGCTTTATATAGTGATCCCAATTTAACAGAAAAACCTGCTAAATTAGATGAACGAGGCGGACATTATTATTCAAAAGTTGCTTGTGATGTAATGTCTGCTATTTATAATGATCGAAGAACGATTCATTATCTTAATGTGCAAAATGACGGCTTACTAGATTGTTTGCCGGCGGATTCAGTCATTGAACGGACTTGTTATGTAGATGGTGAAGGAGCGCACCCTATAGGTTGTGATGAATTACCGACTAAAATTAGGGGCTTAATAGAAGTAGTTAACGACTATGAAGCCTTAACTATCAAAGCGGGAGTCGAAGGGGATTATAAAGCAGCTTATCAAGCTTTGTTATTACACCCCTTGGTAAAAAGCAGTGTAGTTAAACCGCTACTAGATGATATTATTACGGCTAATAGTGATTATCTGCCGCAGTTTTAGAAAAATAAGCTAAATTATATGAAGAAAGGGGTAAAAATCATGAGTGAAGACCACCAAGACGGATGGCAATTTTATGGACAAAATGGCGAGTTTAGATTGGAAGCTGCTGAGGAAGTAAATTATCTTTATTTTCCCTTAGTTAATGAAGCCGGAATGATGTCAGCAATTACTCCTCAACTGCACGGTGACTTAAAGACTGGTCAAGATACGTTTGCCTTAGAGCCAGTTTCTGCTGTAGATTTACATAATAAAAAATCTGCCCGTAATTTCTGGCTGCAGATTGATGGTGAGGGAGTTTGGTCAGCAGCCGGGAATTCTGCTCAGCAAAATGCACTTAAGTTTACTGATTCTAATGTAGAACAGACAACTGTGCAGGCTGGGATGTTGTGGCAGCAGGTGATTCGTGAGAATACGGAACTAAAACTTAAATCGGAAATAACTAGCTTTGTGCCGGCGGATGACGATACAGTAGAATTGATGCAAGTGACAATTACTAATCAAGCAGATCAGGAGCGGGAAATAACTCCCATTGCGGCGGTGCCGATTTATGGGCGTTCAGCTGATAATTTACGAGATCACCGGCATGTGACATCTTTACTACATCGGATTAAGACAGTAGCTAGTGGTGTAGAAGTAGAGCCCACTTTATCTTTTGATGAACGGGGACATCAAGTTAATGATGTTACTTATAAAGTATTAGGCGCTGACGAAGCAGGCCAACAGCCGGTCGATTTCTGTCCGATATTTGAAGATTTTATCGGCGAAGGCGGTTCGCTGGAATGGCCGCAGGCAGTAGTTGGTGAATCGGATAACTTTTATCAGGCAGGAGAAGAATGGGAAGGATTTGAAGCAGTGGGCGCTTTAAGATTTGATTCGGAAGTAATGCAGCCGGGCGAACAGAAATCATATATTATTGCGATTGCTATTGATGAAGACGGTCAGCTGGAAGATGTAGCTGATAAATACTGTAGTGAAGAAAAATTTGATACTTATTTAGAGCAGACGAAGGAATTTTGGCAGCAGAAAGTCGATAAAGTTCAATTTGCTTCCGGAAACAGTGATTTTGACCAGTGGATGAAGTGGGTTACTTTACAGCCGATGCTGCGGAAAATTTACGGCTGTTCTTTCTTACCTCATCACGACTACGGTCGGGGTGGACGCGGCTGGCGTGATTTGTGGCAGGACTGTTTAGCTCTGTTACTGGTGGAGCCCGAAAAAGTAAGAGATTTACTGTATAATAATTTTGCGGGAGTAAGAATTGACGGCAGTAATGCTACGATTATCGGCGATGAACCGGGAGAATTTATAGCGGATAGAAATGATATCAGTCGAGCCTGGATTGACCATGGGGCCTGGCCGTGGATTACGACTAAGTTATATGTGAATCAAAGCGGCGATTTGGAATTCTTGTTAGCCGAACAAAGTTATTTCCAGGACGCCCAACTACACCGCACGCAGAAATTAGATGAAGACTGGAGTCCGGAAGGAGAGAATAAGCTGTTAGATTATTCCGGAGATATTTATCAAGGCACAGTAATTGAACATTTATTGGTTCAACATTTATCAGTCTTCTTTAATGTAGGAGAACACAACAATCTTAAGTTAGAAGGCGGCGACTGGAATGATGGTTTGGATATGGCTTATAAACGGGGGGAAAGTGTAGCTTTTACCGCTTTATACGGTAGTAATTTATTGGAAATAGCGGAGATGCTGCGGAAGTTAAAAGAAGAATTAGGAGTAGAAAAGCTGCAGTTAGCTAGAGAAATGAAACAGCTGCTAGATACTTTAGAAGATAAGATAGATTACGATTCAGTAACTGCTAAACAGGAACTGTTGGCAGATTACTTTACCGCTTGTGAACGCGGAATTTCCGGTAGGCGAGTTGAAATAAAAATAGAGGATCTAATCCGGGATTTAGAACGAAAAGGAAACTGGATTAAGGAGCATATTCGAGAAGATGAGTGGCTGGAAAATGAGGCTGGCTATCAATGGTTTAACGGCTATTATGACAATCAAGCTCAGCAAGTAGAAGGAGATCATCCGCAAGGAGTCAGAATGACGCTGACCGGACAGGTATTTCCGATCATGGGGGAAGTAGCAACTGAAGAACAAGTGGATAAGATTCTTCAGACAGCTGATCATTATTTAAAGGATGACTCGGTCGGCGGCTATCGATTAAATACCAATTTCAATGAGGTTAAGCTGGATTTAGGAAGAGCCTTTGGGTTTGCTTTTGGACATAAGGAAAATGGAGCCATGTTTAGTCATATGGCGATGATGTACAGTAATGCTCTCTATCAGCGAGATTATGCCCAGCCGGGTTACGAGGTGATTGCTTCTCTTTATCAGCACTGTCAGGACTTTACGACTAGTAAGATTTATCCCGGAATTCCCGAGTATATTAACCAGCGCGGGCGGGGTATGTATCATTATTTAACTGGTTCGGCGAGTTGGTTGTTGCTAACAATGGTGACGCAGACCTATGGAGTTAGAGGAGCAGTAGGAGATTTAGTTTTAGAACCTAAGTTAGTTACAGACCAGTTTGATGATCAAAATCAAGCGGGAATTACTACTTTATTTGCCGGACAGAAACTGGAAGTTGTTTATAATAATCCGGAATTATTGGCGGCGGAAGAGTATGAAATTACAGAAGTTAAACTTGACGGGGAACCAATTGATTGTGAGCTAGACGGTGGGCAGGCTGTGATTGAGCGAGAAGTAATTCTTGCTCTTGCTAGTGAGCAAAAACATAAATTAGAAGTAAGTTTAGCTTAGATTGAGTTTGAGGGGATTTATCACGAAGTGGTTTGCAGTTTAACCTCAAAGGTGAGGTTGAGCAGACTACTACAACCATTGAGTTTATAGTTTATTCAGCCTTAGCTGCAGACTTGTTATGACATTAGAGGTATAGACTTATGAACCTATAGATGAGGTTATGTTTATAAGGAAAGGAAGGGTAAGATGGCTTATACTCCAGATGAAGACCGATATGAAAAGATGACCTATAATTACTGCGGCGACAGTGGGCTTAAGCTGCCGGCTATTTCGCTGGGAATGTGGCATAATTTCGGCGGGATTGATGACTTTAAAGTCAGTCGAGCCCTAATTAGGCGGGCGTTTGATTTAGGGATTACTCATTTTGATCTAGCTAATAATTACGGTCAGCCGCCTGGGTCGGCAGAAAAAACACTAGGGAAGATTTTAACCACTGATTTAGCTGGTTACCGCGACCAACTAATTATTTCTACCAAGGCTGGCTACGGTATGTGGCCTGGACCTTACGGTGACGGAGGTTCCCGAAAATATCTGTTGTCTAGTCTAAACCAGAGCTTAGAGCGGTTAGGCGTTGAGTATGTAGACATCTTTTATCACCACCGCCCTGATCCGAAGACTCCTTTAGAGGAAACAATGCGGGCGTTGGATACGGCGGTGCAGCAGGGTAAGGCGCTGTATGTAGGGATTTCAAATTATGGTGCCCAGCGAGCTAAAAAAGCAGTTGCAATACTGGAGGAGTTAGGAACACCGTTTATAATTCATCAGCCGTCTTATTCGATGTTTGACCGCTGGATTGAGGACGGATTAACGGATGTATTAGCAGAGAAACAGCTGGGAGCTATTGTCTTTTCTCCGTTGGCCCAGGGATTATTAACTGATAAGTATCTAGAAGAGATTCCTGAAGATTCCCGGGCAGCTAGTTCTAATCAATACAAGAATTAGATAAGATAGATGAAATTTTATAATTGATTTAAGCTCAAAGTAGGAAGGAGCAATTTATGATGAAGGTAAATGAAGATTTGTTGGAAGTAAAAGAATATCACGAGGAAGGATATCAGCCGTTAGTTAGTTATCAAGACTGGCGGGTAGCAGTGTTAAATTACTGTGCGGAACTGCTGCCGGAAAATATTGACTGCATGCAGCGGCATGATCAGACAGATGAAGTATTTGTGCTGCTGCAGGGAAAATGCATCTTATTTCTCGGTGAGGGAGACGAAGAAATTACTGATATTCATGCGCAAGATTTAAAACCGCAGAAAGTATACAATGTAAAACGGTCTACCTGGCATACTCATACTCTTAGTGAAGATGCAGTTGTTCTGATTGTAGAAAATGATGATACATCAGAAGCAAATTCCCCGGAGAAGAAGTTAACTTCTCAGCAGCAGGAAAAGCTAGTAACTTTGACTGCTGAAACTTGGGGTAAAGAAGGAGGAAATTAATATGGAACAGGATTACAAATTGACTGATGACGGAGATTTTGTAATTGAAGATTATCAAAACAAACCATCGTTTGCTAGTTTCTTACCAGGGATTGCCGGCAAATTAGGGATTCCTCTCTGGGCGTTTTATGTCAACCGCGGTCAGGGAATTGCTAGTTTTGGAATTGAAAGCAAAGAACATCCGATTATGGAGTTTTACCCAGCCAATAAATCTTACCAAAATGTGCCTACAAAAGGATTTAGAACCTTTATTAAATTAAAAGAAACTGAAGAAGTATATGAACCGTTTAGAACTGTTGATGATAAAGTTTCCAGCCGGATGGTAATCAGTCCTTATTCGCTAACGATAGAAGAAAAGAATTTAAGGAAAAATTTAAAGGTTAAAGTCAACTATTTCATTTTACCGCAGGAAGATTTTGCTGGTCTGGTGCGGCAGGTAACAGTTGAAAATATTGGCCTTGCCAGGCGGGAACTAGAAGTGTTAGATGGGATGCCGATATTGATTCCTTACGGTATTAGTAATGATGAGTTAAAGGAAATTAGTCAGACTATTTCGGCCTGGGCCAAAGTCTATAATTTCGAACAACAGACGCCGTTTTATAAATTACGAGCTTCGACTGAAGATAGTGCGGAAGTTAATCGGATGGAAGCAGGTAACTTTTATCTGCCATTTACCGAGCAGGAGGAAGGATGTAAGCATCTTCAGCCGCTAGTAGATCCGAAAGTTATCTTTAACGAACGGACTGATTTAGAAACTACTCCGGGATTTATTGACCAGGAATTAGCTGATTTCAGCGGACAGCAGATATTAGAAAATAGATTTCCGAGTGCTATGGCGGCTGCCAAACAGGTACTGGCCAAGGGCGAACAGTTAACCATCAATTCAGTTTACGGACATCTGGCTGACCAGGATAGGCTGGCGGAAGTAACAGATAAGGTAGTAACTCCTAATTATTTAGCTGAGAAAGCAGAGGAAACAGCCGCAGTCCACAATTATTACGGTGATCATATCTTAACTGTTAGTGGAGAATCTAAACTGGATGCCTACAGTCGACAGACATTTCTGGATAATCTACTGCGCGGCGGCTTTCCGGCTACTTTGGGTCAGGAAGATCCGCAAACGTATCACTTATTTTCCCGTAAACATGGTGATTTAGAGCGGGATTATAACCAGTTTTCCCTGGAACCAGCCTATTATTCGCAGGGCAACGGCAATTATCGGGATGTTAATCAAAACCGCCGCTGTGATGTATTCTTCAATCCGCAGGTTAAGGAACATAATGTCAAGTTATTTGCTAACCTGATTCAGCCTAATGGCTATAACCCGCTGGTGATTGAGGGAAGTCAGTTTTATATTGCAGATGAGCAGGGGAAAGAGGCAATAGTGAAGCAAGTAGCAAAACCGGAGCAAGAAAAAGTTGCCGATAGATTAGAAGAGCCGTTTACTCCGGGAGCAATTGCAGTCTTTATTGATAACTTTGATATTGAAATTAAACTTTCTATCGAAGAATTTATTGATTTAGTAATTGATAAAGCTGAATTTTGGACGGAAGCTAAATTCGGTGAAGGATACTGGATTGACCACTGGACTTATAATCTTGATTTAATTGAAAATTACTTAGCAGTCTATCCGGAAAAATTAACCGAGTTGTTAATAACTGATAAGAGTTACACATTCTATGATAGTCCGGCGCGAGTAGTTCCTCGAAGTGAAAAATATGTCTTAACTGACAATGGGCCTCGTCAATATCAGGCAGTAATAGAGGACGAAGCTAAGCAAGAATTAATTGCTAGTCGCGATAAATATCCTTATTATGTAAGAACGGGAAACGGAACTGGGGATATTTACTACACTAATTTATTGGGTAAGCTGTTAACGATAGTAATTAATAAGGCTTCGGCTTTAGATCCGTTTGGCATTGGCATTGAAATGGAAGCTAATAAGCCGGGCTGGTATGATGCCTTAAACGGTTTACCGGGAATTTTCGGTTCTTCTACTGCTGAAACGATGGAACTTAAGCGGCTAGTTAACTTTTTACAGGACAGCTTAGAATGGATAGATTTAGCGGAAAAGAAAAAACTTGCTCTGCCGACGGAATTATATCAGTTTTATGATGGATTAGATCAGGTATTAGCCGATTGGTTAGCTGAGCAAGATGATTTCCGCTACTGGGAGCAGGCTACTACTCTCCGCGAGGAATATAGAGCCGAAGTATTTAGGGGCTTTACCGGAACAGAACAGGATTTAGCCTTAACAGATTTCAAAGACTTTTTAGCTCGGCTGGAATCTAGACTTGAATCGGCTATTAAGGCAGCTAAAGAAGAGAGTACCGGCTTATTTACGATGTACTTTTCTCATCAAGCAGTCGAATATGAACGGACTGGCGAACAGTCACCGGAAGGTCAGCCTTATGTAAAAGTAACTGAATTTGAGCAGCACCGACTGCCGGCTTTCTTAGAAGGCCAGGTGCGGGCAATGAAGGTTTTATCTGACCAACAGGAAGCTGCTCAGCTGCATCAGAGTGTGCAGGAGAGTGATTTATACGACCAGAAGTTGGGCATGTATCGAGTTAACGGCGATATAATAGATGAAAGTTATGAAATCGGACGGGCGCGAGCTTACAGCCCCGGTTGGTTAGAAAATGCTTCTGTCTTTTTGCATATGCAGTATAAATATCTGCTGGAGTTATTAAAATCAGGCTTGACGGAAGATTACTATCAGGCACTGGAAACAGCTTTAGTTCCGTTCCAAGACCCAGCTGTTTATAAGCGGAGCATCCTAGAAAATAGCTCCTTTATCATGAGTAGTTTGAATGATGATACAGAGAACCACGGCCGTGGCTATATAGCAAGACTAAGCGGCTCTACTGCTGAGTATATTCATATGTGGTCGCTGATGGTCTTTGGCCCGCAGCCGTTTACAGTTCAGAAGGGAGAACTAGCTTATCAGCCGCAGCCTAATTTAAAAGCTGATTTATTTACCACCGAAGCTAAAGAAGTCTCCTTACAAATCAGTCAAACTGAAGTGTTAGAGGTAGAAATACCTGCTGATAGTTTTGCTTACCGCTTCTTAGGTAATACGCTGGTAGTTTATCATAATCCGGCTCGAAAGGATACTTTTGGGGCTGATAGAGCAGAGATTGAAAGTTATAAATTAGTAACTAAAGCTGGGCAAGAAATTGAAGTTGAGGAATCAATAGTTTCTTCTTCCTTAGCTGAAAAAATTAGAGAAGGAGAAATTAATCAAATAGATATCTTTTTAGAGTAGATAACAAGTGTTGTTAAATAACACTTTATAAGGAAATAAATCAGATGGTATTTATATTTAGAGCAAAGGAGGTGATAAATAAAAAATAGCCACCCCATTTAGGATTACGGGCATCCAACTTTCCCTAAAATGGAGTGACTATCCATAACTATTAATAATTATATCAGTTTGAATATTAAAATCAAAGGTAAAAAAATCATGTTGTGAAATTAATTTACTGAAAGTGTAGTTTATACTTTGTGTTATCAAATTTGGGATTCTTGTGTCTATACTGCTGAAGAGGATAAAAGTTAATAATCAGGAGACAGGAGATAAAAATTATTGTTTCCATATAATTTTCCCTTATTTATGTTAAAATAATTTTTATTACAAAATTAAAAGGGGGAGAATAATGGTAAATTTAATGAGAAAGAAGAGTTTCTTAGTAGTGGTTTTGTTATTAGTTGGGTTAGTTTCTTTGATTGGATGTAGTAATGGTGATGATAATGGTGATCTGATAAATGGAGAATCTACTTTAACAGTTAAGGTAGAAGATGATGCAAGTAATAGTTTAGAGGCCGAAGTAACTATCTTGCAGGATGGAGCAGAGGTAGCTTCTGATCAAGGCAGTGAGGTGCAATTTACATTAAATAATGGAGATTATGAAGTAGAAGCAGAAAAGGATGGCTATGTAGGAGAACCAAAACAGGTTAAATTAAAAGAAGATAAGGTTATAACCATTGAATTGTCAGAAGTGGAAAATATGCTTGGAAATGGAGACTTTAGTAGTGATGTTTACTTAAAAGATGAAGTAGAAGAAGAAGGCGCAGGTAACTTCAAGACAGAAGATAACTGGGTATTTTTAGAAAATACAGGTACAGGTAGTGTAGAAGTAGAAGAAGAAATGGTTAAACTTGATATTGATAAGAGTGGTGATGTTTCGTATGCAGTGCAATTATTGCAAGCTCCAATTACACTTGAAAAAGGATATAAATATAAAGTTAAATTTGATGCTAAAGCTTCTAAAGCTAGAGATTTAGAAGTAAAGATTGGTGGTACAGCAGATAGAGGCTGGTCTGCATATAATTCTGGCGAAGGTAATTCGGGTGGAACGTTATTTAATTTATCTGATAAAGTAGAAACTTATGAATCGGAATTTGTAATGGGAGAAGAAACAGATGACCAAGCTCGGTTTGAATTTCAACTTGGTATAGATGATGCTACTATCTGGCTTGATAATGTTGAATTAGTTAAACTAGGTAAAGCGGATGAAGATGAAATGCCAGATGATGACGAGCCAGATACAGAATGGGTTTATGATGGTGATTTCTTCTTTATCTTTAATGTGGCAGTAGGAGGACTATGGCCCGGTGAGCCTGATGAAACAACTGAGTTTCCTCAACAGATGAAAGTTGATTATATTGAAGTTCACCAAGAAGATGAATTAGTGTGGGAAGATAGGTTCCAAGGATCAAATATTAATGAAGATGATTGGACTTATGAAGTAGGTAATGGGCATGAACAAGGTATTCCAGGTTGGGGTAATGAAGAGTTAGAATATTATACAGATGGAGATAATGCTGAGATTGTAGATGATAAACTAGTAATAACAGCTGAGGAAGAAGAAATATCTGATGAATATGGAGAGTATAATTATACTTCAACTAGGATGATAACTGGTGCTAAGGCTAATCTTGATAAACCGGGGCGAGTAGAGATAAGGGCTAAGCTGCCAGAAGGTCAAGGTATTTGGCCGGCACTTTGGATGTTAGGTGATAATATAAATGATGGTGTAGAATGGCCAGAATGTGGAGAGATAGATATTATGGAGTTAGTTGGTGATAAACCTAAAACTACTCATGGTACAGTCCATGGACCAGGCCATTATGGTGGTGGCGGAATAGGAAATTCTTATGAACTTGATAGCGGTAAATTCTCTGATGAGTTCCATACTTTTATTCTTGAGTGGGAAGAAGATGAACTGCGCTGGTATGTTGATGATGAAGAAGAACCTTTCCATGCGGTAAGAAAGACTGCTGAAGGTGGCGTTGAAGCGATCGATGCTGATGAAATAGTAGAAGAACCAGAAGTAGATGTTGCTACCGGTGATGAAGATAGTGAATATTACTTTATGGCAGATGATTCAACATTAGTTGACGCTACGATAGGAACGGATAATAATGCATATGATGGAGATATAGTACTAGATTCATGGGGTACAGGTGCTCCTATAGCTCAAGATGCTGAATATAATAATAAAAATGCTTGGGAACTTACTGCAGCAAATGGTTGGGACCAAGGTGCTGCTGTTATTGCTTTGATGGGAGACTTATATGATACGGATGCAGATCCTGCAGATTTTCCAGCAGATTTATCAACTTATGATTCATTAGAAATTAGTTTAGCAACAACTGGAGGATTTAGTGATGTTACACTAAAATTTGCAGGACCAGAGAAAGAAGTTTCTTTATTAGATTATGGATTTGATCCTGCTGCAACTGGCTGGCAGACAATATCAATTCCATTAGCAGATTTTGCTGAGATTGACTTATCTACTGTAACTCAAATTGGTCTTATAGCATCGGGTGGAGAAGTTGATGTAGATAACTTATATGTAACTGATTTTTATTTAAAAGCAAATTAATTTATTAATTCTAGGGCCAACTGATCTTATCCTAAAAGTTGGCCCAATTCTCCCTTGTAAATTAGCAATAATATTATAATTAGATAACAAATTATGAAAAAAATAATTATTAGGTTGAGGAGAGGGTAAAGGATAAAGAAATTTAAGTTAAAGGGGGAAGAAAATGATAAAAAAATTAGTCTCTAAAATAAAAAAGATAAAGAAATTGCTGACTGTCAATCGCCAAGTACAACTCGGATTTTTCTTAC
>CAYFUT010000002.1:82504-84837 GCA_964346395.1 uncultured Halobacteroidaceae bacterium
TTATCAAGAAAAGTAAAAAGTATTTATGGTCAGGAATCAGATTTGGTAATTGATAATAACATTAGAGAATCAGATAAAGAGTATTTTAATAATTTAAATAAGAAAATGAATGAATTAGAAAGTTATATTCAAGATGAGGAGACATTAAAAGCACTGCAGACTTTAGAGGAGTATAATGCAGATTTTAAAGGCTTGAATCAAAAGTTAAATAATGCTTCTGAAGATGGACTTATGCGAGATGTTATTTTAAAAGATATCAAAAGTTTAGATAGTCAGTTAAATGAAGTAAAGAATATTATAAAAGATTATAGTATGATGCAGTTAGATAAAATAATTAGGCAGACTGCTGTTCAGGCTGAACGGAATAAACAGCGGATAATCATTATTAATTTAATGGGAATGATTATCTGTTTTGGATTAGGATTTATGGTCAACAGGAAGTTAAGCACAGTAACTAATCATGTTAAACAGGAAACTCAACAGGCGGCTGAGCAGGCAGAAAGAGTTAGTAGTTCGGCTGCTGAAATGGCTCAAACAGCAAAAACGGTAAAGAAAAAAATAGAAACAGCAGAGGAGGAAATTATCAGTTTAACCGCGGGCAATGATCAAGTAGCTCAAGCGATTAAAGAAGTATCAGCGGCAATTCAGCAGGTGTCAGGTGGGGTGGAGGATTTATCTGAACAGGCAGATGTGATTTCACAAGCCGGAGAAGAAACTTATCAACAGATTCAGCAGACGGAAGAAAAAATTGCAGCCGGGAATAAAGTTATTCAGGAGACAGTAGAGACGGTTGAGGAATTGCAGCAGAGTTTAAATAAGATAAATGAGACTTCTAATAAAATTATTGAAATTACTGACCAAACTAATCTGTTGGCGTTAAATGCTGCTATTGAGGCAGCGCGGGCGGGGGACAAAGGGGCTGGTTTTGCAGTAGTAGCGGAAGAAATAAAAGATTTGGCTGATGAAAGCAGAGAAGCAACTGAAGATATAAAAGCTGTAATTGAAGAATTAGGGTCAGTGACTAATGAGATAGTAGCAGCTATGTCAGCCAGTAATTCTAGAGATGAAGAAAGTATTGTTGATGTATTTGATAAAATCAATCATCTATCAAGAGAAGTTACTGATAAGATGGAAGAAGTAGTTACTGCTGCTGGGAAACAAGTGACTGCTACTGAAGAAGTTGAAGATTTAACCCAGGAAATTTCTGCTTCTAGTCAAGAAGTTGCTGCTCAAACAGAACAAGTAGTTTCTACTACTGATAATTTAAATGAAGTAATCCAGACTATAACTGAAGCACATGATCAGTTAGATGCAAAAATTAAAGAGCAGGCTGATATTTCAGACAGACAATTACAGTTGATTAAACAAGTGGTAGCAGTTAATCAGAATTTAAAATAACAAGGAGGTTAAAGATGAAACAGAGACCGTTAGGCACTACAGGGTTATCAGTATCAGAAATTGGTTTCGGTAGTTGGCAGTTAGGTAATACAGAAGCTTGGGAAGGAACTACAGGAGAAGCAGCAATTGAATTAGTACACCAGGCCTTGGATAAAGGATGTAACTTTTTTGATACTGCTCCTAATTATGCAGGCGGAAAGAGCGAACAGTTATTGGGTGAAGCTCTACAGGACTGTCGGGAAGAGGTGGTGATTAGTACTAAGTTTGGCCATTTTTCCGATGGTAGTGTTAACTATAATCCTGATTTGCTGCGTAAATCAGTAGAAAATAGTTTACATGCTCTGCAGACTGATTATGTGGATTCTGTCTTACTCCATAATCCACCGCAAAAGTATCTACAGGGCAGTAGTAAACACTTTCAAATTTTGGATCAGCTGCAGTCAGAAGGACTAATTAACGCTTATGGAGCTTCAGTTGATACTAGTGAAGAAATTAAGCAGATTTTGCAGACTACTGGTGCCCAGGTAATTGAGGTAATGTTTAATCTTCTTTACCAGGAGCCGAGATTTGTATTTGAAGAAGCCAAGAAGCAGGGAGTAGGCTTGATTATTAAGGTGCCGCTTGATTCCGGGTGGTTAACTGGGAAATATGATGAAAATAGTGATTTTGATGATGTTCGGAGCCGATGGACAGAAGAAGTTGTTGAGCGCCGAGCTAAACTGGTAGAAGAGATAAAACAGATCAAACCTGACAAGCAAGATATGGTGCAGGAAGCATTAGGATTTATCTTGAGCTATCCGGAAGTTTCTACTGTAATTCCGGGAATTAGAACTAAGAAACATCTGGAAGAAAATCTGGCAGCAGAAGCAATTCCGCAGCCAAGAGTAGCCAAGTATGAACAGTTTTATGCTGATAATATTCAGGGGAATGAATTA
>CAYFUT010000002.1:84937-91325 GCA_964346395.1 uncultured Halobacteroidaceae bacterium
AAGAAGATAATGTAACTAAAAGTATTAAATTAAAAGAAGAATTACCTACGTTGACTGTTAAGCCGATGATTAAAGGATTTAACAAATCAGCTGCTGTAGAGATATTTGAATCAGGTGAGAAAGTAGCTTCTCAGGAAGGGGCTAATTCTAGCTTTAGACTTGAGCCCGGCATCTATAAGATCAAAGTAAAGAAAGATGATTATTTAACTACTAGTAAATATATTAGCTTAGAAGAAGACGATGATTTAATCAAGAATATTAAGCTGTTGCTGGATGCTCCTACTTTGACTGTTAAACCAATGCTCGGTGGTGAAGCAGGCCAAGCTGAAGTAGAGATTCTGCAGGACGGTGAGAAAATAACTTCTAGTGAAGGGAAAACAGTGGAATTTAGACTGAAAAAGGGAATTTATACTGTTCGAGTTAGTAAAGAAGGGTATCAAACAACCACAAAGTATTTAATGGTAGAAGATTCAGGTGCAGAAGTAACCTTAAAATTACAGAAAGATAAAAAAAAAAAAACTAACTAACCTTTTAGGCGCTAATTTACTGAGTAATTTTGATTTTAAGCAAGCTATTGATACTGATAAAAGTCAAGTGAAGCAGGGCAAGTGGAGTTTTTACGCTGGAGAAAGTTTTGGCGGTTCAGGGCAACCCCAAGTAGAGGCTGGTAAATTTAAACTCGATATTGCTCAGCCGGGCGGCCCTGTTTATGCCCTGCAGTTAATTCAAGCGCCGGTGAAGATAAAGAAAGACACTACTTATAAGTTAACTTATCAGGCCAAAGCAGAAGCCCCAAGAAGTATAGCAGTTAAAGTAGGCGGTACTGCGGACAGGAACTGGGCCGATTATACCGGCGGAATTACTGATCAATTAGCAACGGAACTGAAGACTTATGAACATTATTTTACCATGAATGAAAAAACTGACCCTCAAGCTCGGGTGGAGTTTCAGTTAGGTAAGAAAGAGTCGAATGTCTGGATCGATAAAGTAAAACTACAGCCGGTAGAGAAAAAATGGGGGTCTAATTTACTGAATAATAGTAAGTTTGACCAGGCTATTGATACAGATAAAAGTCAAGTGAAGCAGGGCAAGTGGAGTTTTTACGCTGGAGAAAGTTTTGGCGGTTCAGGGCAAGCCCAAATAGAGGCTGGGAAATTTAAAATTAATGTTGATCAACCGGGTGGTCCTGTTTATGCCCTGCAGTTAATCCAGACGCCGGTAAAGATAGAAAAAGGTACAGCCTATAAATTGACTTATCAGGCCAAAGCAGAAGCACCAAGAAGTATGGCTGTCAAAGTAGGCGGTACTGCCGACAGAAATTGGGCGGATTATACCGGCGGGATTACTGATAAATTAACGACAGAAATGAAGACTTATGAGCATATATTTGTAATGCAGGAAAAGACGGATTCTAAGGCTCGTGTGGAGTTTCAGTTAGGCAAAGAACAACCGAATGTCTGGTTGGATAATATTAAATTAGAAAAATATTTGCTTCCTAATGATGAAAAGTTTAGTGAGCAGCAAAGCCAAACTGAGGAAAAATCTGATGATAGTTCTGTAGAGGCTTATCCAAGAGTAGTCAAAAACGGTGATTTCAGCGCCGGAATAGATCACTGGGGCACGGAAGGTTCAATTGAAATTTCTACTAGTGAAGGGCTGCTGAAGGCTGAAGTTAAAGATGTAGGCAGTGAAACCTACAGTACCCAAGTAAATCAATTTGGGCTGCAGATGATTAAAGGAGTCGATTATAGAGTTACTTTTCAGGCTAAAGCAGATCAGCCGCGGAAAGTAAAGTTAGGTTTAGGTAAGCCGCTTGATTCTGATCCCTGGTATGTGGATTATTTAGGGGATGTGAAGAAGACTTATCAGTTAGGAACGGAAATGGAGACGTATGGTTTTGAGTTTAGCATGACTGAAGAAAGTTATGATGATGCTAAATTGACTTTTGAGTTAGGCAATATAGAAGGCGGTAATGCAAAGACCACTGTTTATTTTGATAACATAAAGGTGGTACCTGATTATAAAGATCCGCAGTTAGGTAGAAAAGAAAAAATAGATAAATTACTATCATTGATGACGCTGGAAGAAAAAATAGGTCAGATGATACAAGCAGAGCGGAGACATATTACTCCTGAACAGGTGAACAAGTATAAAGTAGGTTCTATTTTAAGTGGCGGTGGTTCTACTCCTAGTCCGAATACTCCGCAAGCTTGGGCTGATATGTATAGGAAATTTCAGGCTTCGGCGTTAGAGACTCGGTTGGGAATTCCTATGATTTACGGAGTAGATGCTGTACACGGCCATAATAATGTCAAAGGAGCTACTATCTTTCCTCATAATATCGGTTTAGGAGCGACTAGAGATCCAGAAATTGTGCAGGAAGTAGGGCGTATAACTGCTAAAGAAGCAGCGGCCACTGGTATGGACTGGAACTTTTCACCTTGTGTGGCGGTCGTTAGAGATATTAGATGGGGCCGAACTTATGAAAGTTTTGGCGAAACTCCCGCTTTACAAAAGCAGTTAGCAGGCGCCTATGTAGCCGGCCTGCAGGGATCTAATGCTGAAATGAGCGGCGACCGTCTAGTAGCAACTGCTAAACACTTTGTCGGCGACGGTGGAGCTCGCTGGGGAACTGGAGATGCTGACTATCAGATTGATCGTGGAAATCTGCCGGTTGATGAAGAAACTTTACGCCGGATTCACTTGCCGGGTTATTTAGAAGCAATTGAACAAGATGTAGGTACCATCATGGCGTCCTACAGCAGCTGGCAGGGAAAGAAACTGCATGAACACAAGTATTTATTAACTGATGTATTAAAGGAAGAACTTGGATTTAACGGATTTATTGTTTCTGATTGGAATGCAATTAATGAAATAAGCAAGCTTACTTTCTACGGCAAAGTAGTTACTGCTGTTAATGCTGGAGTAGATATGTTTATGCAGCCGAGCAATTGGAGAAAGTTTAGTGAGACGCTAACTAAAGCAGTTGAGAAAGATGATGTGAGTAAAGAGCGAATTAATGATGCGGTTAGAAGAATTTTGCGGGTTAAATATGGAGCGGATTTATTTAAGGAGCCGCTGGTTAACCGCGAACTGTTGGAATCAGTAGGCTCTGACCAGCATAGAGAAGTAGCCCGAGAAGCAGTCCGCGAATCGCTTGTGCTCTTGAAAAATCAGCAGGAATTACTTCCGTTAGATAAAGGAGCCGATGTTTACGTGGCCGGTTCGAATGCTGATGACTTAGGTAGTCAATGCGGAGGCTGGACTATTAAATGGCAGGGAGCTACTGGTGATATTACTGAGGGAACTACTATTTTAGAAGGTATCAAACAGACTTTACATGATTCAGGCCGGGTAGTAGAGAATGTAACTGAGGCTGATGTAGGAGTGGTAGTTGTCGGTGAAGATCCTTATACAGAAGGTAAAGGCGATGACGGAAAGTTACAGCTGACTGATTCTGATCTAGAAGCAATTGAAGAAGTAAGAGCAGCTGGCAAACCAGTGGCAGTAGTTATGATTTCCGGCCGGCCGCTGATGATTAGCGACTATATCGATAATTGGGATGCTTTTGTAGCTGCTTGGCTGCCGGGTACAGAAGGTCAAGGTGTAGCCGATGTATTATTTGGCGACTATAATTTCAAAGGCCAACTACCGGTAACTTGGCCTAAATCTATCAACCAAGTGCCGATTAATAAAGGAGATGCTGACTATAATCCTTTATTTAAATATGGAGCTGGAATGAAGATGAACCTTAAGAATTAACCAGGAAGTGTTTAATCAATTAGAGGCAGGATCAAAGTTTAGGAAATTCTTTTACAGAGTATTTGATTTTGGAGGAGGTGATAGAAAATAAATTTAAGTTAAAAACAAATAGATAGTAAATTACCATTCAAACAAAAAAAGGGGGGGGAGAATGAAAAAAAGACTAATCTGTTTATTAGTTGTGCTGTTAATTTTAGTTATTTCGGTACCTAGTTTTGCTTTGTTTGGTTTCGGTGATGATCAAAAAGAAGAAAAAACGGAGCTTACAATCTGGGGTTGGGGAGTTTATCCCAAAGGATTAAAGACTATTAAAGATGATTTTGAAGAGAAATACCCCAATATTAAAGTTAACATTCAAGAAATTGGCTGGGGCGATATGAATAAGAAATTAATGGCTGCTATGTCAGGTGGTCAAGGTGGTCCTGATTTAGCAACTGTTAATCTAGGAACAGATGTTGCTAGTTTTGCTTCTCGAGGGGGCTTGGCTGATTTAACTGAAGCAGTAAAGCCGATTGAAGATGAGTTTACTACTCGAGCTATGGCTGGAGCTCATTATAACGGTAAAATTTACTGCATACCAGCTGATGTAGCGCCTTATGCAATGTTTTATCGGCAAGATATTTTTGCTGAAGCAGGAATTGATCCCCAATCTATTGAAACCTGGTCAGACTTTATTGACGCTGGGAAGAAAATTACTAAAGATACTAATGGAGACGGAAAAAAAGACCGCTATATGCTTCCTTGGCCACAGAAAAGCTATGAACTTGGTAACTGGAACTTTGACCCTATGATGCGTCAGGCAGGTGGGAATTTATTTGATAAATATGGAAATGTAGTACTAGATAAATTAGCTATCAATTATCAAGTTTTAGAAACGATGAAGGAAATTACTGATACTGGAATTGGAATGAATGTAAAACCCTGGAGTGCTCCTTGGAATACAGCAATTAAACAGGGTAAAGTAGCTACCATCATGGCTGGCGGTTGGTTTATGGGGAATATCCCGGATATTGCTCCTAATACAAAAGGAAAATGGCGGGTAATGGAAGTTCCTTCCTTTGTTCCGAATGCTAATGGTTCTATGGGCGGTACTGGTTATATTATACCTAAAGGAGCCGAGCATAAAGAAGCTGCTATTAAATTTGCTAAGTTTGCAGCTGCTAATAATGATGCCTTAAGCAAACTAGTAAAAGAAGTAGGTGTGTTCCCAGCTTATAAGCCAATGTATGAGAGTGATTTCTTTCAGCAAGAGGTAGAGTTTTATGGTGGACAGAAGGTTTGGGTGAAACTAGCGGAAATAAGTGAACAAGTGCTAGGTACCTTTAATACTACTAAATATTCTGCTCAGGCTTTAGGTACCGAAAGTGCTCCTGTGAATAATGAGTTAGTTAAGATTTTAAATGGTAAGAAGTCTGTTAAACAGGGATTAAAAGATGCTGCTGATAAAATTAGACAGTTACAGAGTCAACAATAATTCAACCTACAATTGAAAGGGGGGGTCCCCCCTTTCTTTAAACTATAAAAGAGAGGTTGATAATTATGAGCAATTTATGGGTCAGGATTAAGGAAAATAAACACTTTTATATTTTTATTGCTCCGTTTGTGTTGCTATTTACTATTTTCATGTTATTTCCTGTATTATATTCTTTTTTCATGAGTTTTCATAAATGGGGCGGGATAGGTAAACCAGGATTTATTGGATTGAAAAATTACAAATGGCTGTTACAAGATGAAGTGTTTATTCAGTCGTTAAAAAATACAATCCTTCTTTGGTTGGGGAATACGCCAGTAATTGTAGTGTTGTCACTTATTTTAGCTGTAATGCTAAACAACCAAAATGTAAAGTTTTTAAAATTTTTTCGAACTGGTTATTTTCTGCCCTTTGTAACTTCTACGGTAGTAGTGGGGATTGTTTTTACCTTATTATTAGATTCTAGTTTTGGACTTGTTAATTATTTGCTTAATAATATTGGGTTTGATAAGATTCCTTTTTTAAGTAGTGAGAAATGGTCTAAAATTTCTATTATTCTAGTATTAGTTTGGAGATGGGTAGGTTATAATACCATTATTATGTTGGCAGGATTACAGAATATTCCGCAGAATTTATATGAAGTTGCAGAAATAGATGGTGCTTCTACTCTTCAGAAGTTTACTAAAATCACCTTACCATTAATGAAGCCGATAATTTTATTTGTAACAATTTTATCGACGATTGGTTCATTTAAGATGTTTGTTGAGCCTTATATTATGACTGGAGGAGGACCAATGCGTTCTTCTTTAACAATGGTCCTTTATTTATATAATAAAGGTTTTAGTCAGTTTAGAATGGGTTATGCAGCCGCTTTATCTTATGTTTTATTTGCAATAATATTTGTTGTATCGATCTTTCAATTAAAATACGGGTCGAAGAAGGGGGCAGTATAAGTGAGGTTTAATAATAACAAGCTAAAACAGATTGTTTTTTATACGATTTTAATAGCTGGCTTTTTGATTTCTATTTTTCCAATTATTTGGATGTTTGGTTCTTCGTTTAAGCAGTTATCAGAAATAGCTAGTTATCCCCCGACT
Source organism: uncultured Halobacteroidaceae bacterium (assembly GCA_964346395.1). Classification (GTDB taxonomy): domain Bacteria; phylum Bacillota; class Halanaerobiia; order Halobacteroidales; family Halobacteroidaceae; genus CAYFUT01. The sequence continues at coordinate 91,268 of CAYFUT010000002.1, forward strand.
ATTTGGCCAAAAGACTTTCAGGTTAATAACTATATTCGTTTGTTTAAAGAAGTACCTT
>CAYFUT010000003.1:0-54565 GCA_964346395.1 uncultured Halobacteroidaceae bacterium
TGCAGCTATATTCCGCCGGCAGAAGGAAGTAGTAGCTTATTTAAAACAGTTTTCTGCGGTAAAACCTTAATACTATTATACGCATTAAGTTAATAAGTGTTTTTCGCTTGATTTGTTTTAATATAGAGATTAATTTTGAGTATAGCTGATAACTAGGAGACTCAAAGTGCGACAGTATAGGAGGCTTTAAGATGGAAAATAAATTAACAGTAATTGGCGGCAGTGGAGTTTATACTCCCTTGCTGTTTGATGCTATAATTAAGCAGGAAGCTGAAGTGGGACTAGACGAGATATGTCTGAACGGACGAACCGCTCCTAAGTTAGAGAAAGTTGCCACTTTATGTCAGAATTTAATTACTCAATCAACAGTTGATATGGAAGTAAATTATACTACTGATCGAGCAGAAGCTTTACGGGGAGCTGATTATGTCTTAACGCAGATTCGGGTAGGTGGTATGAAAGCTCGCGCGCATGATGAAGAATTTCCACTGCAGTATGATATAATCGGGGAAGAGACAGTTGGCCCCGGTGGTTTTGCTAATGCACTGCGGACAGTTCCTGTCATGTTGGAAATTGCCGGGGAAATTGAAAAATATGCCCCAGAAGCAATGGTAATTAATCTAACTAATCCGGCCAGTATCGTACAGCAGGCGTTGAATCGAGAAACAGATTTAGAAGTAGTTAGTGTTTGTGATCTGCCGGTGGATGTGCAAAATAAAATCGCAGCTGTCTTGGGGGTTAAAGAAAGTGTCCTAACGGTTGATTATCACGGACTAAATCACTTAGGGTGGTATACAGGAATTTATCTTGCTGGTGAGAATAAAACAGAAACAGTTTTAGCAGCTGCTGAAGAGTTAGGATTAGGAATTCACCCGAATTTGATTCGTGATTTAGGAGTCATTCCGGTACCTTATTTAAAATATTATTATCATCACCGGCGGGAAGTAGCTAAGGCCCACAGTAAAGATAAATTGCGAGCCCGAGAACTGCTGACTAGTCAAGAAGAAATAACCGAAGCTTTAGCGGAAGATAAAACCCGAATTCCGGAAGTAGTTTATGAGCGGGGAGCTATCTGGTATTCATCGGTAATTGTACCTTTATTGACTGCTTTAAATCAAGAACAGGAGCAGCGTTTTATTTTAAATATAAGTAACCAGAAATTAATACCTCAATTGGATCAGGAAGTGGTAGTGGAAGTTCCAGCTGTAGTTAATTCAGCTGGAATTAAGCCGCTACAAGTATCTGAAACACCGCTGGAACTGAAGGGACTGCTCCAGATTGAAGCTAACTATCGACAGTTAGCAACAGAGGCAGCAGTGAGCCAACGCCGGGAAACAGCAGTCCAGGCGTTGCTAGCTAATCCCTTAGTTTCTTCGCTGCAAGTGGCGTGCAATATAGTGGATAGTCAGTTGTAATTAACTAAATCAACTCGGGCCAACTAATTAATTGTTAACGCCATTAAAATTAATCTCGGGGAATTTAGTTTTCAGCTGCTCTCGGGTTAATTTATCATTTAAGTAAGCAATGATAATCTCAATTAGCTGTTTTCCTTCGGTCACCCCTTTGTTTATTAGTTCTTCAAATTGGCTGAATTCTTCTTCGGTTAGCAGACTATAGTCTGGTTGAGTAGGGTAAACAAATAAAGTTAAATTAGTGGGAAAAATCAACTCCAGTAGCTTGAAAATAGGAATTTTTAGCCGCCGCGGACTGTAAAAAAGCTGGAGTACCCGATGGAAATCATGATAGGAATCATCTAAAAAATCTATTTCTTGTTTAAACTTATGGCCTTGAGTTAATACGTGCTGATAGTATTTTTTGATACTTGGCGGTAGGTTAGTCCCTAAATCAATGAGTGGGAGAGGAGATAGCTTATGAACTTGTTGGCTTTTATACTTTTTAATTAAATAGGCATCTAGATTAGCTTCCAGATTTTTATGAGCCGGGAAATTATCAGTGCGGGCATTGATGAACGGGTGAGCGGTTTTATCTAAAGCATAGTGAGCCGCCATCCCACTTATGTAAGTAGCTAGTTTTGAGAAATTAGAGTTGTTTTGGTTCTGTTTTTTCTGTAGATAATCCAAGCTTGTCAGCCAGAAAGACTGGATGTTTTCCTCGTGTAGCTGAGTACCTACTTTTGGACCGCGCTTGTTACTAATCCAGGGCCAAAAATCGTTATAAAAGAGGAAATCCGGCCCCTGGCAGCCGAAATTGAATATCTGCTGGTGTTCGGTGATCATTGTCTGCCACTGTTGATTAGATAACTGTTCTTGTATTAATTCTCCGGCTAACCTATGAGTCCAGAAATCAGGCATAGTATCTCTCCTTTATAAATTATAAATTGATGATTATAGGCGTTAACTTAGACTAAGTTTTAGTAATTTAGAACTTTAGCATTATCAATATTCAGTTTGAGCTTGAGTTTGAGGCTGAGTAAATCATAAAATCATTTTTTTGTTTAAATTTCAAACCATCCGTGGGATTGTTAGTCTTAATTGTACATTGCCAGTTGGTGATTGTCAATTTAAAATAGTGTTTCCCAACCAAAAACAGATAAAATACTGCCGAAGACTATTACTAATAGGTTAAGTTCAAATTTGGCTAGGATAACTGCTGTAATTCCTCCGGCAAGGGCAGAAAGGGCTGAGCCGGTAGATGATAAAATTCCGGGGAAAATGAGAGCACTTAAGACGGCAACAGGAATAAATTCTAGAAATTCTCTTACTTTAGCCGGCAATTCAATATGCTGCCAAAAAACTAGGGGCAGCATCCGCGGAATATAGGTAACTATAGTCATACCTACTACCACAAATAGCAGTGAGTTCATTAGTTTTCCTCCTCCTTAGGAAATAAAATAACGCCCAGACTAGAAGCTAAAACAGTAGTGATAATAATCCGCCAGGCCTGGGAAAGAAAAGAAAAAACTGGGCACCAGTAAAAAAGTGAATTGCATCCTATAGCTAGTAAAGAAACAGTAAATAAAGGTTTAGATTTTTTTATTTCCGGAATTAAAAGGCCGAGAAACATAGCATACAGGGCAATGCCCATACTATTTTGCAGTACAGCAGGCAGCTGACTACCTAATAAGACACCTACAATAGTTCCGCTCACCCAACTGCTGTAAGCAATTGAACTAAGACCTAACATAAAGTTAGCCGGTAAAGTATCTTTTTTGCTTAGTGAGGCTAAAGAAAAGGTTTCATCAGTGATACCAAAGGCAAGTAAAGCCTTTATTTTTTTAGTTAAATTTGATTCTAACTTAGGAGCTAGAGAAGCACTCATTAATAAATGACGCAGGTTAACCATAAAAGTAGTGATAATAACTTCCCAGCCGCTTGTCTGTAAAGCAAGTAAATTGATTGCTACAAATTGGCTTGCGCCAGCAAAAACCATAATTGACATTAAAATGATAATATAATGTGGAATATCGGCTGAAGTAGCTAACAAGCCAAAAGTAATCGCAATTGGGATATAGCCCAGAGCAATGGGGATTCCTTGTTTAACTCCTTGAAGAAAGACTGATTTTCTGCTAACAAGTTCTTTCATTGACTTCCTCCTTCTAATTTTAAGTTTATACTGGACAAACGTGCACTATTTTGCATATAATATAGTATAACAAATTACACTATAATATACAAGCGGAGAGGAAAATTTAAATTGAAAGAAACGTTTTGACCTAGGTTGATAGAAATAATAAATTTCAGTTTACATTTACCTACCTATAGGGGAGGAGTTTAAATGGAAAATATAAATATGAATATTGGCAGAAAATTAAAACGAATTCGGAACAATAAAGGGCTTAGCTTAAGCAAGTTAGAAGAGGTTACAGGAGTAAGCAAATCTATGTTAGGGCAGATTGAACGTGGGGAATCAAATCCGACCGTCAAAACGCTTTGGAAAATTGCAAAGGGGTTAAATGTTTCTTTTTCTGCGTTTGTAGAAGAAAACAAAGCTAAAGTATCTGTGGTTTCTTCTGATCAGGTTAATCCGTTATTGGAGGGGGAAGGACAATTTAAGGTATTTCCTTTATTCCCGTTTGATCAAGAAAAAGGATTTGAGATCTATCAATTAGAAATTGCTCCTGGTTATAGCCGCCAATCGGAAGCTCACTTTGCCGGGGTGGAGGAGCATTTATTAGTCTATAAAGGAACTTTAGAAGTGATAATTGATGGAGAATCATATCAAGTAAAAACAGGGGATGCTGTTCAGTTTATGGGGGATAGAGCTCATACTTATAGCAATCAAACTGAGGCTAAAGTTCAGGCTTATGTTTTGCTTTATTATACCAATACCCAAGTTTAGGAGGCAGTTAACAAGGGAAGAATTATTGGCCCATAGAATTAAAGATATTTTTAAATCATTTATTAGAGGAAGTAGTGATTAATAATTTAGTTTAAAATACAAACCACAGGGGATATCCCCTGTGGTTTGTTAACTTTAAAATACAAAGTTAACGTCAGATAATCTATTTTTAATTTCTGTAATAATTCGTTTTTCTTCTGCTTGATCTTCCGCTTCGAAAGTAACCGAAAACCGGACAAAATTACCAGCATCATCCCAGGGGACAGTAGAAATTAATTTTTCGGTAATTAAAAATTCGCAGAAATCTTGGGCGTTATCAAAGGTGCGGCCGCTTTCAGTTCCCTGAGGAATTTCAACATACATGTAAAATGATCCTTTTGGTTTTTCTGCATCAAAGCCGACTTCCTGTAGAGCTTTGGCTAGCATCTCATGCCGCCGAGAGTATTTAGCAGCAGTTTTTTCTGTTATTTCCGGATGATTTAAGGCATGAATACCTGCCTTCTGGATAGGAATGAACTGGCCGGAATCATAGTTATCTTTTACAGTAGCAAAAGCATTAACTAGTTTTTGGTTTCCAGCTACAAAAGCTAGCCGCCAGCCGGTCATATTAAAAGACTTAGAGAGCGACTGCAGTTCAATTCCTACGTCTTTAGCTCCCGGAATTGAGAGGAAACTTAACGGTTGATTATCATCAAAGACTAGGCCGGCATAGGCTGCATCATGAACGACAATGATTTCATTTTCTTTAGCAAAGTCCACTACTTCTTCGAAAAACTTTCGATTTGCACAAGCACCTGTAGGATTGTTAGGGTAATTTAAATATAAAAGTTTAGCTTTTTCTTTTTGTTCAGTTGTTAGACTGTCCAGTTCAGGTAAAAAGTTGTTTTCTTTATTGAGCGGAAGATTAACTACTTCTCCTCCTAACCATTCGGTTTGAGTTCCTAGAACTGGATAGCCCGGAACAGTCATGATTGTAATATCTCCGGGATTGATAAACGCATCAGGAAGCATAGCTAGGGCAGGCTTAGAGCCAATAGAATGATTAATTTCTGTTTTGCTGTCTAAATGTTCAACCCCAAATACTTCGGCCATATATTCAGCAGCTGCTTCTTTAAATTCTTGAATTCCGTTATCAGCGTAAAATCTATTGGCCGGCTTCTGCGCTTCTTCATAAAGAGTTTTCACTACTCCCTTATCAGCCATCCAGTCTGGTTCTCCCACCCCCATATCAATTAATTCTGTATCTGGATTTTCTTTTTTGGCTGTTCTTTTAGCCCGTTTGATTTTTTCAAACTTATATAGAGTAGTATCCTTTCCAAACTGTTTTCCGCCAATTCGTTCTGCAAACGACCTTTGTAGGTACTCTTCTGTGGTCATATTATACTTACTCCCTTCTCTATGTAGTATAGTAATTAATAAAAGCAATCTCATCATATACAATTATATAATATTTTATGCAGTATGCAAGGTTTCTTACTAAAAACTGATAATTTTAAGGGGGGACTAAAACTTATCTTCAAACTACGAGGCCGTTACGCGATTCATTTATTACATATTTTTACATTATAGTCTAATAAAAAAGATGATAATATCAAATTACCGTTAAACTAAAATTTAATTACATTTTTTTATATAAATATGGAGGAAAATAATATTTCCTCTCGAAATAGTAAATAAGAGTTGAGAAGAGGAGGTGGTGAAAATCAATTATTTTGCTACTTTATCCGGATTAATAACTAATAATTATACTTTGGTGCTAGCTGGAAGCAGTGGGGTAATAATTACAGCAATCTTACTGCTGTTATTGAAAAAGAAATCGACTGGTCTTACTTATTCCCAAGTAGTTAGAACTTTAAATCGTGATTTTAAAATTGGTTTATCCCAGGTGGAAAAAATTACTGATTTAGAAGTGAAACAGGAATTGATACTAAAGGGAAGTCAAGACCTGCAGCAGGAAATTTACTTCCAAGTATTAGATATATTAGTTGATGGTCAGTCTTTAAGACAATTATTACAGCAAGTCACAGAAGCAGATATAGAAACTAAAAAGAGAACAGCTAGAACATTATTGAAGATTGGAACCCCACAGGCAGTAGATTATGCAGTTCCGTTATTATACGATGACCAAGCTGAGGTAAAGATATTAGTAATTAACAAATTAGCTGAATTACAGAACAATAAAGCAGTTTCTATTTTAGTTAATTATCTGGAGTATTGTAATGATGTATTGATTCAAGAGAATTTAATAGGTGCTTTTAAAACTTTAGGTTCTAAAAGTGTGCCTCATTTATTGAAATTAGTTAAGCAGGGGAGTAAGCATCGGAACTGGATTATAGAATTACTCGGGGATATTGGAGGCGAGGAAGTAATTGATTCTTTATTGGCAATCTTGGCAGAGTCGCCAGCAGAAAAAGAAAGAATCAGCATTGTAAAAAGCCTGACTCATTTTCCTGACCACCCCGAAGTCTTTTCTGCTCTTGTAGATCAAGTTGAGGATAACAGCTGCAATGTGAGAGCGCAAGTTGCTAAGTTATTACGGAAGTTTGATCAAGAGGAAGTTTATTCTTATTTAGATAAGTTATTAAGAGATAGCAGTGGACTTGTCCGCCAGAAAGCAGCCGAAAGTTTATTAGAATCAGGCAGAAAAGGCATTAAATATCTGGTTTCTGCGATAGAAGAAGGAGTTACTTCGGAAGAAGTGGTTAGCTGTCTGGAGCGGGTAAATACTGTTAAATTGATTTCTATAGTCAAAGAAGAACATCAGAACCAAGTGCAGAAGGGAGACTCAGCTACCCTGGAGATTGTAGACCAAGATGAGAGTGATCAAAAACTAATTGGCTAGAAAAAAGACTGGAGCCTTAGGCTCCAGTCTTAATTTTTTTGCGGAGTATACTGTTTTTTAGCTTTTTGTTCTAATTCGACGTGGTGGCTGGCTCTTTTTAACTCTTGGGTTTTGGATTTCACATCATAATAATTAGCTTCATAACACATAATTATCACCTCGCAAGTTTTAGATTAACTTGCTCGGCTACTCTCTACTCACTATTATTATACTATATTTTAATTTTAATGTTAATACATTTATAAAAATAATTCTATTTTTTATGTAAAAACTAAATTTCTTAAAATAATTTTTTAATTCTTTATTATTTTATTAATTTAGATTATTAAAGTAATTTAGAAAAAAGAATGTAAATGATTTCAGTCCGTAATTTACTGCTGTCAGGGCGATTATTAAACTCAAAAAATGAAAAGATGTTTGACAATTACAGGGGTTAATATTATAATTTAATTGGTTTGGTTTATCACTCTAAATTATTATATTTTTAGAAGTTTTGAGTTAGACTAATTTACATGGGGGCGTTATAATGGGAAAAAATGAGAAATTGAAAATTCTATTTGTGTCGTCAGAGGTAGATCCATTTGCTAAGACTGGTGGATTAGCTGATGTAGCTGGTTCAATGCCGCAGGAAGTGAAGAACAAGGGACATGATATTAGAGTAGTTATGCCTGAGTATACTCAAATTGATGATCAGTATTTAGATCAATTAGATCATCTGCTTCATTTTCGAACACAAGTTGGTTGGCGGAATAATTATGTAGGAATCAACAAATTAGTTAATAATGGGGTTCCTACTTATTTTGTAGATAATAAACAGTATTTTGACCGGGATAGTCTCTATGAAAATGAAGATAAGCATGTTCAATTTGCTTTCTTTTGTCGAGCAGTACTGGAGATGTTACCTAAGATTGATTTTAAGCCGGATATTATTCACTATAATGACTGGCAGACTGGGCCGTTAAGCATTATGTTAAAAGATCAATATCAGAATTATGATTTTTATCAAGAGATAAAAACAGTATATACGATTCACAATTTAAGATATCAAGGGGTATTTGGCAGAGAAATTTTGAAAGATACTTTAGCTCTTCATTCTAAATATTGGGACAATGGAGTAGTTAAGCATGATAATAAAGTAAATTATATGAAAATGGGAATTGGAATGGCAGATGCCGTTAACACAGTAAGTAAAACGTATGCAGAGGAAATAAAGACCCCTTATTTTGGAGAAGGGTTAGATTATGTGCTCCGTATGAATGATGATGATCTGTACGGAATTGTAAATGGGATTGATTATGATAACTTCAATCCTGCTACTGATGAAGATATTTATATTAATTATGATCTGAATAATATTGATCAGAAAATGGAAAATAAATTACGTCTGCAGGAAGAAATGGGGCTTCCGCAGAAGGAAGAGGTTCCGCTGTTGGGAATTGTTACCCGCTTAGTAGATCAGAAAGGACTTGATCTGATTTTACATATCCTGGATGATTTGTTGCAGCAGGAGGAAGTTCAGTTTTTATTGTTAGGTACCGGCCAGGAAGAATATGAAAATCAGTTTCGAGAAATTGCAGCGCGGTATCCAGAAAAAATGTCTGCTAATATTAAGTATGATGCTGGTTTAGCTCAGAAAATTTATGCCGGTAGTGATATGTTCTTGATGCCGTCTAAATACGAACCGTGTGGTTTAGGGCAGTTAATTAGTTTACGCTATGGAACTATCCCTATTGTTCGGGAAACTGGGGGGCTTAATGATACAGTTCAATCCTATAATGAAGCCACTGGAGAAGGCAACGGATTTAGTTTTGCTAATTATGATGCCTACGATCTGCTGTATACTATCCGGCGGGCAGTAGATTTTTATTATAATCAACCGCAAGTTTGGGAAAAATTAATGAGGAGAGGTATGAAAGGCGATTATAGTTGGAGCCACTCAGCTGAAGAATACCTTAAATTATATTACAGTTTATTAGGCCGCGAAGTATCGGAAGTGGAGGTGGAAGCTGAGGCGCAGGGTCACCGGGAAGAAGAACTGGCAGCTGATAAGCTTAATATTAATACAGCGGAAGCAGAAGATTTTGAAGAGTTAACTGGAATTGGTCCCGCTTTAGCAAAACGGATTGTACGCTATCGGAATCGTAATGATGGATTTACAGCTAAAGAAGAAATTAAGCAAGTATCAGGAATTGGAAGTAAATTATACAGTGATCTTGAGCTGAAAATAGTTTGTAACTAAGAAATAAATTGATTACTCAGTCTGTTTTTAAATTATGTATTTTATAAATCAATCCCGAGGTGATTATAAATGGATTATTATGGTAGTTTATCTGTTAAGCCTGATTTACCAGCAGAAATCAGCCAATTGAAAGAGTTAGCTTATAATTTATGGTGGTGCTGGAATCATGAAGCTGAAGAATTGTTTGCGAGTATTGATCAAGAATTATGGAAATCAATTGAGAGAAATCCAGTAAAATTATTAGCTACAGTTGATCATGATCGTTTGCAAGAATTAGTTTCTGACTCAGAATTTATGAATAAATACGAACGGGTAATGAATAATTTTCAGAATTATTTGAATGATGATGATACTTGGTTTGATCAAAATTTCTCTTATTCTCGAGATGAAGAAGTAATTGCTTATTTTTCTACTGAATTTGGTTTTCATGAGTCACTGCCGATTTATTCGGGAGGATTAGGAGTTTTAGCTGGAGATCACTGTAAATCAGCTAGTGATCTGGGGCTGCCGTTGGTAGGAGTAGGATTACTTTACCATAATGGATATTTCAGACAGAAGATTAATGATGAAGGTTGGCAGAAAGCACTTTACCCAGAACTTGAAAAAGATCATTTGCCGATCAAACCTGCTCAAGATAAAAATGGAGACAACTTAAAGGTAAAGGTGAATTTATTAAATAGAGAGGTAGTTATCAAAGTTTGGAAGCTAAAGGTAGGTCGGGTAGAAGTTTATTTATTAGATACCGACCTAGAGGAAAATAGTGAGCATGACCGCGAGTTAACTTCTAAGCTGTACGGTGGAGGCGATGAAACTAGAATTTCTCAAGAGATTATATTAGGTATTGGGGGTACCAAAGCCTTATCTGCAATGGGGTATGAACCTTCTGTCTGGCATATGAATGAAGGCCATTCGGTTTATCTAGGATTAGAAAGAATTAAGAAATTAATGAATAAGTATGCTTTGGAGTTTGAACAAGCTTTAGAAGCAGTAGCAGGTAGTACAGTCTTTACAACGCACACTCCTGTTCCGGCTGGAAATGAAACTTTTTCCTTTGATTTAAAGGAGAAGTATTTTAGGGGTTATTGGGAAAAGTTAGGGTTAAGTCGGGATCAATTTATGGATTTAGGGTGTGTTTATGAAGAGGGGATTGATGATGAATTTGGATTAACAGTTTTAGCTCTGCGTTTAGCCCGCTTTAGTAATGGAGTTAGTAAGCTGCACGGTGAAGTTGCTAGTGAGATGTGGGAAGATATTTGGGATAAGGTTCCTACCTGGGAAAATCCAATTACTTCCATTACCAATGGTATTCATACGCTGACCTGGTTAGCTCCTGAATGGCAAGAATTATTTGATCAGTATTTATCTGATGATTGGCGGAATAGAATTGAAGACCAGCAAGTATGGGAGCAGGTAAGAGATATTCCTGATGAAGAATTTTGGAATGTACATTATAAATTAAAAGAAAAGTTGATTGAACATATTAGAGAACGAGATTTAGCCCGCCGCAAACGATATAATAATTTAGCACTTAAGAATGAAGAACTACTTGATAAAGATAAATTAACCATTGGGTTTGCCCGTCGATTTGCTACCTATAAACGAGCTACTCTGATTTTTAGAGATATAGAAAGATTAGCTAAAATTTGTAATCGAGAGGGTCAGGAAGTACAGCTTGTTTTTGCTGGTAAAGCTCACCCTGCTGATGTTCCGGGTCAAGAACTAATTAAGAAAATCCACGATATTAGTCAGCGGGAAGAATTCAAGGGAAAAGTAATTATTTTAGAAGATTATGATATGAATTTAGCCCGTTATTTGGTACAGGGGGTAGATATCTGGCTGAATAATCCGCGGCGTCCGTTAGAAGCTAGTGGAACTAGCGGCCAGAAAGTAGCAGCCAATGGAGGACTTAATTTTAGTGTTCTTGACGGCTGGTGGGTAGAAGGATATAATGGAAACAATGGTTGGTCTATCGGTTACGAGATTGAATATGAAAATCAAGAAAAGCAGGATAGGGTCGATAGTAAATCATTGTATAAGGTATTAGAAGAAGAAATTGTGCCGCTTTATTATAAAGTAGAAGATGGAGTAGCTAAAGAATGGATTAAACGGATGAAAGAAGCAATGGTTACCTGTACAGGTGAGTATAGCACAGATAGAATGGTTCAGGACTATGCTAATCAATTATATATTCCTGCGCTAGAACGGGGAGTAGAGTTGGAAGCAGATGAATTTAAGAAAGCTAAGGAATTGGTAGTTTGGAAGAATAAGTTAGAGGAAAAATGGCCGGAGTTAAACCTTAAATCTGAGGAATACGGGGACCAAGGAGATTTTAGTATTGACGAAAAAGTAGAATTTACTACTCAACTTGAGTTGAGTGAATTAGGTCCGGAAGATGTAGAAGTGGAGCTGTATTTGGTTAAACCAGAAGAAGATGTTACTCCTGAGATTCATATTATGAATTTAGAGGAAAGTTCAGAGGGAGTATATACTTATTCGTTAGAGCTTGATTTAGAAGATCTGGGTGATACTGGGAAATATAAATATACCTTCCGAGCAGTTCCCGATGCTGATAAGCTAAGTACAAAACATGAATTGGGATTGGTAGAATGGATTTAAAATTATAGATAAAAAAAGCACTGGGAGTATAACTTCCAGTGCTTTTTTTATTGTTTAGGAAATTATATTTTTTAGAGGGGGGGATAATTTTTTGCAAGTGTATTTTTTAAAACTGGGTTTAGAAAGATAAACTTTAAAGTTCTTTTATATTTATAAATGTAGTTTAGCTAGGGTATAATAAGGGTGAATCTGGATTTTTTATGAAGGTTACTTTTAAGCAGCAAGGAAATTGAGAAATTAGTTTTTGAACTGTAAATTAATGGGTTGGGAGAAGCAGTAGATAGTTGAGCAGGAGGAAGAAAATGATAATTTTTGGGAAGACGTTATTTATTTATTTTGTGATTTTAACTGCCATGCGCTTAATGGGTAAGCGGGAAATCGGAGAGTTAACGCCGTTCGATTTAGTAGTCTCTATTATGATGGCGGAGCTGGGAGTTATAGTGATTGAAAAAGAAAATTTTGCTTTATGGGAAGGAATAATTCCGATTATAACTTTAGCGGGAATTGAAATTATAATTTCTTATCTATCGTTAAAAAATAGTTCTATCCGGAAATTGATTAATGGAAGCCCGACTGTATTGATTAAAAACGGGAAAATTATGACTGAAGCCATGAAAAATTCTCGGTATACTATTCATGATCTATTAACTCAATTACGAGAAAGTGGAATCTTTAATGTTTCTGAAGTAGAATATGCGGTTTTAGAGACTACTGGGGAATTAACGGTACTGCCGCGAGCTCAAAATAGAGGGTTGACTCCGTGTGATTTAGGTTTAGAAACTGAGTATGAAGGGCTGCCGGCAGTATTAATTGAAGATGGAGAAATTAGTTATTCGGGTTTAAAGAGAGTTAATCTCGATGAAGAGTGGTTACAGCGTCAGCTAACTAAAAGAGGTATTGATAGTGTTTCTCAAGTTTTGGTAGCTGCCCTGGAAACAGATGGTACTTTTTACCTGTCAAAAAAGTAAATAATTAACAAATTAAGCAAAAAAATATTAGTAATAGTTGCTAGTTGATTAGGATATAATAAAGATTGGGAGGGATAATAATGAACGAGAATCAAGAAGAACGTCCGACTAATCAACGAGAGATGGTAACCGAGATGAATCCTGACGATGCAGAAGCGGGAGAAGAGAATCCGGGTTATAGAATAATCAAAGGAAATGTTGGTCAAACCGAAAAGACTCGGGATTTGAATCCCGATGATTTTGCTTAAGAGGTGAAAAATAGTGGCCAAGATTAAGTGTATTGTCAAAAGTTGTGCTTATAATTCTGATGGTGAATGCAATTTAGAAGAAATAAAAGTTACTGCTGATGATAATGGAGAATTTGCTCGCCGAGCCAAAAAAACTAAGTGTCAAAGCTTTGTCCGCGAGTAAGTTAATCTAAGTTTGCGGTTAAGATTGAACTTTTAGCTAAGCAAAATAATAAATTTAGGAAGAAAACGGCCGGAAGGTCGTTTTCTTCTTTTAAACAGGATTTTTCAATTGAAGCGAGAATTACACATGATTAGAAAGGAGCTGATGATAATGACAGCTGAAGAAAGAAGAAAAGAATTATTAAGTAAATTAGAAACTAGCCAGGAACCGATTACGGGCAGTAACTTAGCTGAGTTTTTTTCTGTTAGCCGTCAGGTTATTGTGCAGGATATTGCCTTATTACGGGCACAGGGGGAGACAATTCAGGCGACTTCCCGCGGCTATATTATTCCGGAACCGAATAATGAAATGGTAGAAAAAGTAATTGCCTGCACTCATACTGGAGAAGAAATAGAAGAGGAATTGGCTACTATCATAAAATATGGAGGACGTGTACGAGATGTAATAGTAGAGCATTCATTATATGGAGAATTAAAAGGTTTACTTCACATTCAATCCCGGACAGATCTTGATGAGTTTCTTGAGCAGTATGAAGATAACGAAGTAAAGCCCTTATTGACTTTAACTGGCGGACTTCATTTACATACTATAGAAGCTTTAAATCAAGAAGTATTAAATTTAATTGAGGAAAAACTACGGGATAAAGGATTTTTACTGGATTAGGTTTTTATTTTTACATCAAGTGTAAAGACACTTGACAATACAAAACTTAAATTATACAATAATTATGGACTTATAGTAAATCAAGGGGGTAATAGTAATGATTAAGCAATTTTTACGAAGAAAAAATATCCAATTTTCTTTGGAAAGGTATGGTATTCAAGCTTTAGGAGCGATGGCTAAGGGCTTATTTGCGTCTTTAATTGTAGGATTAATTTTAAAGGTAATCGGTCAGCAGTTAGGAATTTCTCTACTAGTTGAATTTAGTAAAACAGCTCAGGATATGATGGGTCCGGCAATTGGAGTAGCTGTAGCTTATGGTTTAGAAGCGCCGCCGTTAGTTATTTTTACTTCGGTAGTGACGGGAGGAGCAGGAGCTCAGTTAGGAGGGCCGGTAGGTGCTTTTTTAGCAGCTGTAATTGGAACTGAGTTTGGAAAAGCAATTTCTAAAGAAACTAAGCTTGATATAGTATTGACTCCAGCGGTAGTAATTATAACTGGCTTACTGATGGCTCAATTTGTAGGTCCCGTGATTGATCAGTTTATGGAAGGAGTTGGGCAGTTAATTATCACTGCTACCCGACTGCAGCCGATTCCGATGGGAATTATTGTTTCGGCGGTGATGGGAATGTGTTTGACCTTACCGATTAGCAGCGCGGCAATTGGTTTGATGCTTAAGTTAAGCGGCTTGGCGGCGGGAGCAGCTACGGTAGGCTGCAGTGCCCAGATGATTGGTTTTGCAGTCATGAGTTATCGGGAAAATAAGGTTGGCGGGCTGGTAAGTCAAGGTTTGGGCACGTCTATGCTGCAGATGCCGAACATTGTGCAGAATCCGTATATTTGGGTTCCGCCTACACTAACAGGTGCTATTTTAGGTCCGGCGGCAACAGTTATATTTAAAATGAAGAATAAGCCAATCGGCTCTGGTATGGGAACGGCTGGTTTAGTAGGGCAGTTTGGAACAGTAGAAGTAATGGGGATGGAAGCTCTTTGGTCTATTTTATTACTTCATTTTTTAGCTCCGGCAGTATTAACCTGGCTAATTGCTGAATTAATGCGGCGTCAGGGATTTATTCAGCAGAATGATCTGCTGCTTGAGTTATAGAAATTTAAAATAATGGTTGAAAAAGTGAGAATTATTTTTTATAATTTAACTAGCGAGTGAGAAATATAATTATTATAAAAAAGTAAATATTATAAATAATCTAGTGTGTTACTGATTTGATCAGGCATTAGCTAGGAGAAATAATCATAAGGGGAAGTTTATACCTTCCTGTTATGATTATTCCTCCTAGCTTTTTTTAATTGCAATAAAAAAATATTATTAACAAAATAAAAAATATTGAAAATTACCTTGAAAAATAAAATAAAATTTGTTAAAATCAGTATAGAAAATAGGAAATATAATAAATTTAGGTAATTTAAGATAATTATATAAGTTAATATATAAATTTTAGCGTGTTACTGATTCGATCAGGCATTAGCTAGAGAGAAGAGCAGTTTATTTCTATGGGGGGTTCTATACTATATGTATGGAAGTACAACTGGCTCTTTTTCTCTAGCTTTTTTGTTTGCTTAAATTGTTAATTTTAATAATTTAATAACATAATAAGAGATATTTACTAGGAGGTGGTAGATAACAGTAAAAGGATAAACATTTGTTTTAGTTATTATAATTTAATAATTTATATAAGTGAAACAAATATTGGATTGGAGAATTAATAAGAAGTATAAGCTAATAATTTCATAATAATATTTTCAATATTCAAAAAATACTACAATTAATCAGAGGGGGATTATTGTGAAAAAACGATTAGGGATTTTGTTAATAGTAGTAATGTTGGTAGGGCTATTTGCCGGAACTAGTTTAGCTGGTTGGTTTGGTTCTGATGATAGTGATGATGGTAAAGTAAAGATTGGTTTTCTGTTGAAGACAATGCAGGAGGAACGGTACTTAAAAGATAGAAGATACTTTCGTGAAGAGGTTGAATCATTAGGAGCAGAGTTAATATTTGATTCGGCTAATAATAAAGAAGCTCGGCAAATGTCTAAATTTGAAAATATGCTGGCTAAAGGTGCAGATGTGATAGTTTTACAGCCGGTAAATACAGGTACAGCCGGACAAATGGTAGAAAAAGCTCACGAAGAAGGAGTCAAAGTAGTTGGTTACGACTCTATGTTAACTAATGGACCGTTAGATGTTCATGTGATGCAGGATAGTTGGGCAGTAGGAAAATTACAGGGAGAGGCAATGATTCAATGGTTTAAAGAACAAAAAGGTGAAGTTAAGGGCAATGTTGCCTTGATCAAAGGTCAGCCTGGTGATTCTAATGCTCGATATATGAGTAGTGGGGCAAAAGAGATAATTGAAAATAATTCTGGTTTGGAGTTAGTGGTTGAACAGTCTCATGAAGGCTGGTCTCCTAATAAGGCAATGGCTACTGCTGAAAATGCGTTGAATAAGTATGACAACAATATTGATGCCTTTATTTGTAATAACAGTGGGATGGCTCGAGGAGTTATTTCAGCTTTAGAAGCTCAAGGATTAGCTGATAAAAATAAGGTGTTTGTAGCAGGATCGGATGCTGACTTAACTAACATTAGATATGTGGCGCAGGGCAAACAAACAGTAGAAATCTTTAAGAAAATTGAACCTTTGGCTAGAAAAGCAGCTCAAATTGCTTATAAGTTGGCCCAAAGTTCGGATCTGACTGTAGAAGAAATGATGGAGAAGAATCGAATCAAGGTTGATAAGAAGATTGATAATGGCCATCAGGAGGTACCGACAGTAATTACTCCAATTGTAAAAGTTACGCAGGATAATATTAAAGATACAGTAGTGGAAGCCGGTTTTCATTCAGAAGAAGATATTTTTAAAAATGAGTAAATAGTAAAAAGTACAATCCCCTTCAGGCTAATTTCCTGAGGGGGTTTTACTTAAAACTAAGAATTAAGAGAAGGTGATACAGTTGGGTGAAGCGATATTGAAAATGGAGGATATAATTAAAGATTTTCCGGGGGTTAGAGCTTTAGATCATGTTAATTTAACAGCCCGGCGGGGAGAAGTATTGGCTTTAGTAGGTGAAAATGGAGCTGGGAAGTCGACATTAATGAAAGTGTTGAGTGGAGTTCATCCGGAAGCTACTTATGAAGGAGAAATCTATATAGATGGTGAATTAAAACAGTTTGCTAATACTAAGCAAGCTGAAGAAGCGGGGATAGCTATTATTCATCAGGAGTTAAATTTAATTCCTGGTTTGAGTGTAGCGGAAAATATTTTTCTTGATCGACAGTTTACTACAGAAGTAGGAGTTATTGATTGGGAAAAGATGTATTCTAAAGCTGAAGAAGTTTTAGCTCGCTTAAATATTGAGGATATTGATCCGCATACTTTGCTTAAAGAATTGACAGTAGGAAAACAGCAGATGGTGGAGATTGCTAAAGCGCTGTCTTTAAATGCTGAAATTTTAGTACTTGATGAACCTACTTCTGCTTTAACAGAAAGTGAAGCAGAGGAGTTATTTAGAGTAATTCGGGAGTTGAGAGATCAAGGAGTTTGCATGATATTTATTTCTCATAAGATGGATGAAATTGAACAGGTAGCTGACCGAGTAGCAGTTCTAAGGAATGGAAAGAGTATTGGAGATATAGAAACGTTAGAAGAAATTACAGTCGATGAAATTATTAATCGCATGGTGGGAGAAGAAGTTGATGAAATGTTCCCTAAACAGGAGTTTGACCGGGGGGAAAAGACGTTAGAAGTTAAAGATATAGAAGTAGATCATCCGTTGCGAGAAGGAGAAAAAAAGGTTAAGGAAGTTTCTTTTTCTGCTTATCAAGGGGAAATACTGGGAATTGCTGGCTTAATGGGTTCGGGAAGAACAGAATTAGTATCCGGTATTTTTGGAGCTTATCCCGAAGATTCCCGAGGAGAAGTTTATATTAAAGGGGCGAAAGTGGAACTTAATTCGCCAGAAGAAGCTGTTAAGCATGGACTTGGGTTGATTCCTGAAGATAGGAAAGAGATTGGGTTATTATTAACTCAAAATGTAGTTAATAATATGTCAGCAGCTTCTCTGGATAAATTTTCTAATGGTCTAGGAGTTATGCAGCCGTTAGAAGAACAACAGAACTGCCGTAATTATGTAGATCAACTATCAATTAAAACTCCGAGTATTTTTGCTAATGTAGCTACTTTAAGCGGTGGTAACCAGCAGAAAGTAGTGTTAGGTAAGTGGCTTAGTAGCGCTCCGGATATTTTGTTTTTGGATGAGCCAACCCGGGGGATTGATGTCGGGGCTAAAGCAGAAATCCATCGTTTGATGAATAAATTAGTAGAACAGGGAGTCACTGTAATTATGATTTCTTCTGAACTTCCAGAAATATTAGGCATGAGTGATAGAATTTTGGTGATGTGTGAAGGGGAAGCAGTAGCGATGTTAGATAGAGAAGAAACGAATAAAGAAGAAATAATGGAATATGCATCAGGAAACTTTTAAGTAGGAGGTTAGAATAATGGCGGAAAATACAAGTGGTCAAGGATTCATGTATAATTTAAAGCGAATAATTAAAGGAAATGGGACTTTATTAGCTTTAATTGGATTAGGAATCTTTCTTACTTTTATGACTGAGTCATTTTTTACTCCCCGTAATTTAACTAATTTAGCATTACAAACAACGATTCGGGGAATTATTGCTATTACGATGACGATGGTTATTTTATTGGCGGGAATTGACTTATCTGTTGGTTCAATAGTTGGTTTATCAGCAGTAACTGTTACTTTATTAATGCAGGCTGGATTAGGAGTCTGGGTTGCTGTCTTGATAACTATTTTGCTGGTGGGGGTTGGATTAGGATTATGGAATGGATTTTGGATTGCAACTTATGATATTCATCCATTTTTAATTACTTTAGGAATGATGACTATTGCCCGTGGTTTAGCTATGGTTGTTACTGATGGAAGTTCTGTACCAGTGTCTAATGATTTGTTTAATATTATTGGCGGGGGATTTATTCCTCAAGTGCCGAGTTTGATTATTTTGGGTTTAGCTTTGCTGGGTAGTATTTATATTATTTTAAAAGCCAATCAAAAGAAGCGCGAGTATGGAATGGAAGTTGATAACTTTGAGACAGTTACTAATATAGTATTTAGTGTAATCGGGATTTTATTTGCTGCTCTTGTGTTTGGCAGTTATAAGGGGATTCCGGTTCCTGTAGCTATTTTCGTAGTTTTAATTTCTATTGGAGTTTTCATTCTGCGGAAAACAAAATTAGGACGGGCAATTTATGCTATCGGTGGAAATGAGGAAGCAGCTCGATTATCAGGAATGAATGTTTTTAAAGTAAAAATGTTTGTTTTTACTTCTAATATAGTAATGGCTTCTATTTCGGGAATCATTCTTGCTTCCCGGTTAAATGGAGCTTCTCCAAACTTAGGAGACATGTTAGAACTGGATGTTATTGCTTCAGTAGCAATTGGAGGAACTAGTTTTACTGGTGGTTATGGTCAAATTACTGGTTCGATTATTGGTGCTTTTATCATTGGGATTCTCAATAATGGAATGAGTTTATTAGGGATTAACACTTTTTATCAGTTAATTGCTAAAGGTTTAATTATTATTTTTGCTGTTTGGTACGATACGGTTAGTAGTAAGGAATAATAAGTTGGAAAGTTTGGCTTTAGAGGGGAGTCAAATTATTGACTGCCCTCTATTTTATATTTAGTGAAAAGTTTATTTAGCAAAAATTTGACAGGAATTTTATATATATTTATTTAAATAATACTATAATATAATGTTTTTAATAGCAACAGAGTAAAGGTTATTGCTTTATTAAAAAATCAAGGAAGGGGTGTAGAAGGTGAAAAGTTTAAAAAAAGTTTCAATTAAATGGAAAGTAATGTCTATTTTATTATTGATAACAGTAATTCCGTTAGTGGCTTCTGGGTATTTTATTCAAAGAAATAATTATAAAAATTTAAAAAGTACTCTTCAACAGCAGGGTAAAACTAATTTAAAAGTAATCAATAATCGGCTTCATAGAGAAGAAAAGAGGTTAAGTGAAGTTGGCAATCGATTGCTACAAGATAAAGAGCTAATGCAGGCAATAAAAAGACAGGCGCCCACAGAAGTGTATGTCAGAATGAATAAATATATTGAGCGCGAAAATTTAGATTTTTTAACTTTTGCAACTCCGGATGGACAAGTAATTCGGCGCGGAAATAATAGCCGTAATTTTGAGGATCAATTGCCATTTTCGCAAGTGTTTAAGCAAGTCACTAACAAGCAAAAACCAATTACTACTTATGTAGAATATCCAGCTGAATTAGTAAGTAAAGAAGATACTCCTTCTCGTCAGTTAAGCCAGCGTTTACAGGCTACCCAAGAAGGAACTTCCGGTCTAGTAATGCTGAGGGTAATCCCTATTGAATTTTTGAATGAAGTTCAAGCTATTTTTATTGTAGGCCAACTTATTAATGATAATTCTCAAATTTATAATCAAGAATTAGAAAATTTAGTATTTACAGCTAAGAAGGAAGCTAACGATTATATGTCAGGGATTAGGTTTGAAGGAGATTATATAATTGCTAATAATCAATTCTGGTCATCTAAAGACGGTTTTCAATTAAATGGGGATAAAGTAAGTAATAGTTTTTTAACTTTTAAATCAGCTATAAAGAATAATTCAGGGGAAAAGTTAGCTACTGTGGTTTACGGCATTTCCCGCACCAAATTAAAAAATAGTGTACAAGAAAATTTTTGGATTATGTTTAGAATTCTTTTTTCAGTAGTAATTTTGATTATAGTTATTTCCTTTTTGATTTCAACAAAAATTAGTAAGAAAATAGAAAAGATCATTGGTAAATTAAAAAAGATAGCCGCTGGAGATTTGACTGTTAGATTGGAAATTGATAGTGAAGATGAATTAGGAGAATTGGGACAAGAATTTAATGAAACTATTGCTGACCAGAAGCAAATCTTGCAGCAAATTTCAGATTCGGTAAATAAAATAACGGATTATAGTCATCAATTATCTAGTTCAGCTGGGGAAAGTAACCAATTAACTGATGAAACAGCTGAAAATATGACTGAGATAACAACTGCTATTAAAGAAATTGCTAACAGTAGTCAAGAAATATCAGATTTAGCACAGAAAGCTTATACAGAAACTGATTCGGGCGTAGAACAGATTGAGCAAATGGAAGAAAAAATGGAAGAGATTGATAAGGCGGCTGAAGAGGCTAGAGAAATAATTAACAGTTTAAATGATACTTCACAGCAGATAGTTGAAATTGTAGATATGATTACTGGAATTGCAGAAGAAACTAATTTATTGGCTTTAAATGCTAGTATTGAAGCGGCTCGGGCAAGTTCTGCTCTGAAGGGTTCTGGAACCCGTAGGGGAGAAGCCGGTCAAGGTTTTGCTGTAGTAGCAGAAGAAATAAAAGAATTAGCTGAAGAAACTACTAAAGCTACTGATCGGGCTATTGAATTAATTGAAGAGACCCAGATTAAATCAAGCCAAGGATTAAAAGCAATTGAAGATGTTACTAATCAGACTAAGCAGGGAACTGAATTAATTGGAAAGACTAATCAAACTTTTGATGATATTGCTGAACAAATTGAGGATACTTCTGCCTATACAGAAGAGGCGACTGCTTCTAGTGAAGAGTTAGCTGCTAGTAGTGAAGATGTTAATCAAGCAGCTGAGCAGATGGATAAAATATCTGATGAAGTAGCAAAGTCAGCAGAAGATTTGGCAGAAATGGCAAATAAATTGGAAAAATTAGTTTGCAACTATAAATTATAAAAAAATAAATTTAAAATTAACTCTAGTCTAAACGGCCGCAAGGCCGTTTTTTCTTATTTAAGCACATATTTTTAATCGATTTTCTCCATAATAATAAATGACCTAATTTAAAAAAATAAAATTTGATTAAAGGAGGAATCGGTAAGTGAAGACGTTGGCCTTGGTTTTAGCAGGAGGTAGAGGAACTAGACTTGACATTTTATCTAATCATCGCGCCAAACCTAGCGTCCCTTTTGCTGGCAAATTTAAGTTAATCGATTTTGCATTGAGTAACTGTGTTAACTCAGGAATTTATAATGTAGGAGTTTTAACGCAGTATCTGCCGATACCACTGCATGATCATATTGGAATCGGTAAACCTTGGGATTTAGACCGCCGCCTGGGAGGCGTTAATTTATTGCCTCCTTCTACGGGGAAAAAGGGAGGCAGCTGGTACCAAGGGACTGCTCATGCAGTCTATCAAAATAGTGACTATATTAAGCGCAACAATCCTGACCATGTAATCATATTATCGGGGGATCATGTCTATAAGATGGATTATAGTAAAATGATTATGTACCATGAGCAGAATGACGCCGATTTAACTGTTGCTGCTCAGCGAGTTGAGGAAGAAGAAGCAAAACGATTTGGAATTTTAGAAACTAATTCAGACATGGAAGTAGGTGGGTTTGTGGAAAAACCGAATAACCCGCCTAATGATTTAGCTTCGATGGGAATTTACGTTTTTGATACGGATGTATTATTAGAAATTTTAGAAAGATGTTGTACTGAAGAGCAGTCTGATTTCGGGCATCATATTTTACCGGAAATGGTGGCGAAAAAAGATGTTTACACCTATGAATACGACGGATATTGGAAGGATGTCGGAACCCTTGAATGTTTGTGGGAAACTAATTTAGCTTTAGCTGGTCCGATTCCTAAGTTAAATTTATATGATAAAGACTGGAAGATGCATACTCGAAGTAAAGAAAAGCCGCCTGTTAAGTTTGGAAATAAAGGGAAAGCAGTCCAGAGTATTGTTGCCAACGGGTCTATAATCAACGGTAAAGTAGAAAATTCAGTAGTTGGCCCGGGGGTTTATGTAGAAAAAGGAGCTGTAGTTAGGGATGCTGTTATCTTTAGTGAAACAGTAATAAAAAATAATTCCATTGTTTCTCAGTCTATTATTGATGAACAAGTAACGGTCAAAGAAAATTCCCATATTGGGTTTGGAAATGACTTAACTCCTAACCGGGATACGCCTGATTTGCTAAATAGTGGTTTAACAGTAATTGCTAAAGGAGCTACAATTCCTGATAATACTCAAATAGGCCGCAACTGCCGGGTTTATTCGTATGTAGAAGAAGAAGATTTTGAGTATAATGTGGTTCCCAGTGGAAATACAATTCTTCCGGAAATGGAAGAAGGGGTGCATATGCTGAATGCAGCTGAATAGATTAATTTTAGCCTGCCTTAAAAGGCAGGCTCTGCTTTAAAAGCAAGGAAACTAATATTTGTTAGAAAAATTATATTTAAGAAAAGGAAAATATATTTTTTTATTTAATATTATAAGTACAATATAAAACAAACTGGGGGGATTATTATTATGAAAACATTAGCTTTAGTGTTAGCTGGAGGTCGAGGTACTAGATTAGATGTTTTATCAGCTCACCGAGCGAAACCAAGTGTACCATTTGCAGGCAAATTCAGATTAATTGATTTTGCTTTAAGTAACTGTATTAATTCAGATATCTATAACGTAGGAGTTTTAACGCAGTATTTACCCATGTCCCTGAATAAACATATTGGGATTGGAAAGCCGTGGGATCTTGATCGTAAATTAGGAGGGGTAACAGTTTTACAGCCGTTTACCGGAAAACCTGATAAAGCTGAAGGAGGCGGCTGGTATGAAGGTACGGCGCATGCAGTTTATAAAAATATTAGTTTTATTCGCCGTAGTGATCCGGATTATGTAGTAATTTTATCTGGGGATCATGTTTATGAAATGGATTATAGTAAGATGGTAGATTATCATGAGGAGAAAGATGCCGGCTTGACGATCGCTGCCCAGCCGGTACCGACTGAAGAAGCTAGCAGATTTGGGATTTTAGATCATAATCAGGAAATGAAAATTACTGATTTTGTAGAAAAACCTGAAGACCCACCCAGTAATTTAGCTTCGATGGGGATTTATGTTTTTGATGCTGATCAGCTGCTGCGGGTATTAGAAGAACACTGTACGCAAGAAAGTTCAGATTTTGGCCATCATATTATTCCGCCGATGATTGAAAATAGCGATGTCTATGCCTATGAATATAATGGCTATTGGAAAGATGTAGGAACCTTAAAAGCATTTTGGGAAACCAACTTAGAATTAACTGAGCCGATTCCTGAATTAAATTTATATGATGAGAAATGGAAGTTACACACTCGAAGTGAAGAAAAACCGCCGGTTAAGTTTGGTAATTCAGGTAGTGCAGCGCGGAGTTTAATTTCTAATGGTTCGATTATTAACGGGCGAGTAGAGAATTCTGTAATCAGCCCGGGAGTTTATATTGAAGAAGGGGCTATTGTCCGCGATTCAATAATATTTAATGATACTGTAATTCGCAGCAATTCAATTGTAGATAGAACAATTATTGATAAAGAAGTGGAGATTAAAGCTAACTGCCGGATTGGGCAGGGAGAAGATTTAACTCCTAATCAGGATAAACCAGAGTTACTAAAAAGTGGTCTTAATGTAATTGCTAAGCGGGCGGTTATTCCAGAAGGAACGGTAATTGCCAGAAATTGCAGAGTATTTTCTTATGTTCAAGAAGAAAACTTTGATGGAAACGAAGTACCGAGCGGAACTACTATTACCTCAGCAAGTGGGGAAAAATTAGCTAAAGGTGATGAAGAAGAAGTAAAAGAATTGAATCTTTAATTTACACTACCGCTCTTACTTTTGTAAGTAAGGGCGGTTTTAATTTTAAGTATAAAAAACTTATATTATTTGCATTCCTAAAAAAGATATGTTAATATTTTATTGCTTTAATATATTAAAATAATGAATAAAGGAAGGGGTTACTAATGAATCCAGTATTATTATCAGTTTTAACCATGATTGGATTGAGTTTAGCTAATTTGAATGTAATTTTAGCTTTGCTGGTGGCTGCTTTAGTAGGAGGAATAGCTGGCGGACTAGGAGTTACAGAAACAATGAGTACTTTAATTGATGGTATGGGGGCTAATGGCAAAACTGCTCTCAGTTATATTTTATTAGGGGCTTTGGCAGTGGCAGTTCAGAGAACGGGAATAGTGCAGTTATTGAGCAGTAAGTTAGGAAAGGTAGTGAGCAAGCAGAAGAAAATATTTATTTTATTGATAGCCGCTTTTGCTTGTCTATCCCAGAATGCTATTCCGGTACATATTGCCTTTATTCCGATTTTGATTCCGCCGCTATTGGAATTATTCAATAAATTAAAGATTGACCGGCGGGGAGTAGCTGCGGCTTTGACCTTTGGTTTACAGGCTCCTTATATGGCCATTCCAGCTGGTTTTGGTCTCATTTTTCATGAAATTATTCAAAAACAGATGTTAGCTAACGGAATGGAGGTTAGCTTAGATCAGATTGCTAGTGTAATCTGGATTCCTGTTTTAGGCATGGTAGTGGGGCTGTTAGTAGCAATTTTTATAACTTATAGAGGTCAGCGAGAGTATGATAGTGAACTAACCCAAGATATAGTTCAGGAAGAAGATATGAGTTGGAAGTGGGAACATACTTTTTCTTTAATAGCAATGGTAGGGGCTTTATTTATTCAGCTACAATTTGATTCGCTGCCGCTAGGTGCTTTAGCCGGTTTAGGTTTAATGGTTGTAACGCGAACTATTGACTGGCATGCTCTGCATGATTTGATTGATGAGGGAGTTAAGATGATGGGGGTTATTGCCTTTGTAATGTTGATTGCAGCTGGCTATGGAGATGTGATCCGGGCTACTGGTGGAGTAGATAAAATTGTACAAGCTGTGGTGAATATGATTGGCGGCAGTCAATTGTGGGGAGCATCACTGATGTTAGTTGTTGGTTTGGTAGTAACGATGGGCATTGGGACTTCCTTTGGGACGATTCCGATTATTGCAGCTATTTATGTGCCTCTGGCTCAATCGCTAGGATTTAGTCCGCTGGCTACAGTCATTTTGATTGGTACGGCTGGTGCTTTGGGAGATGCGGGGTCGCCGGCGTCGGATAGTACTCTCGGGCCAACTGCCGGTTTGAATGCTGACGGTCAGCACGATCATATTTGGGATACCTGTGTACCGACCTTCCTCCACTATAATATCCCGCTGATTTTATTTGCAATAATAGGAGCGATGATTGTATAGATAAGATTGATAAGTTAATGTAGGGAGCGGATATATCCGCTCCCTACTTAGTAATTAAATATATTATTTTGGATTATTGTCTTAATCTGTGTGGAATTTAGTTCAATTAATTATTTGTTCAAAAATTCTTTTATTTTCTGCACGGCTTTCTGACTATCTTCTACCCCCAGGGTTAACTGTTCAATCGGACAGAGCCCTGTATCTTCTCTATTTCTGATTGCTGCTACCTTTTTTTCTGCCTCATACTTTATTTCAGCTCGCTGTAAAATTTCTACAGCTCCTTGGCTGATAGTTGGGGTATAGCAGGACTTTATTCCGCCTAATTCGCAGATCATAGCTACTGCCCGGCCGATAATCTTATCAGCAACGGCTGAATTGGCTAAAATTTGTGGGTTTTTATCATAGAGTTCAAGTATTCCTCCTACTCCGCGGTCTTTTCTTTTTGCTAGTACTTCTTGATTGTTAACTACTACCAAAGAATAATCAGTGTTGTTTAATTTTTTAGCTGCTAATTCTAAATCTGACATGGGGAGCCTCCTTAATTTATTTTTCGTAGTTAAATAGAATTATTATGTAGCGACCTGATATATCATGTCGCTACATTTTTTTCTTTACAAATTTCATTTTATGTACTAGGATAGCATATTTTTCAGGTTAGATAAAGTAAAAGGTAGGAATTTATTAAAAAAGCAGATTAAAAGATGATAAATTAGTGATAAAGTAATTATTTTAGAATTTTTCCCTCTTATTTAGTCAATGATATTAGTGACTAAACCAATAAGGGGGAGTCTTTACATGCGGCATAAGGTTAGGTTCCATTATGATAACCAGGCGGAATTGGCTGATCCCTACTTAAAAATTTGGAAACAGGGAACTGGTCGAATGCGGGTGGAAGTTGGCCCGGCTGGAACAGATGATTATGGTTATTACTATGATGTAGATATTAACCGGCGGCGGTTTAATTTTACCTTTGCCGACCAAGAAACTGATCGAGAAGACGGTTTAAATAGATTTTATCAAGCAGGGATGGGTGGTGAAATTTGGTGTAAAGCAGATATCCATAATATTTATCCCGTTCAGCCGGCGGAACCAATCGGAACCATCAATGAGGTATATGCGGAAATCGCTCCTTTACTACCGGAAAATAATTTATATATGCCTCAGACTGATGTATCGGAAGGCACTACTTATTCTTTGCTGGGAGCCCATAAATTAGCTGATGGTTCAGTAAGCTTTGGTTTTTTTCATCCCCGGGCCGGAAGGGTTTATTTAGGGTTTAATCTTGATAGCTTTCAAGCTCCTAAACCCTGTCTGGATTGTGAGCAGGGGAAGAATGAACAGTTTATTGAACTAGATCTGTATGAGGGCTATTATGGGGAACCTAACATTTGGTGGACGCGGATTCCAGCGGAAGTAGTAGAAAAAGCACAGGAGCCTCTGGAATATAAATACTATGTTCAAGGGGGAACGGAAGGGGTTGAGCGTTGGGTATATGATCCCTATACTCGGGTTTATAGTTCGGATTATGAATTAACTAACTGCCAGGTAGTAGATCCTACGCAATTTGACTGGACAGATGAGGACTGGGAAACTCCGGATATGAGGGACTTAATCATTTATGAACTGAATGTATATGGGTTTACAGATGGTGATTCTGAAATCCCTCTTGAGGATCAAAGTACATTTCAAGGTATAATTCAGCGGATTGAAGAAGGATATTTTGCTGATTTAGGAGTTACTGCGTTGGCTTTAATGCCTACTTCTGAAGCCTGGAGCGACTTTGGTTTAGGTTATGATCCGTGTAGTTTTATGTCGGTAGAACAAGACTTTGGCACCCCGGATGAATTTAGAGAGCTGGTAAATACAGCTCATGAACATGGCTTAGCTGTGATTATTGATCAGGTTTTCAATCATACTTCCAATCAGTTCAATCCTCTGTGGGGCTTGATTGATGACGGCTCAGACCCGGGAGGATTATATTTTTCTGGTACTACTCAGTGGGGGAATAGATTGGCGACGGAAGTAGAAGAAGTAGAAAATATGTTGATTGATTCCTGTAAACTGTTTATTGAAGAGTATCATGTGGATGGATTTCGGTTTGATGCGACGCACAGTTATTTTATGGATCATAGGTTATTACATGAACTGCAGGCAGAAATAAAAAAGGATTATAAACCGGATACTGTCTTGATAGCAGAAAATCTGCCTAATGAACCGGATCTTAACTTTAATGGGTATGATGGGTATGCTCAGTGGTCAGATAAATTCCATGATAAACTTAAAGCTTTGCTGCGGGAAGGAAATTACCGCGATCGAGCCGATGATTCTCCGGCGGGTTTAGGAGACATTTTTTACTTTGGCAAAAGCGAATTTGCTGCCCATACTAATAATGCTGTTAATTATAGCGAAAGTCATGATGAACCAAGTATCAAATATGAATTAGAAACTAATAACTTATTGGATTGTGATTTAAAGGAGCGGAAAGCAAAGTTAGGACTTTTTTCTTGTCTGGTAGCGTTAGGCCAACCGATGATTTATATGGGCCAGGAATTTGGCATCAATCGGGAAGAGAATGTAATAGATGTGGATTTGGCGACTCCTGATCCCAACTGTCCGGAAGCAGAAGCTGATTCATTTTATTATTGGACGCGCGGAATAATCACCTTGCGGCGGGAAGAAGAAGCATTAAAAGTTGCGGGTTATAATCCGGTGGAAAGTGGTAACTTCGAATGGAAAGTTGGCCCGTGGATGTCAGAAAAGCGAGGCCAAAACCAGCGGGTTATTGGCTGGAAGACTAAAGCGGAAACTAGTGGAGAAGAAATAATGGTATTGATTAATTTTGAAGGAGCAGAAGTGGAGGTGGAACCTGAAGTATCCACTTCTATAGTTTGGAGAAAATTAGCTGATATTGAGCAAGTTTATCAGCCGCCGGAGGAGTTAACCGCCAAACAATTACAGGCAATTAAATTGCCGCCTTATAGTGGTTTTCTTTATAAAAAAGAAGAATAAATCTTTACTTCCCGATTAATTACTTAATTAATCGGGAAGTTTTAGTTATTAGGCAGGAATTTGCCGGGAAGAGTTTGAACTACTTATATATCAGACGTTAATGAGGTGAAATTGATGCGGAAGTTTACTTTGTTAATCTTACTGTTATTAGTGGTAAGTATGAGTACTAGTAACTTAGTGGCAGCAACTACCGGTAGTTATAACGCTGGTAGGGCGGAACCCAGCACACTGGAAATTTATTATGCTGATAACTGGTCGGCGATCGGTCATTGGCAGTTGGCCCGGATTCCAGCTGGAGCCCAAATTACAACAGTAAAAGTTAAGTGGGAACTATTTAGTGCTTTGCCCAGCCAAAACTACCGCGGACTTGAATTAGTATTATTTAATCAAGCTAAAAAAGTTAAACTGCAGAAAAATTCTTCCGGAAACTATGTGGTTACTAACAAGTTTTCCGGCCAGCCGCTGACTAACAATTGGCGACTAAAATATAAAGTGGATTATCTGCAGCCAGAGGGGAATTATCTAGGGTTAATCCCTAAGTTAATAATTAATTATCGAATTTCTCGCTGAATTGTTAGATTATTAGTTAACAGGTAAGCACCTAGTCCCAATAATAAAAGTCCTAATATATTAAACCAGAGTGGTTGAAATTGAGCTGTAGTAGATAGTTTAGTATTATACCCCGGAATTTTATATGGGAGGTAGTAGAGAAATAAATAGGGAATAGCTGAGTAAAATATATTGCCCAGCACGCATAACACTAAAGATTTACTTTGAAGATACAGCCAGTTAAGTAATAGGCTTAAAGTAAAAACTCCGAGCAAATGAAAAAGACTGAATTCTAATATTAATTGCAGTAAAATAGTAAAGCCGGCAGCTTTTTCCCACGAATAATTAGCCAATAAACCCTGCAGGATGAGACCGCGAAAGAAAATTTCTCTTAAAGCAGCAGCGGCAGTTAACAGAACGAATCCTGAAAAAAAGAAATTGCTTTTAGTACTCATAATTTGATTAATCTGTTCGACTGCTGCTTGTGATAAGGGCAAAAAACAGTGAGTTATATTATTTACTTCGGACAGAACAATACTCAATCCTAAGCTTGCTAGCAGTAATCCGCTTAACTTTAAATTAGATAAAGAAGGATTGGTAAAGTAAGTTGTGACTGATAGTTGCTTACTAGTTAACTGCCAATAAATTATCAAACCGAAAGTAAGGCAAGTCAGCAAAGAAGTCTGTAGCCAGACTAAGTCGTCAGCTAATATTTGATTACTAATGAAGCTAATGATTAATTGTAAAGTGAAGAGAGCTAAAAAAATACTGACTAAATCACTTGCGTGATATCCTTTTTTCTTCTTCATAAAAACACTCCTTAATAATTAATTATTAAGTTACAGATTTAATTTTTGCCTTGTTTATAATTATAATTAACTTGTAGGGAAAAAGCAATTGAGCAGGATTTTAAGTTTAAACCGTGAATAATTTTAATTGAGGCTAATTTTTATTGGTAGATTTGCAAGGAGGGAATAATAATGGAGCAGGATGATTTAGTTTTTGGGCTAGATATTGGGACTAGAACAGTAGTTGGATTTTTAC
Organism: uncultured Halobacteroidaceae bacterium; assembly: GCA_964346395.1. Taxonomy (GTDB): domain Bacteria; phylum Bacillota; class Halanaerobiia; order Halobacteroidales; family Halobacteroidaceae; genus CAYFUT01. Next base: position 30,792 of record CAYFUT010000003.1, read on the forward strand.
TGCAAGTTGCTGACGGTGAATTTACCGTACAAGCTTCCGAAGTGATAGAACACCAAAAGCGTTCAATGCTAGATGGGCAGATACATAATGTGCAGGAAGTGGCTGAACAGGTGAGAAAGATCAAGGAAAGGCTGGAAGAACAGGAAGATATAACTTTACAGAAAGTAGGAATTGCTGCCGCTGGACGAGCCTTGAAGACAGTCAAAGCAGTAGAAAAAATCGAATTTGATAGTAAAAAAGAAATTACTGCCGAAGAAGTTAAAGTACTGGAATTTGGAGCGGTGCAAACTGCTCAACAGAAGTTAGAAACTAAAGAAACAAAAACAAAAGCCAGCAGCTATCACTTTGTCGGTTATACAGTCTTGAAGAATAGCCTGGATGGGATTGAAGTAGGTGATTTAGTAGGACAGAGCGGGACTGAAATTGAAGTTGAGGTGGTGGCTACTTTTTTGCCCCGGATTGTAGTTGATTCCTTATTAACAGTAATTCGAGAAGCAGACTTAGAAGTAGAACACCTTACCTTAGAACCTATTGCTGCGGCTGATTTAATTATTCCCCGCCAGATGCATAATTTTAATTTGGCCCTGGTTGATATTGGAGCAGGGACTTCTGATATTGCAATTACGAGTGAGGGTTCGATTGTTGGGTATGCAATGGTACCAGTAGCAGGTGATGAGATAACTGAAGCTATTTGTGATCAATATATGGTAGATTACCATACTGCTGAACAGATAAAACGGCAGTTAACAGCTCAGGAAGAAATTGAGGTCAAAGATATCTTAGGGAATGAATTAACGGTTCCTGCTCGGGAAGTAGTAAAGAAGATTGAGGAAGAAATAACTACTGTAGCTCGAGAAATCAGCAAGGGGATTTTAGAGTTAAATCAAAAACAGCCGCAGGTAGTAATGTGTATCGGGGGCGGCAGTTTAGTACCTTTATTGAAAGATAAATTGGCGGATAGTCTCGACTTACCCCCCAATAGAGTAGGAATCAAAGATGTCAGTGATATTGAAGAGGTAACCGGAAAAATAGATAATTTATCGGGAAGTCAATCTGTTACCCCCCTTGGAATCGGAGTTAACTGTTATCACAACCGCAATCAAGCTAATTTTATTGAGGTAGAAGTTAACGGAGATTTAATTCATTTATTTACTTTGCTGGAGCCTAAGGTTTCCGATGCCTTATTAGCGGCTGAAATTGACATTAGTGCCTTAGAAGCTGAGCCGGGAATGGCGTTAACAGTGGAAGTAGAGGGGGAAGTAAAAGTAATCAAAGGAACTTTAGGTACTTCCGGAAAGATAATGGTTAATGGGGAACAGGCCGATTTAAAGACTACCATTGAGTCAGGAGATGAACTGACGGTAGAGTTGGGAACCAAGGGAGAACCAGGTTCCGGTACAATAGCAGATGTGGTGCCTGAGTTACCGACTAGAGAAGTAAAAATTAATGGAGAATGGCGAGTAATAGAACCAGTTTATTATTTGAATGGAGAGCAGGTGAGTTGGGAGGCAGAATTAGAGGATAGAGCTGAAATTACTTATGAAGTCCCGCAGACGGTAAAAGAAATTATTGCTTATGAGTTAGAATTATCGGTAGAGGAGATAAAAAAGAAAAGAGTCCAGTATACTTTTAATGGTCAAGGTAAGGAGTATAGTTATAACACCCATAAAATATTTTTAAATGGAAAGCCGGTAGATTTAAATACAGAAGTTAATGAACACGATGAATTGCAAGTAAAAGAAAATGATCAGGATTACTTACAGCTTAAAGATATTATGGCTGCTGATATGGAAGAAAATAAGTTAAGTATTGTTTTTAACGGGCGAGAACTAGAAGTGCCAGCCCAAAATTATAAGTTAGAAAAAAATGGGACACCGGTTTCGGCTGACGAATATATTTATAATGGTGATACAATAGAATATCAACCGGGAGAAATAAGAATCAATCAATTACTCGATTATATTGATTATCAGGTACCGACCTCTTTACAGGGGGATCTAAAGATTGAGCGAAATGGTGAGCCGGCGAAATTGACTGCTTCTTTGGATGCAGGGGATGAAGTTGATATTTATATTGATAAACCGGACTCTGAACCAGAAGAAGAGAAATCAGCTGAAGAAAAGTCAAGTTTAAAAACTGAAGAAGTTAGTTTGAAAGAATTAAAAAATAAATTAGACGAGGAATTATAAGCCAATTTTATTTTTCCTTCTGAACAGTAGTGATGCGGGTAACCGGGTTGCTGCTGTTATTTTATTGACTATAGAGGTTGTTTTGTGAGGTAGTTCACAGACCAGGTGAGCCAAATAGGTTATAATAGGAATAGAAATAATAGCAGAAGCAAATAATTTGTTAGGGAGTGAATAAAATGAAGACGAGACAAATTATCAGTATTGATAAAGAAAAATGCAATGGATGTGGTAATTGTGTTACTGGGTGTCAAGAGGGAGCGCTGCAAATTATTGATGGAAAAGCAGAATTAGTAAAGGAAGAATTTTGCGATGGGTTCGGGGATTGTATCGGGGAATGTCCAACGGGAGCCTTGATGATTGAAGAGCGGCCAGCAGAAGAATTTGATCTGCAGGCAGCAGCTGAACACGTAGCAAATTTAAGAGGAAAAGAAGCAGCTGAGAAAATGGTAACTGAACAGCACGAACACCAGTCAAGCGGCTGTCCAGGAATGCAGACGAAAGAAATAGAAGATAGAAAAGCGGAAACTGACCAGCAGGCAACAGCAGGAAAATCTAAGTTAGGGCAGTGGCCGGTACAGATTGATTTACTTCCTTCTACTGCGCCTTATTTTGCAGAAGCAGACCTGTTGATTACTGCTGATTGTGTACCGATTGCTTATGGAGATTATCACCAGGATCTTTTGGCGGGCAAAGTAGTAGCAATGGGCTGTCCAAAATTAGATGAGGGAGCTAAATATATTGAAAAGCTGGCAGCAATAATAACAAATAATGATTTAGCTAGTATTACTATTGCCCGAATGGAGGTGCCCTGCTGTGGGGGGCTGACCAGAATTGTAAACCAGGCGGTCGCTAAAGCTAATTCTTCTTTAGAACCACAAGTAGTAACAATTGGAGTTAACGGAAATAAAAAATAAATAATTACCGAGAAACCTCATCTTTTATTAGAGATGAGGTTATATTTTTATATTTTTTCATTTATTTTATTGATTTAGACAGGAATTTTAATTATTATCAGTAATAATAACTATAAGATAAAGATAGAAAAAATAATATTAACTAAGGTAGGAGGCAAATTAATATGGAGATTCCTAATAGGTCGAAGTTAAGTTTTAAATTTGGAATAGGATTGATAGTAGTTGTTTTAATTAGTTTTTGGGCGGCTGGTTTTGTTAATGGAATATTGAGTAATTATGTTAGTAATATGAGTTATTTAAAGAAAATCATAGAGATTTTATTTATTTTAGTGACGGCCGAGTTATTGTTTAATCGATTAGTTGTCAATAAAATTAAAACTATTATTGACTGGCTTCAGGAGGGGAAGAAAAATTTAGAGTTAGGAAAGGATGAATTAGGTCGATTAGCAGAACAGATAAGTGGAGGCAGTGCTGTTGATACGGAGGCTGATTTAGAAGCTTTAATTACGGAAATTAGAAGTGAAATCGGTAACTTATCGATTTACAGTCAGGAATTATCGGGGTCAGCTAGAGAAGGAAATGAGATGATTAAAGATACTCATGATTTAGTGGAAGATATGACAGAAAATATTCAGCAGATATCTGCCAGTTCAGAAGAAGTAACTGGGTTTGCAGAAGAGGCCAGTTCCAAAACCCAGATGGGCAGGGAAAACATGGAGCAGACAATCAATAATGTGCAGGAAATTAACCAAGCAGTAGAAGAAACTATGGAGATCATGCAGGAATTAAATAAAAATACAAAAGAAATTGAAAAAATTGTAGAAATAATCACTGATATTGCTGATCAAACTAATTTATTAGCCTTAAATGCAGCGATTGAAGCTGCACGAGCTGGGGAACAGGGCCAAGGATTTGCCATTGTGGCTGAAGAAATTCGAGAATTAGCGGAAGATACCGCTGATGCTACTAGTAACATCGTAGAAATTGTAAATACTACTCAGAATAAATCTAATGAAGGATTGGAAGCAATTAAACAGGTAAATGAGAAAACAAAAGCAGGCAAAGAAATTGCTAAGGAGACTGACCAAGTGTTCTTTGAAATTGAAGATTCTAGTCAGGAAGTAGCAAATATGATAGAAGAAACAGCTACTGCTGCTCAAAACTTAGCAGAAAGTAGTGACCAATTAATTGAAAAGTCACAGACTATTTCAGATATATTCGATGTAGTAGAAAATTCGTCGAATGGATTAGCAGAAATGAGTAATAGTGTGAGTGAATTAATAAGTGAGACAGATAGTGATGTAGATGGAAACCAATTGATAGAGTGGAATGATAGCTACTTGGTGGGAGTAGATTTAATTGATGAGCAACATAAAGAGTTATTTAACCGGATTAACGATTTAATTTCTGCTAATAAAGAAAATGAAGGTAAAGACAAGATTATTGAAACTATTGAGTTTTTAGAAGATTATACTGTGAAACATTTTCAGGATGAAGAAGAACTACAGCAAAAACATGAGTACCCTCATTACGATACTCATAAAGATTTACACGATGGTTTTGTCCAGGATATAAAAGATTTTAGAGAAGAATTTGCAGCGGGGGATGTTAATATAGCTAGTTTAATGCAGTTTAACAAACGAATTACGCAGTGGTTAGTGGATCATGTAAAGGGTATTGATCAGAAATTAGGAGTTCATATCAAACAGCAGCAAGAATAGAGGAAATAAAGATTACCGCATTGTATAAATTTTCTAAAATTGATTTGTGAAAGTTATTAGTAATTAACATAGAAATCAACTCCTGGAAGCTTATAAATTTTATATCATTATTTTTTATAAAATTGTGTTATTTCCTGCGGAAAAACATATTTTCCCCACTTACTTTAAGTTTATGATATAAGTCACAGAGATAAAATAGTAGATATACTATACTAAAGTAAAACCTAAGCGCAAGGGAGAGAAAGTGACAATGAAAAAAATTATAATTAATGAAGAGAAATGCAATGGCTGCGGCAAATGTGTAACTCATTGTCAAAAAGGAGGACTGCGGATAGTCAATGGAAAGGCTAAATTAACAGCTGATTTTTACTGTGGAGCGTTTACAGAATGTATCGGTGGTTGTCCTCAGGGAGCAATAACAGTAACAAATGAAATGCAGGAAAAGAAAAGTGATTTGGCAGGAGGTTGTTATTTTAGCGGCCGGTATAATTCAAATTGGAAAAAAGAAAAAGTATAATAAAATCCCCCCCTATAGGGGGGGTTATTATTGAAACTAGAAGAGATATAATATACATAGTACTAATTAATTTAGAGAGGTGAAAGTATGGAAAAAAAGACTTTAGGACAGAGTTCTTATTTTTCCAGTTTAACAGCAGAGGAATTACAACAGGTACAAAATAGAATGCAGATTAAAACTTATCAAGAAGAAGAAATTATATTTTTTGAAGGTGAAGCTGGAGAGGGGCTATTTTTTTTACAGACAGGAAAGGTGAAGTTGACAAAGATGATAGAAAGTGGTAAAGAGCAGATTCTTAAGATTTTACAGCCCGGCAGTGTATTTGCGGAAGTAGTATTGTTTGATGGCGGTGTATATCCAGCTACGGCTATAGCTATGGAAGATACACAAGTGGGAGTAATTCGAAAACAGACAATGGAGCAGATAACTAAGGAGTTTCCAGATATTACTTATAAGTTATTACAGGTTATGAGTAAACGGCTGCGGCGGGCTCAAGAACGCGTTCGCAATTTAGGTTTGAAGAATACGAAAGGAAGAACAGCTAGTATTCTTGTTTATTTAGCTCAAGAATACGGGGGAACTAAACAAGCAGAAGTAGAAATTGATTTATCTTTAACTCAGGCAGAATTGGCTAATTTAATTGGAACGTCCCGAGAAACTGTATCGCGAATTTTAAATAAATTTAAAAAACAAGGTTTGGTAACTGTAGCTCGACAGAAGATAATTATAGAGGATCTACCGGGGTTAAAAGAGATAGCTGAATAAATAAGTGGAAAAGGGGGGGAGTAGATGAGTTTTGTGGGCGCAGATAAAATTTTATGGGGAGTATTTGTTCTGTTGACAATTGGTTTGCAATTATTAAAGCCTAAATTACCGGCTGATTTATTGATAAAAAACGGAAATAACCGGGTTATGTTTTCTATCTCTTGTAAACAGGGGCTGTGGTTAATTCCGGGGATAGGGGTTTATGTCTGGGGCATGGATTTTTTAATTCTCAATGCGGCTGTAAAATTGCGCCTAGTAAGTACTCTATTAATTTTAGTTACTTTTTTCTCAGCTTTTATAGTTACTAATTTAGTTAATCAAGAATTAGGAAAAATATTTACTGCGGTAGGAATTGTATTGTTTGCAGGTAGTGTAGTATTTTTAGCTTAGAATTTAATATTAAAAGTTAGTTCCGGATAGTTTACTAACTGGGGAGGTGAATAAAATCAATTCTACAATTGTTGCTCTTCAGTTAGCAAACCGGGATTTTTCTGCTCCTGAAGTTCAAGAAATATTAACTAAGTATGGAACTAATATTGAGACGCGATTAGGACTGCGGACTGATGATGCTGAACAGGGGTTGATTTTACTTCAGTTTACTGGGGATGAAGCAGCTTTAGATAAGTTTGAAGATGATTTAACCAACTTAGAACCGGTTAAATTTGATTCTTTACACCCTAATTTTGTTTAACAGTCAACATAAACTTCCCAATAGCGTTGGTCAACAACGCTATTGGGTTTAATTTTTGGGGGCAGCATTAGGGGTAGTAAAAATAAGAGATTTGTTAATTTCAATCAGCTGCTGCGAAGTGCAGACTTCCCAGAGTTGAGCCCGTGAAGTAGGTAAGTTAACTATAGTTTTTTCTTTTTTTCTCTGAGGGGAGGGGAAGTTTTCTTTTTCTTCTGAGTTAAATAGTTGCCAGCAAAAATGAGTTAAAGCTAAATTTTGTTCTCTAAATTTAAATAAATTTATCAGTTCTAACAGTTGTTTCTCTTTTTGCTGCAAAGATAAACTGGTAACTTCCTTATTTAAACGCGGAAGGGGCAGCTGTTCGGATGATGGGTAGTGAATTAAAACAGCAGTAATTTTGCGGAGTACTGATTGGCGGTTAGGGAAAAAGAAGTCTAATGTTTGTAATAAAACTTTTCTACAATCAGACTGGAGCCAAGTTTCAAACTCAGAAGTAATATTTTTCTCAGCAGTTAATAACTCAAATTCTTGGGCGTAGGTAAAGAGTTTATCTCTAAGATCCGTGGTAGAAAATAAGGAATAGTTAATTTGCTGTAAATAACTAGTTAGTTGGGGGTTGTGATTTTGCTGTAGATAGCTAAGGCTCAATAGTAAATAGTCATAAAAGGATAGCGGAGCTTTCTGTTTTATTTGAATGTTAGGTACTAAGTTAGAATTATTCTGCCGGGCAGACTGTTTTGGCTGTGAAGCAGCGGTAGAGTTAGTCTGCTTGTTGTTTAAAAGTATTCTTTTTATGTCGTCAGGTAGATAATAAGCTCCTTCCTTTTTGTAGATCAGCCCCCAATTTGTTAATTGGTTGCTGATAGGCGGCGGTACTTTAGTCTGAGCAAGAGAGGTAGTCTTCAGCAATTGCTGAATGGTGTTAGTGGCTTGAGGATTGAGCTGTTGTTTGATGATTTTTTGTAAATAAGTTTTATCTAATAGTTTTTGCTGTAATTTGTCGGCTAGCCATAAGTTAGAAAAGTCTGTTTGATAATATATTCCATGCTGGTCGGCAATTTTACGGAGGCGAGCGGGAGCTAGTTTTTTCAGCCAATCAATCAATTGCAATCTTAACTCCTCCTTTTCAATAATTTTCCATGAAAATTGGACTTTGTTATTTCATATATATAGAGTGAATTATAAAATTATTAGTAAAAGGGGGAGAGAAAATGACTGAAGAGCAGTTTGATATAGAAGAGTTAGCTAAAATGCTGGGGATGGAGGAGGAAGTACTTGATAATTTAGAAACGGATAAGTTAACGGAAGAGAAACAGAAAGTATTAGAAAAAGCAATAGAAATGTATTTGACAGACCGAGAGGAGTTTGAAGATTTTGTTACTGAAAGTGGGCTTCGTGAGTTATTATCTAAGCTTGAAGATGTAGAAGTAACTGAGATTGATGGTCAAAATGAATTAGATAATTTAAAACAGGAGGTAGAGCAGAAAGCTCAAGACCAAGAATTAGAGATTGATTTAGATATTTAATGGTTATAAAAAATTATTGAATAAAAAGGAAAAGTAATTATTATCTATAATAATTAAACTGATAGTTAATAAATTAATTTAGGGAGGGGATTATTATTCAAACCAAAAAATTAACTTATGGAGCTGTTTTTCTTGCGCTAGCAGTAATTATTCCGTACTTTTTTCATACTATGGGTATCAATGGGAAAGTATTTTTACCAATGCATATTCCAGTATTGCTAGCCGGTTTTGTATTAGGAACTAGGTATGGGTTGCTTGTAGGGGGGTTAGCGCCGATAATTAATTTTTTAGTTAGTGGAATGCCGCCGGTGCCTTATATGTATGCTATGATTTTTGAATTGGCTGCTTATGGTTTACTAGCTGGTTGGCTGTTCAGCAGATTGAATCTATTAGTTAGTTTGTTGGGAGCAATGTTGGGTGGTAGAGTTATATTTGGTTTAGCGGGCTGGTTTATCCTACAGAAGGCTCCGTTTTTACTAATCAAGGGTAGTGTTATGACTGGGTTAGTAGGAATTGTACTGCAGTTAGTTTTAGTGCCGGTGCTTGTGAAAGCACTAGAAAGAATATTAGCGAGCAATTCTGTTAATTTAGGACTGTAAACAGATATTAAGGAGTTAAAAGAATAAAAATATAAGAGTAAATTTTTCTATAAGCCCAGTAAAATTATTTATTGTAATAAAGCCCGCCGGATTTTCGGCGGGCTAGTTTAATCTCTAAATAAAAGTTTTAGCCAGTTTTTGCACAAAATCAGAATCTGTTTTATTCATCATCCACTGTTCAGCAATTCTTTTATTCATCAAGGAAATAGTAGGAAAGGAATGCTGCATCATCATAATATCGAATAATTTAATATCATTCTGAATAGCCATTACCCATTCATGAATTAGTTCACTGGCTGATTCTCCGACAATAGTGGCGCCATAAACTTTTCCTTTTTTATTAGTAATGACTTTTACAAATCCTTCTGGCTTGCCATCTGCGATAGCACGGCCGTAGTCTTCATATTTTTCTTTGATGACTTGATAATTGATTCCTTTTTCTTCTGCTTCTGCTTCCGTTAAGCCGGCTTGAGCGACTTCGGGAGTAGTGAAAACAGACCAGGGAACTACATATTTATCACGTTTGAATTTGCCCAGCGGAAGCGGATTCAAGGCATTCATTAAGGCAATCATTCCTTGGTGCATAGCTGCATGAGAGAAAAGAGCTTGCCCATTACAGTCTCCGACAGCATAAACTCCTTTAATATTGGTCTGCATTTTTTGGTCGACTTTAATTCCTTGTTGATCGTATTCAATACCTGCTGCTTCTAAATTTAGTGAATTAACGGTAGGTTTTCTACCGGCTGCTACTAGAATTTTATCGGAAGCAATGGTTTCTTCTTCAGTATGAGTATAAATGGTACCGTCTTTTTCTTCTACTTGTGAGATGCCGGTGTTATTGTAGACTTGAATTCCTTCTTCACTAAATTTATCTTCTAGTACCTGTGCTGCTTCTTGGTCGCCGGTGGGAATCAAGTGATCATCAATATGAACAATAGTTACTTCTGAGCCTAACCGAGCAAAAGCTTGGGCCATTTCGCTGCCGATAGCGCCTCCGCCGATAATAGTCAAGCGGGCTGGGATTTCTTCTTGTTTAAATAAATTCAGATTAGTTAAGCGGGGAACATCTTCAATTCCGGGAATAGGGGGAATGAAGGGTTCACTACCGGAGGCGATAAAGATTTTATCAGCCTGATATTTCTCTTCGTTGACGGCGATTGTCTTTTCGCCGACAAATTCTGCTGCTCCTTCCCCTAAAATTAAATCAACCCGATCAAAAGCACTCATTGTTTTAGAGCCGCTGATTGTATCTAGTTTATCGCGAACTATTTGCATTGGGTCTTGAATTTTTGTCTCTCCTGCAAATTCAATCCCATATTTGGCTAGATTTTGACTGACTGCGTGTGCTTCCCCTGCTTTTAATAATGCTTTGCTGGGAATGCAGCCGTAATTTAAACATTCTCCGCCGATTTTGTGTTTTTCTACCCCTAAAACATCTAGTTCCATGCTGGACGCCATAGCGGAAACTGCCATTCCAGCAGGGCCCATACCGATAACTATTAAATCATAAGTTTTCATCAGAATCCCTCCTAAAGATCATTATATCGTATTATCATAATATAATGATAATATAGTTTTATCTTTTTTTCAAGCCTAAATAATCACAAAAGTAATTTATTGAACATAAATTACAAGCAGCAAGTTTATTAGAGGGCTAGAGGCTTCTCGGCTAAAAAAGTAGTAATCGCTATCTACCCTTCAATTTGAAGGACTGATTTAGCAGTGATGCGAGCAAAGTAAAGCTAATTACGATGCGGCGGGAAGCTAGTATCCTTGTTGAGAAGCCTAGACAGACTAAAGGAGGGGATTGAGAGTGGAGGTTGGTTTGGCAGCTGTAATTAATGCGTTGGGATTATTATCAGCGGTGGTAGTTATTTTAGTTAGTTTCAAACCAGGTTGGGATAAGTATTTTCGGCGGGGGATACTGGTTTTAGAGGAAGTAGATGATATAATTGATGCTGTTTTACTGGTGTTTCCAGCCAGCAAATCTTTAACTACACTTGATGATATTTTAGAAAAAGTAATTGCTGAATTAAAACAAGCAGGCTATGAAGTAAATGGGGTGGAAAAGCAGAAAATAAAAAATAGATTAAAGGCTAGATTAAAAAGGGAGGGAATACAAATAGAATTAACAGCGGAAGCTGATGATTATGAACTTAAATTAGACTAACTATTACTCTTTTTTTAAAACAACTATACAGTTTATTTTTTTGCGTTTTAATTAGGTTTTGTTATAATTAAACTAGAAAAATTAATAAAGGAGGAGTAACATGCCAGATTATCTAGCCCCTACTTATCCAGAACGACTTGAAGTATTTTCTACAGTTCACTTATATACATTATTGCTTTTAGTAGTATTAAATATTATTTTGTTAATGGGACTAAAGAGAAATTTCAATCCTCGAGTAGATAAGTATTTTCGCTATACTTTAGGTGGAGTTTTGCTGGCAGGGGAAATCCTGTTAATTATCTGGTATTGGGCTGCTGGCATCTGGGATTGGGGTATTTCCTTACCTTTGCATTTATGTAGATTAGCAGCTTTTCTAACAGCTTTTACTTTAATTTTTAATCAAGAACGATTGTTTCAAATTACTTATTTTATAGCTTTGGGGGCTTCAATCCCAGCTTTAATCACCCCGGATTTGCCCTATGGTTTTCCGCATTTTGGTTTTTTGAAATTTTTTATTGGGCATGGAGGTATGGTAACTGCTGTATTATATATGACTTTTATTAAGGGGTATCGGCCTTATTTAAATTCAATCTTAAAAACTTTAATTGGCTTAAATTTTTTACTGCCGTTTATTGGGGCTGTTAATTGGCTAACTGGGGGCAATTATTTTTATTTAGCTCATAAACCGCCGGGGTTTTCGCTGCTGGATTATTTCGGAAGTTGGCCCTGGTACATTATAACTTTAGAACTAGTAGCAGTTATTTTGTTTTTAGTGCTTTATCTACCTTATTTAATCAAGGACAAATTAACTAATAAACAATCTAAACGCAAAAAATATAGTTTATAGTACTATTTAGTTGCGGTAAATATGTTTGTAAATCCGCTAGCAACTTTATCATCTGCGACCAAGAATTTAAGTTTGTAAATGCTTGATAAAGGGAATAACTAAGCGTAAGTCCAAAAGAAATAAGAAGCAGATAAAGAAGAAAGTTGATTACTGCTGACAAAATATGAGAAAATATTTTCTCCATAATTATTATCTCCTTTTTGTTCATAGTTTGTAGTTATAAGTAGGAAATTATACATATTAAGATAAAAATGTGTGCTATTTGTTCACTTTAACTGAGTGAATTTATTATTGTCCAGGTTAAAAATATTTATTTAAGAATTAGTTCCAGGAATTTTAGATAAAATAAAGAAAGTATAGTGAGGGGCAGTAGGTTAAATTAATGAATAATTATAGGCGTTGATCTATTTGCTAATAATAAGCAAGGGGTGATTGAAAAATGAGTCAAGTAGTAATTCCACTGGCGGATGGATTTGAAGAAATTGAGGCAACTACGAATATTGATGTTTTACGGAGAGCAGGAGTAGAAGTGATTACTGCTGCTTTAGAGGACCTGCAGGTCAGGGGAGATCATGGAATTATTATAGAAGCAGATAAAAATATTGAAGAAATTAATGCTCAGAACTTTGACGGCATTGTACTCCCTGGAGGAATGCCGGGAGCAGCTAATTTACGAGATGACCAGCGGGTAAGAAGGTTGGTGCAAAAACTAAATGAACAGAAAAAGTTAGTAGCTGCTATTTGTGCTGCTCCTATTGTATTGGAGGAAGCAGGAGTATTAGCTGAAAGACCAGCTACTAGTTATCCAGGCTTTGAAGAACAACTACCTTCTTGTGTTTATCAACAGGATCGAGTAGTTGTGGATAAGAATTTAGTAACCGGGCGTGGCCCGGGAGTAGCTGTGGAGTTTGCTATTAAATTGGTTGAATATTTAGTAGGCCAGGAAAAAGCAGAGGAACTTAAGGCAGGAATGCTGGTTAATTTTTAGAGGTTTAAAATGATTTTTGCTAGAGAGGAGTTAGTAAATGCGGTATTCAACTAAGAAATTAGCTTGGGGAGGATTGTTAATTGCTTTAGTAACTATTGGGACTATGGTAATCAAAATACCCTTACCAGCTGCTAATGGATATATCCATATTGGAGATAGTATGATTTATTTAATTGGAATTTTATTCGGGCCAACTTTGGGAGCAGTAGCAGCAGGAATTGGTTCGGGATTGGCTGATTTATTCAATGGATATGTGCATTGGGCATTGCCTACTTTATTGATTAAAAGTTTAGAAGGTTTGATTGTGGGTAAGATTGCGCAGCAGCAAAAGGATAAAACTAGTTTAGCTAAGCGGGATTGGTTAGCGATGGTCACTGGTGGGGGCTGGATGATAATTGGCTATTATTTAGCTGCCTCGATTATATTTTTGATTAACTGGAAAGAAGTGTTAAACTTAGCGCCGCAGAATATCAATCAGGCACTGACTATAATTCAGAGTGGGCTAATATCTGCGTTAGGCAATATTTCTGGGAATATCATTCAGGCAGTAGGCGGAATTGTAATTGCCGTTCCCTTAGTTTATGCCTTATTGAAAACTAATTTATTGGAGATTTTTACGGACTAAGAAAAGGTGGTTAAAATGAAAGCAGGTAAAGTTAGCATCAGTGAATTAAAAGAATTAGTTTTAGATAAGATTGAAACTAGAAATCCTGAAACTTTAGTAGGACCAATGGTAGGAGAGGATTCAGCAGTCTTAGATTGCGGTGAGTTTGTTATGGTAGTCTCTACTGACCCGATTACGGGAGTAGAAGCAGGGATGGGTAGTTTAGCGGTTAATGTTGCCTGTAATGATATAGCAGCTAATGGAGCGCGGCCGATTGGTATTCAGCAGGTGCTGCTAATACCCCCGGAAACTAGTCAGGAAGAGATGGTAGCAGTCGTAGAGGATATCAATCAAGCAGCTCAAGAATTAGGAGTTGATATTTTAGGCGGGCATACCGAGGTTACGGAAGTGGTGAATAAACCTTTGGTCTCCTGTACTGCTTTGGGGAAGGCTGGCCATGATGAATATGTAACTTCTGGTGGGGCAAAACCAGGTGATAAAGTTATAGTTACTAAGTGGACTGGCCTGGAAGGGACTTCTATTTTAGCTACTGACTTCTATGCTCAATTAGTGGAAGCGGGAGTAGAGGAGTCTCTTTTAAAAGCAGCTCAAGAATTAGCTGAGGATATTAGTGTTATTCCTGAAGGAATGTTGGGAGCAGAATTAGGTGTTAATGCTATGCATGATGTGACTGAAGGAGGACTGTATGGTTCCCTCTATGAATTGGCTGAAGCAGCTGAAGTAGGCTTTATAATTAATGAGGAGCAAGTTCCGGTTCACGATACTACTCAGGCAGTTACCGAGGCTTTAGAATTAAATCCTTATCAATTAATTGGTTCTGGAATGATGATTTTAACTACTCCCGAGGGAGAAGAATTAGTAGCTGAGTTGGCCCAAAAGGGGATTAAAAGTACGGTAATTGGAACTATAACTACTGATAAGAGAATAATTAATCAACCTGTAGGAAGTAGGCAGTTAACTTCAGTTCCTGAAGATGAATTGTGGCGGATATTAGAAGATTAATTAATCAGCAAGGTTGTAAGTTAAAACAACTATTAAATTTTTTGCTTAAACTGACTGAAGTTTAAAGTAAGCTAATTAAAGGATGGAGTTATGGATGAATTTGTCGTTACCTAAACATTATAATCGCAAGATAGCTCGGACAATTGCTGAATTTGAGTTAATTGAAGCAGGAGATAAAATTTTAGTAGGTCTTTCCGGCGGCAAGGATAGTTCCTTTTTGTTATATGCTTTAGCTGTTTTCCAAAAATATTTAGGGGTTAATTTTGATTTAGCTGCTTTAACGGTTGATTTAGGTTTTACAGAAGAAGTAGATTATACTCCTTTGCGTGAGTTTTGTGCTCAACTGGAAGTACCTTATTATGTAGAAGAGACCCGAATAGCCGAGGCAGTTCAGGCTGAAGGGACTAATAATCCCTGTGCTAAATGCTCTTATTTTCGCCGGGGAGCAATTGGAGAATTTATGGAGCAAACAGATCATAATAAAATCGCTTACGGTCATCACTATGACGATGCAGTAGAAACGTTTTTAATGAGTATTATTTATTCCGGTCAGATAAAGACTTTTGAACCGAAAAGCTATTTAAGTAGGCAAGGAATTTATGTAATTAGACCTTTGGTTTATATGCGGGAGCAGGAAATTGTAGAGGCCAATTCTCAGTTGTTAGATTGGGAACCTTTGGCTAGCAGTTGTCCGTATGATGGAACCACAAAGCGGGCTGAAATTAAAGAATTGATTGGTCAATTTACGGATGACAAGCAGATATTTTATAATTTAGCTTCTGCAATGCGGGAAGGAACAGAGATTAATTTGTGGCCGGAGGAATTATCCGGAGAAGAAATAGCTCGCCGCTTAAGTGAATTGTGGGGAAATTAAATATTATGTACGTTAATTAAAACTAGAGTTTAGTAATTTGGAGGTTCAAAGCATTTGTGCCTACAGTAATGGAAAACATAAAATAATTAAAAAAATATATTTTAAGTTAATGTGCAGATATAGGTTTTACAGTATAAGCCGCCAATTGGCGGCTTGTTATTTTTTTTGGTTTAAAAAAAAGGAAATTTACAAAATTAATGGAATAAATGTAATAGAGATAGTTAATAAAATGTGAGGTGATTGAAAGTGAAGAAGAAAAATGTAGTAATAAGAATTTTAATAATTATTTTGTAGGAAAGCAGGAAGATTAATTAGAAGGGAGGCAGTAGTTATATGAAGTTAGTGCAGACTTCGGAATTGGAGCCGGGAGATGTATTGGCTAAGGAAATTTATACTTCCCAAGGGGTAACTCTACTTAAAGAAGGAACAAAATTAAATACTGAGTATATAAACAGGTTAAAAAAATTAAGAATTAAGCGGGTTTATATTAAAACTGCTGTTGATAAAGAAACTACTTCTAAACATCAAAAGCGGATTAAAGTAGCTCCGGAACGAGTAAAACAGGAAGCAGTAGTAATTGCCCGCGGCTGCATCAAAAAAATTAATAAATCAGAAAAGATGAATTTTAATAAAAATAAGCGGAAAGAAATAATGAATTTAGTGGAGAATGTAGTGGACATGATTTCTAATAATGATGACTTGCTGTATAATTTAAAAGATATTAGACTACTGGAGGATGAGTTATTCTTTCATTCTTCAAATGTATTAGTACTTTCTCTGGTAATGGGTAAAAAGTTAGGTTATAGGAAAGAAAGATTAAAAATTTTGGGGTTAGGAGCATTTTTACATGATATAGGGAAAGCACAAATTCCTTCTGAAATTTTAGATAAACCGGGGGAATTAACGGAAGAGGAGTTTGAACAGGTTAAGGAACATACGGTAGAAGGGTATGAACTGTTAAAGGAATTAGATGGGGTGCCAGAACGGGCGGCAAGAGTAGCTTATGAACATCATGAACGCTGTGATGGGTCAGGTTATCCAAAGGGAATTAAAAAACGATTTATTAGTGAGTATGCTCGGATAGTAGCTGTCGTAGATGTTTTTGATTCGATGATTAACGAACGTGTTTATCGGGATGCTTTACATGTAAAAGAGGTAATTGAGTTTTTATATACTCGGTTTACTAAAAATAAAATGGACCGTGACTTAATTGAAATTTTTCTGGAAGTAGTGACACCTTATCCGGTAGGTACCCGATTAAAGTTGAGCATTGGTGCTGAGGCAGTAGTTACAGAAGTTAATGAAAATAATAAACTGCGGCCGGTAGTAAGGGTTGTGGATATGCCGAGTATGGATGAGAAATTTGAAATTGATTTAAGTAATAATTTATATATAAGTATAGAAAAAGTACTTAGTTAAAAGTAGGGCAGTTTGGATAAGAACAGTTGGCCCGCAGCTAAATGAAATAAATTAGTTGTAACTAGTATAATTATAACAATAAAGTAAAAATTAATTTAGGGGGAATAAATAAAAATGGAAAATGATAAATGAAAAAGATAAAGGGTAGGAATAATGCAGTTTAGGATGTTTAAAAATAAGTATTTTATTCAAAGCAGGAATTAAAATATATAGATAGAAAAATAATAAATAGCTGGTATATTAAATTTTCTTGGGGAGGTTTGGTTATGGCAATTTTAAGTGAAGAAAAGATTAGTCAAATAGTAAATGCTGATGCACATAATCCGTTTTCTATTTTAGGGATGCATCCCATCGAGGGAAAAGAAGCGGTGGTAGTTAGAGCTTTTAAGCCTAGAGCTCGGAAAGTATTTATTACCGCGGATAAGTTAGGAAAGCAAGTAGAATTAGAAAAAATAGCTGAGGAGGGGTTATTTGAGCAGAAGATAGAAGCGGAAGAAGTTTTTAATTATGAATTAAAGTTTGAAAATTATGACGAAGATGCCTGGCAAACTAGAGATCCGTATTCTTTTTTGCCGATTTTATCAGAATATGACCGTCATTTGTTTAATGAAGGAAACCACCATGAAATTTATGAAAAAATGGGGGCTCATATAAAAAAAGCAGATGGAGTGATAGGTACTCATTTTACAGTCTGGGCTCCGGAAGCAGAACGAGTAAGTGTGGTTGGAGATTTTAATAATTGGGATGGTCGAGTTCATCAGATGAGAGTTTTGGGTTCGTCAGGAGTTTGGGAAATTTTCATTCCTGGGGTAGAAGAAGGAGAAGTTTATAAATTTGAAATTCAAGCTAAAAATGATGATTTAATGGAAAAATCAGATCCGTATGCTTTTTATTCGGAATTAAGACCTAAAACTGCCTCTATTGTTTATGAAATTGATAACAAATATGACTGGCAAGACGAAGAATGGCTAGAAAAAAGAGCGGAAACTGACTGGCTAGAAGAACCAATTTCAATCTATGAAGTACATTTAGGTTCGTGGGCTAGAGTACCGGAAGATGACGGAAGGTTTTTAACTTATCGGGAATTAGCAGATGATTTAGTTAAATACGTAAAGGAACATAATTATACCCATGTAGAATTAATGCCGCTTTGTGAACACCCACTTGATGAATCTTGGGGTTATCAGGTAACGGGATATTATGCTGCTACCAGTAGGTTTGGGCGGCCTGAAGATTTGATGTATTTGATTGATCAGTTTCATCAGCATGATATTGGAGTGATTATGGACTGGGTACCGGGCCATTTTCCTAAAGATGACCATGGATTACGGAGATTTGATGGCTCAGCTCTGTATGAACATCTGGATCCTCGCTTAGGGGAACATCCGGACTGGGGAACTAATATTTTTAATTATGGAAGAAATGAGGTAAAGAACTTTTTAGTTGCCAATGGTCTTTATTGGCTTGAAAAGTTTCATATTGATGGGCTTCGAGTAGATGCAGTTGCTTCTATGATTTATCTTGATTACGGACGCGAAGATGGAGAATGGATTCCCAATAAATATGGGGGCAACGAGAATTTAGATGCAATTGAATTTATTAAAGAATTCAATAGTTTAACCCACGATGAATTTCCGGGAGTATTAACCATTGCTGAAGAGTCAACATCATGGCCGGGAGTGACGGAGCCAACTTATTTAGGCGGGTTAGGTTTTTCTTTAAAGTGGAATATGGGCTGGATGAATGACACCTTAGAGTATATTAAGAAGGAGCCTATTCACCGGAAATATCATCATAGTGATTTAACTTTCTCGTTAATGTATGCCTTTGATGAAGATTTCATGTTAGTACTTTCGCATGATGAAGTTGTGCACTTAAAAAGTTCTATGTTGGATAAGATGCCGGGTGATTTCTGGCAAAAATTTGCTAATTTACGTTTATATTATTCTTATATGTATGCCCATCCTGGCAAACAGTTATTATTTATGGGCGGTGAATTTGGCCAGTGGACAGAATGGGATGCTACTGCTAGTTTAGATTGGCATCTTTTGGAATATGAACCTCATCAGAAAATGTTGGATTTTATTACTGACTTAAATCAATTATATCAGAAGCAAAATGCTTTCTGGGAAATTGATTTTGAACCATTAGGGTTTGAATGGATAGATTTTCACGATGCACAAAATAGTATTATCTCTTTTATTCGGAGGGGAAAAGAGCCTGATGAGTTAATAGTTTGTGTATTTAATTTTACGCCAGTAAAACGAGATAATTATCGCGTGGGTGTGCCCAAGTCAGGCTTTTATGAAGAGATTTTAAATACGGATTCCGATCTTTATTGGGGTAGTAATGAAGGGAACTTAGGAGGAATAGAATCAGAAGAGATAGCAATTCAAAATCGGGATCATTCCATTAGTATTACCCTACCGCCTTTAGGAGGGTTGTATTTTAAATATCGATCTCCCCAAAAATAAATCAAAATTATTTTCCCCTATGGATTATTAACCATAGGGGTTTCTTTTGGAACTGAAGGGGATAATAAATAAATTCAGCTAAACTGAAAAGTAGAGAATAAAATTAAACTTTGGGGAAATCCTATAGGAGAGACAAAAGGCAGATTAGAAATAAATATTAATTGGGAGGGATAATGTGGATAAAATATTAGTGTCAGGCTTGGTTAATATTGAAACTACTTTACAAATAGATTCGTTTCCGTTAGAATATAACCCGACTAATTATTCTTTTTTTGGGATTGATAGTGCTGTTTCGGGAGTTGGATATAATGTTGCTAAAGCTTTAAATACTCTCGGCGCTGAAGTTGATTTACTGTCATTAGTAGGAGATGATTTAGCAGGGCAGACAGTCGAATATACTTTACAGAAAGAGGGGCTTAGTACAGAATATATTTTAGAGTATTTAACAGAAACTCCGCAGTCTGTTATTATTTATGATCAAGAAGGTAAACGGCAGAATCATACTGATTTAAAAGATATTCAGCAGAAGGATTATCCGGTTAAATTTTTCTCGGAAATAGTCAAAGAAGCTTCTTTAGTTTGTTTATGTAATATAAATTTTTCCCGCCCTTTTCTTAATCAGGCGCAAGAATTAGGAAAAACGATTGCTACTGATGTGCATACTATTTCTGAACTTGATGATGATTATAATCGAGACTTTATGGCTGCAGCTGATATATTATTTATGAGTGATGAAGAGTTGCCTTGTTCTCCGGAAGAATGGGCTAGTCGAGTGCAGACTAAATATGATACAGATATTATAGTGATTGGCTTAGGAGAAAGAGGAGCTTTATTGGCGGTTAAGGAGGATGATTTTCTGCGGCGATTCCCGGCAGTAAGAACTAGAGAAGTAGTTAATACTGTAGGCGCAGGAGATTCTTTATTTTCTGCTTTTGTTTATTTTTATAATAAAACTCAGAACCCTTATTTATCTATTCGCAAAGCAGTAGTGTTTGCTTCCTATAAAGTAGGAGCTACTTCAGCTTCAAAAGGTTTTTTAAGTGAAGCAGAGTTAAATCAATTATATAAAGAAGTAAAAACAGCTCAGGTTTAGAAAAGTGGCCGCTAGGCCGCTTTTATCATCTCCCGGTTGAAAACGTTTATAAAATATTTTTATAAAATAAAAAGGCTTCCAAATGAATGGATAGAAATAAAAAAGTGGAAAATAATATTTTTTATGATAAAGTAATGACAGGTTAAATAGTTGAGGAGGAATTACATATGAAAGTTATGATGTAGGGATTTATTATTTACTAAGCTGCCTTGTATTTTTTGGAAAGATTATTATAGCTATAATTTGAAATTTGAAATTGATAATTTACTAGTTATTTGGCAGCAGATAGAGGAACCATTTATAGTAGAATATGCAGATTATGATTTAATTGTAGGTAACAAGACGGTTATCAGATTTATATTAATAAAAGTCAGCAGAAAAAGATATATCAAGGATTAAAAATCTCGCCCCGAGATTATATCTGGCGAACTAAAGATAGAAGAATTGTTGATTTGGAAGGAGACGAATGTATTAAATAGAAAATATTTAGTCTGAGATAATGGATTTGTTGATAGATTTGGTATCAGAGGGATTAGTTAATCAGAAAGAAAGGAGTGATTAAATGCTTCAACAGCAGTGGGAAGAAAAGTTATCACTACCACTTTTGTTAATGAAGGCTATTTATCACAATATTACAGGAAAAGATAAGTTTAGAATAATTGATTATGGTGATTATGAAGACCAGTATTTAATGTATTTTGAGCCGAAAAAGAACCGAAAAGACTGTTTGTTATTTTTTCTTCACGGCGGGGGATGGAGAATGGGAGACCCTGAGTTTTTTAAGTTTATTGGGAATTTCTTTGCTAGTAAAGGATTTTCTACTATTTTACCGGGTTATAGGTTAGCCCCTGAATTTAATTTTCCGGCTCAAATGAATGATGTATTTGCTGCTTTTAAGGCGGGAATTAAAACTGCTTCTCAGTATAATGTAAATACTGATCAGGTTTTTATAGTTGGACAGTCTGCAGGAGCGCATTTAGGGGCTTTATTGGCCTTTAATCAGCACCAGCAGGCAGAATATCAGATTAGTCAGGATAATTTGGCCGGTTTTGTGTCTATTAGTGGGCCGCTTGATTTATCTGTCTGTCAGACTAAAGAAGGACGCCAATTATTAGCTAATTTTTTGGCCGAGCCGGAAGATGAAGCGGAGGCAAACCCGATTAATTATTTGAGTGGAGAGGAAGAAGTTCCAGTTTTATGCTTTCATGGGCAGCAGGATCCGTTGGTGGAAGTAGAAAGTCCTCAGTCTTTTCTGGAGAAATTAAATGGACAGGAAAAGGAAACTGGGCAGTTAAAAATTATTGACCAGGCTCATCATTCTGAGTTAGTAGAACTTTTCTTTGCTAATAACAAATATAAGGAATCTAAATTATTAATTGATTGGTTAAACAGTAAACTATAATTTTTCACTTTCAAATGACTGAATAAACTTTTTGGTTTTTTAGGTGAAAGGATGAGAAATATGAAATATAGATTATCCATTTTAGGATTAGTAGTAATTTTATTATTAGTTGCAATGACCGGCTGGGCGCTGGAGATTGATGACCAACTTCAGGCAGAGCAAGCGGAAATAAAAGAATTGGAGAAAGCACATGTAGCCCGGGTGATAGACGGAGACACAATTAAGACTGCTGACCAACGGACAATCAGGTTAATAGGGGTGGATACGCCGGAAACTAAACATCCATCAAAACCAGTGGAATACTATGGTAAACAGGCAACTAAATTTACTAAACATCAATTAGCAGGGAAGACGATCTATTTAGAATATGATGTACAGAAACGGGATCAATATGACCGCATTTTAGCTTATATATTTAAGAAAGATGGAACTTTTTTTAATGCGCAGTTATTACATGATGGTTATGCAAAATTATTAACTATTCCGCCCAATGTTCAGTATATTAATCTGTTTACTCAGTTAATAGAGGAAGCAAGAGAAGAAAAGCGGGGGCTATGGGAGGAAGAACTGCTACAAGAGAACGAGGAATTGCCGTTAGTCTCCTGGCAAGAAGCTAGGGAATATATTGGGCAGCGAGTGAGGGTCAAAGGAGAAGTAGTTAGTACTTATGATTCAGGGGAAGCAGTTTTTCTTAATTTTGCTGAAGATTATGAGGATACTTTTACTGCAGTTATATTTGCTTCCGACAAATACAAATTTGAGGTTAATCCAGCCGAGTTTTATTTACATAAATCAGTTAGAGTAAGAGGTAAAGTTAAACAATATAAGGGTGCGCCCGAAATTATTGTAAAAACTCCCCAGCAGATAAAAATAAAAAATTAAAGAGTCGGGATCTGCTCCCGACTCTTTGGTAAAATTATTCTACTGTAATTTCTTTTTTGGCTTCCCATTGGCCGTGCAGATTACAGAATTCAAAAGCCCGAAGGGTACAAGAATCTTCCAGTTTGATTTGGAAAGTAGCTTCTGGCTTCATTTCCGGAGTAAAAGTTAATCGTCCAACTTGATAATAATCAGCATATAACTCGACATACTGAATAAAATGGTCTTTTTCTACTGGATGATCAATGCCGTTCCCCATTTTGACTGTAACTTCAAAAAATTCCCCTGCTTCTACTGTATCAGGAGCTTCAATCAGAGGAATGTGTTTTTTTTCTAATGTACTTTCTGGATTTTCAGCGGACTGGATCTTATATTTACTCATTAATTAGTACCTCCTTTAATTTTTAAATTTTTTAAATTCTTCTTTTGGTGCTCCGCAGATTGGACATTTATCCGGAGTACCATCTTTTACTGTATGGCCGCAGATTTCGCAGATACTAACATACTCTAATTCATAGTCATTTCCTGCTTCTACTGCTTCTTTAGCTTCAGCAAATAAGTTAGCATGGATTTTTTCTGCTTCTAGCGCATAATAAAAAGACTTTAGTGCATCGTCTTCTCCCTGGTCACTGGCTACTAGATGGTAGGTAGGATACATCTGTTCAATTTCAAAAGTTTCTCCCTCAATAGCTCCCTGTAAATTTTCAGCGGTAGAGCCGATTCCAAAGCCGGCTGCGGAAGTAACCAAGTCGTCTCCCTCTTTATTAGCTAGAGCCTCAAAATGATTACTGGCATGTACTTCTTCTGCATAAGCAATAGCTTCAAATAATAAAGCTACATGGGAATAACCTTCTTCAGCTGCTGCGTCGCCCCAGACTTGATAGCGTTGATAAGCCTGGCTTTCGCCGCCAAAAGCGGATTTAAGGTTTTGTTCTGTCATTTCATTCTCAACCATAAATAACTCACTCCTTTATTAGTAATTATTACTATTATAATTTTATAACTTATTTGGCCATTTGTCAACTAGAAATTGGAATTGAATTAGAAAATAAATATGTAAATAGGGGCCGAAAAAGGCC
>CAYFUT010000003.1:54665-73800 GCA_964346395.1 uncultured Halobacteroidaceae bacterium
TAGAAATTGGAATTGAATTAGAAAATAAATATGTAAATAGGGGCCGAAAAAGGCCCCTAAAAATAGAGATTAATGGTGTTGTGAATTTTGGGAGGTAGGCTGAATGCCGGGGCGGTCTGATTTATCAACTAAATCAAAAGTACCTAACAGCATGTGAGCTAATCCAAAACCGGTAATCCCCCAGCCCAATTTTGGTTTATTAGAACGAATACTGATTCCTATTCCAGTTACCAAAGCACCTACAGCAGTAGGAATAATCCCTTCTTTTAAGTTAGAATTATTAGTAATAGTACCAACCTCCTTTTACTTTAGTATTAAGTAGTGTATGTATTTTTTCACAAAAAATAAGGGATTCAACTGGCCAAATTCCGCTTTTAATTAAATCTATTATTATTTTTTGAAATATTTGCAGGAATATGAGATGTAATATTTAAAGATAATGATAGCAGTAATTAATTTTGATTGGTTATTAGCGGTAAAGCTGATGAGATTGATTCTGATTTATCTACAGAACAGAAAAAAGTAGAAAAAAATAGGCCTGAACGTTTTTCAGTAGAAAAATTTGTGTATTATGAGCGAGTAAGTAAATAATAATAATAAAATCATATCAACAAATTTAGGAGGGGAAAAGATGACAATAACAAGTGATTCTTTGGAATTAGCTGTCAAGTTAGAAGAGGAAGGATATGAGTATTATAAGCAGGCAGCTGCGGAAACTGACAATAAGTTAAGTAAATCTGTACTGGAAAGTTTAGCCCAACAGGAGTTAGACCACAAAGAAACTTTTCAGGAAATAGCTGAAGGTAAGGGAATTATTAGTGAAGATGTTCAGCATGAAAATATCGAAACCGAAATAAAAGAAGTATTTGAGAATTTATCAGACAAAGAGCAGGAAGCCTGGAAAGAAGAAGAGGTAGAAGTTTATGAACAGGCAATGGAGATGGAAAAGAAAATATATAATTTGTATCAAGAGATGGTAAAAGAAAGTGATGATGAGACAGAAATAGAATTTTTAAAAGCGTTAATGGAGGAAGAAAACAAACACCAGGAATCTTTACAGAATGTCTTATATTACATGACCCAAAATGAATATTGGTTAGCTGATGAAGAAAGTAAAGTGTGGAACTGGATGAATATTTAGTGTGAGTAGTACGAAGAAGTTTGACAGGGAAGAGAGATTGTGGTAGAATATAGTTGATAATGATTATTAATAGGGAGGGAGAATAATGGCTAATGAAGGATTTCATGAAGATAATCTACCGGAAGAAACGCAAGAATTTCACCGCATGATCCAGAGTGTGATTGAGGAATTAGAAGCGGTAGATTGGTACCACCAGCGTGCTGCAGCTACCAATGAGCAGCAAGTGCAGAAAATAGTGGAACATAATCGGGATGAAGAAATAGAACATGCCTGTATGGGATTAGAGTGGCTTCGCCGCAATTATCCGCAGTGGGATGAATTTTTAAGAGAATTTTTGTTTACTGAAGGAGAGATTACTGCGCTAGAAGAAGGTGAAGGAGGCGAGGAAGGCGAAGAAAGCGAAGAAACAGAACCTAATGGTCAATCATTAGGTATTAAAGGATTAAAAAAGTAAGGAGGCAAGAAAAAATGAGTAATTTAAAACGAGATTTAGCGCCTATTACCCCAGAAGCCTGGCAATTTATTGAAGAAGAAGCTGAGGAAATTTTACAGACTAAGTTAATTGGCCGCAAAACTGTTGATTTTGTGGGGCCTAAAGGAATTGATTTTGCTGCTGTAAATACAGGTCGAAGAGTAGAAGTGGAAGGGCCAACTTTTGATGTTGATTATTCTAAACGACATGTACTGCCGCTGCTAGAAGTAGAAGCACCCTTTACTATGGAACTAGAAGAAATTGAAGCTTTAGTCCGCGGAGCTGAAGATGTAGATAGTGATTCGCTTGTAGAAGCCGCGAATAAAGTAGCTGCTGCTGAAAATAATGTTATATTTTATGGTTTAGAAGATCCAGTCATAACAGGAATGATAGAAGCTGCTGAACAGCCGCCGGTAGAAATAGAGGGAGAAGATCTGATTTCGCCAGCAGCTGATGGTATTTCTCAACTAATAGAGGAAGGCATAGAAGGGCCTTATAACTTATTGTTAGGATCTAAATTATACTCTCAGTTATATAAGGCCAGCGGGCAAGGTTATCCAGTAAAAAAGCGTTTAGAGGAAATGATTGAAGGAGAAATTATTGCTGCTCCTTTATTGGAAAATAGGGGAATTTTAATTCCGGATAGGTCTGGTGATTTTGAGTTGATTGCCGGCCAGGATATTTCAATTGGATTTAAAGAACAATCAGGCGAGCAAGTAGAATTCTTCTTTACTGAATCTTTTACCTTCCGAGTTAACTCTCCGGAAGCAGTAGTTGTATTAGAGTAAATAAGAATGTAGAGTAGCAAATAAAAGCTGCCTTTGGGGCAGCTTTTATTCTTCTACCAATTAGTAATAATTATCATTTTTAAAAATGATAATTACTTAAGTGAAGTCTAGTAAAGTTAAGAGGAGGGGAAAATGTGAATTTTAATTTAGTAATTGGTGGCGAAGCGGGCCAAGGATTAAAAACTGTGCAGAATATTCTGAAAAAGTCTTTTTTTAGGTTAGGGTTTAATCTGCATACTAGTAAAGATTATATGTCGCGAATTCGAGGTGGACATAATTTCATGAATCTCCGGATCGGGGACGAGCCGATTTCTGCTCCTACTACAGCAGAAGATATATTAGTGGCCTTAAATAAAGAGACCATTGATATTCATGCCCAGCGGGTTACAAAAGAGGGAGTTATCTTACATGATGGAGAAGTAGAAACTGATCCCCAACTAATTTCTCTACCGGCTGGAGAAATTGCCAAGGAAGCAGGAAATAAAAAGACAGCTAATACGGTCTTTATGGGGGCAGTATTTAAGCTGTTAGGGCTTGATTTACAGGTTATTCGGCAGGTGTTAGGAGAGTATTTTGCTAATAAAGAAGAAGTTAAAGAGGTTAATATAACTGCTTTAGAACAAGGGTATCAACAAGTAGAGACTAAATTTTCTTTACCGGAAGTTGAACAATCTGCTGACCAACTGCTGTTGAACGGGAACCAAGCGGTAGGTTTAGGAGCAGCAGTAGCTGACGTGGATTTTTATTCGGCTTATCCGATGACCCCGGCGACAGGAATTATGAATTATTTAGCCGGCAAAGAAAATGAATTAGAAATTGCAGTGGAGCAGGCTGAAGATGAATTGGCGGCTATTAATATGGCTTTAGGAGCTTCCTATAGCGGTCTTCGCGCGATGACGGGGACTTCCGGTGGCGGATTCTCCTTGATGAATGAAGGATTTAGTCTGGCGGGCATCACCGAACTTCCGCTGGTGATTGCTGAGGTGCAGCGGCCTGGTCCAGCAACAGGATTACCAACAAGAACTGGGCAGGGGGATCTGTCATTTATTATTAATTCTGGCCAGGGAGAATTTCCTAAAGTAGTCCTTGCTCCCCGGAATGTAGAAGATGCTTTTTATCAAACTTTTAGGGCCTTTAATTTAGCGGAAAACTATCAACTGCCGGTGGTGATTGTAAGTGATCAGTTTTTAGCAGATTCCAGTCAGAATGTACCGGAGTTTAATTTGGAAGAATTAGAGATTAAAAATGGCTATTTATCTGCTACTGAGGTAGCAAACCGGACTGACTATCAGCGGTATCAGATAACTGAGAGTGGGATTTCTCCCTTAGCTTATCCCGGACAGATTGAGGGAGCCACAGTGATGGTAGATAGTGATGAACATGACGAAGAAGGGTATATTATTGAAGATGCGGCTACCAGAAAGCAGATGGTAGAAAAACGGCAGCGTAAAGTGGATAAGTTAATTAGAGAAGAACTGCAGGAGCCTAAGTATGCAGGCCCGGAAAAGATAGATTATTTGTTAGTTAGTTGGGGCTCTACTTACGGTCCTTTGCTGGAAGCGCGCAATAAATTAGCCTCTGAAGCTGAGATTGGTCTGTTATCATTTAGTGATGTCTGGCCGTTGCCTACAGAACGGTTAGCTGATTTATTGCAGCAGAATCCTAAATTAGTAGTAGTAGAAGGCAACTCAGAAGGACAATTTGCGCAGTTAATTAGACAGGAAACAGGTCAAGAAGCGGACTATAATTTATTAAAGTACGATGGACGTCCGTTTCACGGGCCAGAACTGTACCACCGCTTACAGAAAGAGGTGATTCAATAATGGTTGAGCAAGAAGCTTACGAACCAAATCGAGATACTGCTTGGTGTCCTGGCTGTGGAAATTTTCCTTTGCGGCAGGTATTAGTTGATACTTTATCTGCTATGGAGTTAGCTCCTTCTGAAGTAGCGATGTTTACTGGGATTGGACAGGCGGCTAAAATGCCCCATTATATTAATATAAATGGGTTTAATGGTTTACATGGGCGGGCTTTACCGCCGGCGTTGGGAATGCGGATAGCGAATCCGGAAATGAAAGTAATTGTAGAGTCGGGCGATGGTGATACTTATGGAGAAGGAGGAAATCATATTCTGCATAATATTCGCCGTAATCCTGATTTGGCTCATTTAGTTCATGATAATCAAATTTATGGTTTAACCAAAGGGCAGGCTTCTCCTACCACCGGAGAAGGAATGAAAACGGGAGTACAGCCGAATGGAATTACAGCCCGGCCATTTAATCCAATTAAATTTGCGGTGGCAATGGAAGCTAGTTTTGTAGCCCGCGGATTTGTAGGAGAAAAAGAACAGCTGCAGAAACTAATCAGAAAAGCTTTAGAGCACCGCGGTTATGCCCTGGTAGATATCCTCCAACCCTGTGTTAGCTTCAATTCAGTTAATACTTATCAGTGGTATAGCAAACGAGTTTACCAGCTAGGAGATAAGTATGATCCGACTGATTATCAAGCGGCAGTTAATAAGGCGGAAGAATGGGGGGCAGAAATTCCCTTAGGAATAATTTATCAAGAAGAACGGCCTATTTTTCGGGATCAACATCCGCAGTTAAGCGATGGTTCATTAGTGGGAAGTAAGGAGAACCCAGCAGATAAGGAAGAGTTACTGGCTGATTTCAAATAATATAAACTAATGAAAAAAGCGGTCGGGAAGCCGACCGCTTTTAATAATTTGATAGTTTTTTTCCACACTGGGGACAAAATGAGAACTGATTTTGAGGTAGTTCAGCCCCGCAGTAAGGGCAAAATACATAATTAGTTTCTGATTGCTTTTCTTTTGATTGCGGTTCAGCTTTTCCCTCTAGTTTATTTAAAGTAGAGGCTAATTCTTCCTTTTCTAATGGAGTTTGCAGGACAGCATCTACTTGATATTGTTGATAGTCAGCTAGAGAAATGGAGTTTGAGGAAGAAAGAATACAGGTCAGGTTGGGGTATTTATTTTTTACGGACTTAATTAACTGTTTGCCAGTAGTAGTCTCCATAATTAAGTTTACTATCAACAGATTAGGTTGAAATTCTTTTAATTTGCCGCTGATATTATTTTCTCCGGTGGTTCTTACTTCTTTGCCCAAATCAGTCAGTAGATCAGCAAGTACTTTCCGCTCAAATTGTGAGTCATTAATAATTAATACTTTTTTCATTTTTATCCCCCAACTTTTCTACATAATGGTTACGTTCGTTATTATTATGTAGAATAAAAAGAAAAAAGTCAATACCGAGAAGAAATTATTTATGAAAAGAGTTAATTAGCAGGTAAAAGTATAGATTGAATTTTAATCAGAGAAAGGAGTATTTTTTTAACTCAAACAAGGAATTAAATAAAAGTTAAGGAATATATAATTATAGTAAATAAAATTGAGAGATAATATTTATTATCAACTAAAGTAAAATAATATTTACTAGGAGGGAATAAGTAGTGGCTAATTTACTGGCAGGAAAAAAAGGATTAGTAATGGGCGTGGCTAATAAAAAATCAATGGCCTGGAATATTGCGCAGCGATTAAAAGAAGAAGGAGCTGAATTAGCTTTTACCTATCAAAATGAAGAGGTAGGTGAGGAAGTGATTCCTCTGTTTGAAGAGATTGGAGCTCAGTCTTACCATCAGTTGGATGTGACAAGTGACCAGGAGTTTGAACGTGTTTTTTCGGAAGTGGGAACTAGTTTTGGCGGGCAGCTTGATTTTATTGTTCATTCTATTGCCGGTGGACCGAAGAGAGAAGATTTAAAAGGAAAATATATGGATACTGAGCGGGATAGTTTTCTTAGAACGATGGAAATTAGTGTTTATTCCTATGTTAAAGCACTACAACTTGCTTATCCACTGATGAAAAACAGAGAGGCAGCAGCAATTACCCTTTCTTATTACGGCGGCGAAAAAGTAATGCCTAATTATAATGTTATGGGCGTAGCGAAGGCAGCTTTGGAGTCTTCGGTACAGTATTTGGCTAAAGATTTGGGGGAAGAGAATATCCGGGTTAATGCTTTATCGCCGGGTCCGGTATTAACAAGAGCAGCTAGTGGGATTGGAGATTTTCGCAAGTTACTGAGAGCCTTTAAAGATGAGGCTCCTTTAGGAAGACTAATTGATCAAAAAGAAGTAGCTGATTCTGCTCTTTATTTATTAAGTGAACTTGCTTCCGGAGTAACGGGGGAAGTAATCCACGTTGATGGGGGATATAATGTTAAGGGATAAGCATTAGAAATTAATTTTAGAACTTGCCAAAGAGAATGATGCTGATCTTGAATTGCCGGCAAAAGAATTATAATTTCGGATGGAAAAAATCCTTAGTGGAAGGCAGAAACTAATTTACAACTTCAATAATTTAGCATTTATTCCATTAATATATTGAAAAAGAAGGTAATTTAGTTTATACTTATAGTAGATAGTCAGCAACGGCAATATAAATTTTATAATCGTAGTCATTAACTTAACCTACCACAGCCCATAGCTAATAATACATTAGTCCGATAGAACAATTTGATTAGAAAAATACACATTAATAAACTGGAGTTAGAAATAGGGGAGGGCACAGAAGTTGCTGCGCCTTTATTAGCAGAAGCGCCCCTTAATTTTGAGTGCAGGGTAATTAATTCTGTGCTTACCGGCTCCCATGAGATGTTTGTCGGGCGGGTCTAAACTATTCAGGCAGCAGAGAATTTAGTTACGGAGGAAGGAATTGATTTTGAACGGTTAAATTATTCCTTTAACTAGTTACCAGCCTTGTAAAAAAATAAAATTTAAGCAACTAAAAAAGGTGTCAAGTGATCACTTGACACCTTTTTTAAATTTCCAGGACATAATACTTATAAGCATTGATAACTTTAGTTCCTTGGTACTCTGTTATTCGCTCATTGCGGCCATAGGATAAGTGCTGGTGGCCGTGAATAAAATAGTCAGGATTTAGTTTTTCAATTAACCAGCGGAAAATATGAAATCCTTTATGTGCTCGGTTATCTCCGTCGTTTAGGTCATAAGGAGGAGAATGAGCTAGAATAATATCTATATCTTGCCGCCAATTATGCCAGAAAAATTGGGGTATATTTTTAGCTACTTCCCATTTCATTTCCCATTCTTTATATTCAACACCAGTGCCTCCATACCAGGGAGAACCTTCTAGACCGAGAATTGTAAGCCCATGATGATTGATTACTTGAGCGTGAATATTCACACAGCCTAACGGGGGATCTTGTTTATAATCCGAATCGTGATTTCCACGGACGTAATAAAGGGGAGCTCCTTTGATTAGAGTAACTAGAAAAGATAGATAACCGGCTTTGAGGTCTCCGGCAGATAAGATCAAATCTATATCTGACCAGCGCTCTTCTTGAAAATAATCATACAGGGATTTGTGGATTTTATCAGCTATGAGTAATATTTTCATTGGGAATCTCCTTTAAATTATTTTTGGTTATCATATTTATCTCTTCTGCCCATGAGTTCTTTTAATTCTTCTTCATTAAACCAGGGGAACAATTCAGTATCGTACCAGGCTGTAATTATCTGTCGATAAGGCAATTTGTGATTAAGAGAATCAATTAATCGGAGCAACTTTGTTTTTCGGTCTAGTTCTCCTTGTAGGTCACAGGAACGAGAGTTGCTTTTTAAGCAACCGTGGTAGCGCTCGTCTTTAGGTTCGCCAAACTTATATTCAGTTATTTTAGCATCAATAAATTTCCGTCCTAGTTCTTTGCTGGCCATAACTCGGTGATGACCGTCTACAATGTAATATTCATTCTCAACTTTATAGACTTCAATAGCCGGCATCTGTTCGTGGTTGTGGATAGCTTCTTTAATTCTGGTGTAGCGGTTTGTTTTAGTTAGTTTTTTAAAATCTTCTTCTTTCTGACAGCGACCGACAGTACCGATGATTTTATCAATTTCTATAGGTTCAATTCCTTGATGGGTTCGAGAAGAAATTTTTAAATGACCGTACTGACGTTGAAAGCATTCAAATTGCGGTACGCTTGAAGAAAAAAATCCTGATAAAGGTTTATTTAAGGTAGACATTATAGATATCTCCTCCAATCTCACAGTTAAAATAAGATAATTTAAGAAAAAAGTCAAGCTTTATTTTCCATCTGTCAGCAATCTGGTTTATTTAGTTATTCTGAGGAGGAAAAAGAATAAATATTGACTGCAGCTGGTAAAATATTCGTTTAATCTGTTTAATAAAGAAATACAGGCGGTGATTATTGTAAAAAGTTAGTTATTTTAGGTGATAGCTGTGTTGTGCTGTGTTGTGCAGTTAACTTTTAAATGGAATTAAGTTTAGTGGTTTATAAGTTAGAGGTATCTGAGGTATAAAAATTCATTTAGAAAGTATTTTGCTTATTTGTAGGGAGGAAAAAAGTAAAATGTCAAGAATAACATATATGGTTGCTAGCACAAAATAATTTCGGGCAGCATACATTAATAATAAAGAATGGGGATGTCTTTAATGAATTTAATTGATTTACACTGTGATACGATAAGTAAGTTGTTGGCCAGTGATGAACAAGTTGGGTTAGCTGATAATAATTATTGTGTTGATCTAGAAAAATTGCAGCAGGCTAATTCTCTTGCTCAATTTTTTGCTTTATTTGTAGATCTTAAAGAACAAGTAGCAGCAGAGACAAATCCTTTAGAATATTGCCTAACTATGTTGGATAAATTTTACCAGGAAGTTGATGCTCACTGTGGTTTGGAGTTGGCTCGTAGTTTTACTGAATTAAAGGTTAATCAAGCAGCCGAAAAAATTTCTGCGTTTTTAACGATTGAAGAAGGGGGAGTTCTGCAGGGCCAACTTTCTAATTTGCGCAACTTTTATCGGTTAGGGGTTCGGGGACTGACTTTAACTTGGCAGTATCCGAATGGAATTGGCTATCCTAATACAAGCAGTCAGTACCAAGAACGCGGTTTGACCCCTTTTGGGAGGCAGGTAGTTGAGGAAATGAACCGCTTAGGGATGTTGATTGATGTCTCTCATTTATCGGATCAGGGTGTTTATGAAGCGGTTCAATTATCAACTGCTCCGGTGATAGCTTCTCACTCTAATGCGCGGGCAGTAAAAGATCATTTCCGGAATTTGACTGATGATTTAATTAAGTTGATTGCTGAATCGGGAGGAGTAATTGGGATTAATTTTGTGCCGGAATTTCTCGGCCGGGGAAAAGTAGGCCGCATAAAAGATGTAGTCCGCCATATTAAGCACATTAAGCAGGTGGGCGGTTCAGAGGTAATAGCCCTGGGGTCTGATTTTGATGGTTTTACCGGCAGCAGTGAATTAAGAAATATTGGGCAGATAGAGAAGCTGTGGACGGAATTAAAGACAGCAGGCTTTACGGAGGAGGAACTGGAAAAAATTTGGTTTAAGAACTGCCGGCGGGTAATTAAAGATGTTTTAAGGGGGGATGCTGATGGAAGGGAAGTATGAAGTTCAGTTTGCAGAAGATAGTTTACAGCGCTACTTTCAAATTGATGCGGAAGCTGAGCAGGTTAATCTTTGCCCGCAGATAAAAGATCTGCGGGAGGATCTGCGTAGTATAGTAATTGATGAAGCGATTCGCACCGGGGAACAGTTAGAAGAATTGATTAAATTATCATCCGCAGAGAAAGAAGGGTTAGATATAGAGGAGGAAGCAAGAGCGCGAGCCCGACAAGTTTCCCGGGACCGCTATGGAGAGTTAAGAACAGAAGCCTTTAATCAATTACAAGAATTAACTAGTTAATATCCTGGCTAGAAGTGGCCGGGATTTTAATTTTTCATCTTCAAGGGGGGAAGAAAGATGAACCAGGTGAAAATAGTTACCGATAGTGGTTGTGATTTAGGGAACAGTTTATTAGCTGACTATGAAGTAGAAATGCTGCCGATATCGGTAGAAATAGGAGGTCAGGAATATAAAGATCGGGTGGATATTGAACCAAAAGAGTTTTATAATCAACTAGAACAGACTGAGGGATTACCGGTTACGTCGCAGATTACGCCGTATGTTTTTCGCGAGAAATTCACAGATTTGCTGGCAAGCAACGAACAATTAATTTATATTAGTTTTTCTTCCCAGTTAAGCGGAATTTATAATTCAGTTCAGGTGGCACAAAACGCAGTTGATAGTGAACGGATAACGGTAATTGATTCGAAAGCTGCTTCTGGAGGACATGGCTTGCTGGTAGTAAAAGCTGCCGAGTTGGCCCAGGACAATAAGTCGGCAGTGGAGATTACTGCTGCTGTAAAAGAAATGCGGGATAATTTAGAGCATATTTTCCGGGTTGGTTCGCTGGAAATGTTGAAAAAAGGGGGGCGGATTTCTTCTACCAAGGCCTTGATTGGCTCCCTATTGAATATAAATCCAATTTTAGAAGTTAATAAGGCGGGAGAAATTGTACCTTTAACGAAAGTAAGGGGGAAGAAGAAAGCTTTACAGTATTTGGCGGAGGCTGTTAGTGAAGAAGCTGAAAATTTAGCTGAACAAAGAATTGGAATTAGTCATGCTAATGCGTTGCCGCTGGCGGAAGAATTGGCGGCAGAAATTAGAAGCAGGCAGGAGGTAGGAGATATTTTAATTACAGAAATTGGGGCAGCAATTGGGAGTCATGCAGGTCCGGGGACTGTAGCTTTATTTTATCAATCTTAAACAGTGGGATCATAAGCGTTAAGGCAAACCAAATTGAGTTTAAGATTGAGTGTGAACAACTTATAAAACCAGTGGTTGTAGTGGCCCCTTCGAATTTAAACTGCAAGCCACTTTGTGATAAATTTACTCAAACTCAATCTCAACCTTAACCTGCTAGGCCGATAAAAATAAATCAATTGGGAAAATACACCTTAAGTTTACGCGGATGACAGTGAAATTAATATTTAGAGGGGGGAAGAAAATGAATATAATTTATATTCATACGCATGATACAGGGAGATATATTCAGCCTTATGGCCATCAAGTACCAACTCCTAATTTGATGGAGTTAGCTGAGAGCGGAACTTTGTTTCGCCAGGCGTTCAGTGCTGCTCCCACTTGTTCTCCGAGCCGAACTGGACTGCTGACGGGAATGGCGCCTCATTCAGCTGGAATGTTAGGATTGGCGCATCGGGGCTTTCAGTTAGATGATTACGGCAAACATTTAACCCAGTTTTTGAACAAGCAGGGGTTTGAAACTGTGTTATGCGGTTTTCAGCATGAAGCCCCTAAGCGGAAGCTGATTGGTTATCAAAAAGTTCTTGATCGAAAAACTCCGGAGTTTAGTAACAAACTGAATAATTTAGGTAAGTATGCCCACAAAGCTGCTGCTCAGTTAAAGGCTTTATTTCCTAATCTTGCGGGCCGCTTGAAAGAAATAAAGGATAAAGTAGATATTAAAAGTTTGACCGACCTTAGAAATGCTTATAAAACTGCTGAATATTTAAAACAGACTTCTTCTGCGCCCTTTTTTCTTTCTTTTGGGATGTACAGTACTCATCGGAATTTTCCCCAGATAGATCAAGATACGGATGCTGATTATGTACTGCCGCCGGAGCCTATTTATGATACTAAAGAAACGAGAACTGATATGGCTAAATTTATAACTTCGGCTAAGATTGCAGATAAATGTGTTGGGATTGTGCTGGAAGCAGTTAGAGAAGCAGGCCTAGAAGAGGATTCGCTGATTTTATTTACTACTGACCACGGAATTGCCTTTCCGGAAATGAAATGTACTTTATCTGATGCAGGAATGGGTGTTTCTCTGATATTGAATTACCCTGGAAATCCCAAACAGGGTGAGGTGATTGATAGTCTGGTTTCTCAGCTAGATATTTTTCCTACTATTTGTGATTTGGCAAGATTGACTAAACCTTCTTGGCTGGAAGGCAAGTCAATGGTTCCTTTATTAGAAGATAAAACTGAACAAATTAGAGATGAAATTTACGGAGAAGTTACCTTCCATGCTGCTTACGAACCGATGCGCTGTATTAGAACCGAACGGTATAAATTCATTAAGTATTTTACGGAGCAGGGGCAGGCGGCACCGGCTAATATTGATGACGGCCCCAGTAAAGATTTTTTCTTAGAGGCTGATTATTTAGCGCACGAACCAAAGACCGAACAGCTATATGATCTGTATCTTGATCCTCAGGAAGGAAATAATGTAGTGGACAATGAGCGGTATCAGGAAGTATATCAAGACTTACAGGAGCGGTTAAGAGACTGGATGAAAAAAACTGATGACCCTTTATTAAAGGGCGAAGTAGACAAACCGTCGGGAGCTGTAGTTAATAAACGCAGTTGTATCAGTCCGGAAGAAAAAAATTATGAGTAAAGATTGAGTAAAATCTAATTTGACTAATCAGCTGCTAGTTAATATAGTATTTACTGGTCATTCAACTTGAACCTGCTGAATCATTTTTTTAATTAAATCAGGCAATTAAATAGGAAAGGAGGATCAAGAAGTGACTAAAAAACAAAAAAATTTAGTTGTATTTTTTCTTTTTAATGCTCTACTATTCTTTTTTCAGCTATTAGTTAAAAAGATTTATCCGCCCTTAATTCCTAATTTTAAGGCTAGTTTAGATGTTAATTCTGCTCAAGCCGGCTTATTAGTAACTTTGGGTATGCTAGGGTATGGAACAGCCCGTTTCCCGTCGGGGATTTTAACTGATATTTTAGGCTGTGAACGAATAATTATTGGCAGTGGGTTTTTAATGGGTTTAGCGGTTATCCTAGTAGGATTAGCGCCGAGTTATATTTTTCTGGCGGTCTTAACTTTTATTATGGGCGTAAGTACCGGGCTGTATATAACAGCTGGATATACGTTTACCATTTTGCTTAGCCGCGACAATAAAGAAGCTACGTTTACTGCTTTGTTAGAAAATTTTGGGGGATTAGCTGCTACTGTAGCTCCTTTGACAGTGGTTTTATTTATTGATAAGCTGCAGTGGGGATGGAGAAGTTTATTTTACAGTCTGGGAACTGGGATTCTGTTAGTTAATTTATTATTTTTTTATGTAGACCGCAACCAGACAATTGAAGAGACGGAGGAAAGTAATTCGTTTGATTTTGAATTATTTTGGCAAGAAGTTAAAGAATCTATCCGCATTTTTAAGGAGCCGATATTAGCTAAGTTTGTAATCTGGGCTACTGCAGTAGGGGGATTTGGTTTTTTTTCGATTACTGCTTTTCAGTCGTTCATTCCCAGTTTGTTATTGGAAAAAGGTTATTCTTTTACTCGGGCCAACCAGTTATTTACATTTATTTTTGTGATTGGCTTAGTAGCTAAGCCGTTAATTGCCTGGATAGCGGATAAAATAGGAACTAAACGAATTTTATTTTTTATCTTGAGTTTAAATTTTATTTTCTATTTTATTTTTACAGCAAAGATAGGTCGATTAGGAATTATGTTCTCGCTGGTAGTTTTCGGTATAACTTTTGCTAGCCATAATACTTTGATTAATTCTTATGTATTAAGGCTGTTTCCGGAAGAGTATCAGGGAACGGGATTTGGTTTATTTTCGACTCTTTATACAGGAATCTATAGTTTGGGACCAGTAGTTAGCGGTTTTTTTGCTGACCGGTTTAACTTAGTAATCGGGATGAGAATTAGCATAGCAGGAATTGTAATAGCAGTTCCCTTATTGATTTCATTCAACTATTTATTTGCCGGTAAGTTAGAATAGAGAAAAGTTAGAAACTGTAAAGTTCTAGCGGTTAACTACTTATATTAGCAGTTGATTA
Source organism: uncultured Halobacteroidaceae bacterium (assembly GCA_964346395.1). Lineage (GTDB taxonomy): Bacteria > Bacillota > Halanaerobiia > Halobacteroidales > Halobacteroidaceae > CAYFUT01. The sequence continues at coordinate 68,800 of CAYFUT010000003.1, forward strand.
AGCACATATTAATTTCATAGGTATAATGTTCTACTTAAAACTTTCAAATCACTAAAATTTGGGTTAAGTTAACCTATAGTGGGAACTAATTAACTAAGTGAAGGAGCGATTACTGTGCAGAACGAAATAGAAATTTATACGGATGGAGCTTGTTTGGATAATCCTGGCCCCGGAGGTTGGGGAGCAATTTTACTGTGGGAGGAAGAAACTAAGAGAATAAGTGGCAGTGTTCACGAGACAACTAGTCAGCAGATGGAGCTGTTAGCTGCTGCTAAAGGTTTGGAAGCACTGCTGGAGCCAAGTCAGGTGGTTCTTTATACGGATAGCGCTTACTTAGTTAATGCGTTTGATCAACATTGGTTGGCAAGCTGGAAAAGAAATAACTGGCAGCGAAAAAAAGGAGAGCTGAAAAATAAATTTTTATGGTTCTGGTTAGATACTTTGACTGACCGCCACCAGGTTAAATTTCAAAAAGTAAAAGGACATTCAGGTGTGAAATGGAATGAAGCAGTTGATGATTTGGCCCGGGAAGCAGCACGAAAAATAGCTGGCGGTGGGAAGATAAGCCGAAAAAAACAGGAGACAGAAAAGAAAAAAGATTTACCGTATCAAGATAAATTAAAGGTAAAAGCCGAAGAGTTTATGAGTCAATTAGAAAAAGAGGGGCTAGAGGGAAAAATACTTGATGTGTTTAAGCATCATGTGACTCTTTCTATTACCGCCGGAGACTCCGATTACGGGAATCTAAGAATTTACTATAAGCCGAGCAATAATAGCTTTTCCCTTGGATTTCAAGAGTTAGATGACTTATCTAGCCAAGAAAAACTGCAAGCAATTTGGAGCAATTAACCTCTGCATTTAGTTTATTTTCAGTCTAGGGTTTCAGGATTAAAGTTGATGTGATAAAATTAATAAAGCAGGGTAAGAAATTATTTATTAATGAATTTTATAAGTTAGGTAAACAGATAGATTAGAAAAGCAGATAAGTTAAATATATATTTGCAGACTCTGCAGGAAGTTAGTATAATTTAAAAGGGGAGAGGAAAATGAGCCGATTAACAGGAAATAAATTAACAAAGCAGTTGCTGTTGGAAGATGTAGAAGTATTTAAGTTGATTCATAGAAAAATTAGATGCCGGATATTAAGTTGGATAATGCCTTACATTACCTATTTAGGGGGAACGGCAATTTCCATTCTACTTCCCTTGGCTTTAATTGTGTTTGGTGAGGGGCGGCTGCAGGTTCTCGGTTGGGAGTTGGGAATTTCGCTTTTGTTTAGCCACTTGTTAGTTCAGATTATTAAACGGATGGCTAGTCGGCCGCGGCCCTATAAAGTATTTAAAGATATTAAACTACAAGGAGTAACCATTGAAGCCCATTCGTTTCCTTCTGGTCATACAACAGCAAGTTTTGCTACGGCTTTATTACTGAGTATTTATTTTCCCGAGTATAGTTTGTTGTGTGTTAGTGGCGCTATGTTAATTGGTTTATCGCGGATTTATCTGGGGGTTCATTATCCGTCGGATGTATTAATGGGAGCTGTGCTGGGTACTTTATTTTCTTATTTTATTCATTTTGGTGTTTTCTTTTAAAATAAGATAGTAAAGCGAATAATCAGCAGGGGAAAATTAATTTCCCTGCTTTATAAATGCAATAAACAATCAAAATTTATTTAGCAGGTGATGACTTAATGGGGAATTTTAAAAATAAGATTTTATTAGCATTAGGGATTAGTTTACTGGTTGTTGTAGTATTAACTTTTTTTACAGTAGATGAAAATACTTGGGAAACAATGAAAGGTATAAGGTTATTTGATCTATTGATTATATTAGGAATAGTAGTTTTATGTTGGACGTTTAACGGTTTAAAATTGAAAATTTTAGCTGCTGGAGTAGGATTTCAGCTGCCATTATTGACGGCAGTAGAAGTAGGATTAGTAGATAGATTCTTCTCTAATATTACCCCGTCGGGAATTGGCGGACAGCCGGTTAAGATTATGGCGCTGGCTAAATCTCATATTTCGTCCGGGAAGGCTAGCGCTATTGTGGTTGTTGAGTTATTATTGCGGTTGTCTTTTTTTCTTTTTAGTTTACCGATTGTAGTTTATAAATTATATGATTTATTTATGTCCTATCAGGGCATTGAGTTATTTTTTGTTATGTTTCCGCTGATAATGGTAGGGTTAATAGCGGTAGTTTATCTGTTATTATATAAGCCGCGCTGGTTGGTAATTGCTTTTTTCTGGCTGCTTAATAGAAAGATAATGGTCAAATTAATTAGTGAAGAAAAGCGTTATGCCTGGAAGCGGGCCTGGGCTCGCGAGATTCATATTTTCCACGAGAATGTATGGCTTTATCTCGATGATAGTGTCTGGTATTTACTGTCTGCTTTTTTAGTTACTGTTTTACTGTGGGTTACCCGGTTTACGATTCTTTATTTTGTGATTCAGGGGCTTAATTTGGAGGCAGACTTAATGTTTCTGTTTCTTATTCAGTTATTTTTATATGTAATAGTAATTTTTATTCCGGTGCCGGGGGGCAGTGGAGTGGAAGCTATTCTGGCTTTCTTGCTGCAGGGAGTAATACCTACTTCAATTATTGGAATTGTAGTAGCTCTTTGGAGGTTTTTCATGTATTATGTGTATATAATTGCTGGGGGTCTTGTATCGGTTAAAGTCTTCCACTTACAGGATGAAATAGTAGAACAGGCGGAGTAGTTAGCTCTGATAAAGCATAAAGTTTTAAAATTATTAACTTACGAGATAATTGATTTTAAAGTTAGTTTTTGTTCCACAGCTAAACAGGAAAGGAGTTTACAATAAATGCGGATTGGAATGTTTATAGATACTTATGAACCTCAGATTAACGGAGTGGTAACTTCAACTAAGTTATTAAAGGAGAGATTAGAAGCAGCTGGGCATACTGTAAAAATTATTACGGTAACCCAGCCGGATTATAAACAGGATGATCCCGGTATTATTCGGCTGCCTAGTATTCCGTTTCCGCCTCTGCCGGAACATCGGATGGGAACTCCTTATTCGGGGCGGGCAATGGAAAAGATAGAGCAGATGGAGCTTGATTTGATTCATACCCAGACTGAGTTTTCAACGGGAATTTTTGGCCGGATTGCAGCTTACCGGCTTGATTTACCGGTGGTACATACCTATCATACAATGCATGAGGATTATGTTCATTATATACTCCCCGATAGTTTGGAGACTACGGTTAAGCCGCCGGCGCGGAAGTTGGCCCGGAAATTGAGCAAGTTTTATTGCCAGGGGTGTGCCCGGGTAATTGCTCCGACAGAAAAGGCCAAGGATGCTCTGCAGAGTTATGGAGTTACTACGCCTATTAAAGTGATTCCGACGGGTATTAAGCTAAGTCCGTTTCGAAAAGAAAATTATACCCGGGAAGAACTGCAGGAGTTAAGGGCAGAATTGGATTTAAAGGCTGAAGAACCAGTAGTTTTGTATGTAGGGAGGTTGGCCCAGGAAAAGAGCCTAGAGGTAGCAATTAAGCAGTTCGCCCAGTTAGTGGAAAAGATACCAACGGCTAAATTTTTAATTGTCGGCGGCGGACCGGAAAAAGAAAGGTTAGAGCAGTTGGGGGTTAACTTAAATATTAGCTCTTCCTTGATATTTGCCGGAGAGCAGCCCTGGGAGGAGATCGGTAAATTTTATCAGTTAGGAGATGTATTTGTTAGTGCTTCTACTACTGAGACCCAAGGGTTGACTTTTGTTGAGGCTATGGCGGCTAAGGTGCCAGTGGTGGCTAAGTATGATGATAATTTAGAGGATCTGTTAACAGAAGGAGAAACTGGGCGCGTGTTTTATGATAATGAAGAGCTGCCTACTATTCTATATGATTTATTAACTGATGAACAGCAGAGAGAAAAGTTAGCCGAACAGGCGTATGGAACTGCACAGGAGATGTCAGCAGAAACGTTTGGTAATAAAGTAGAGCAGTTGTATTTAGAAATTATGGCGGAAAGATAAAGGCTATTAAAAATGGGGGATAGAAATGAGTTATCGCGATCAACATTGTGTATTCATTAGCTCAACGGGAAGAACGGGAACGCAGTTTTTAGCGCAGACAATGTCGGAGATGATTGCTGACTGTACTTCACTGCATGAACCAGGGACACCGTGGATTACTAAGCCCTATGAGTGGCCAAAAGAAGTTAAACGGTTTGGACTTTACCACATGACGATTGGTCAGCTTAGACCGACTCACGGCATGTTTAAATTGAGTACTGATCGGTGTACGGGGCGGGTAACAGAAGAGGAAACTAAAAAGTATCTCTTAAATATGCGAAAAAATTTGTTATCTGATTTGGAAACTGATATTTATGTAGAGTCGAGCGGACATATGTATGGGGTGCTTGATCTACTAGATGAAATTATCCCGCAGAGTAAATTTGTATTTATTATTCGTGATCCTAGAACTTGGGTGCGGTCGGCGATGAATACTTTTGAATATATTTTATACGGCCCGCTGGATCCTGATTTTCTGAATTTAAGTATTAAAGCCAAAGATATGCCGGAAGATCCGTATGCGGAACAATGGACGGAGATGTCCAAATTTGAAAAGTACTGCTGGTATTATGATCAGCTAAATAGTTTTGTCCTGGACAAAATGGAGGGCAGGGACAATTTTAAGTTGATTCAGCATGAAAATATGTTTAGTCCGGAAAGCAGAGATCAGGTGTTTACGGATTTGCTTTCTTTTGCCAGTAGCTTCTCGGATGGATTCAGCCGTAAAGTTGATTATAAGCCAGAATTAATGGAGCAGAAGGTGCATTCGACTGCTAAAAAGGAAAAGTTTCCGCGCTGGCCGGATTGGAATAGTGAGATGGCTGCTACTTTATGGGAACACTGCGGCGAATGGATGAAGAGGTTTGACTATGGAGGAGAACCAGAATGGGAAGCAAAGTTAGGTTAGCTGATAATTTATGGAGATTGGGATTGGCCCAGTCTCCATTATTTTTGTCGGTGAGTACCTT
>CAYFUT010000003.1:73900-77869 GCA_964346395.1 uncultured Halobacteroidaceae bacterium
TTATTAGTTGCGAAGAGAAATATAATGGGGGGATACTGATGAGCGGCAATTATTCAAATGGGGAAGTTGGCCCGGATGATCTCTGTCCCTGTGGGAGTGGAAAGAAATTTAAAAACTGCTGTTTACAGAAAGAGAACCAGCAGTATATTTATGATCGAATTAAAGATAGACTGTTACAGCAGTTGTTTGATTTTCTGCACCAACAAAAGTATTGGACGCAGGTAGAAGATTTATATGATTATTTTTTACAGTTGACAGATTATGAACAAGAGTTGCCCGAATATCTTTATTTTTGGTTTGCTGAAATAGCTATTTTTGATTATTCTTTGCCGGGGCAAGATAACTTAATAGACATTTTTTTAACGAAAAAAAGAAGTAAATTAACGAGTAAAGAAACTGAATTATTGGTAGGCTGGAAACAGCTTAGCTTGAGTATTTATCAGGTAGAAGAGTTTACTACTCAACAGATTAAATTAATAGATTTAGTAAGAAATAAAAAGTTTAAACTGCCGCGGTATCGCTATGATATTATGCCGGGAGAAATAGTTGTAGCCCGGATAGGACAAGTAGGAAGTCAGTATCAAATAATAGGCAGTTATGAATTATTACCTGGAGATTGTAAAGAGATACTTGTTAATTGGGTTGAGGCTTCGTTGACTCAATCTGTTTTTGCTAGTGAAACTATAAATCAATTTTTACAAACTTGGAGTAGTGATTTGATTAGATTAATAAAAGAAATTCAGCAGTCATTATTAGAGGATTTCCCAGAACAGTTATTTACAGGAGACGAAATTTTTATTGCTCATTATCAAGTCCAGTCTCGAGAATTAGCGAGTAAAAAATTAAGTGCGCAGGAGAAAATTAGACCTTATCATTCTGATGCTGACCGAGATGTTTTATTATGGTGGGCCGATAATGATTCCATAATTAAAGGTGAATTGTTTATTACAGAGGAAGAACTAATATTTAGAAGTTATACTGCGGAAGATTTGACTGCCGGTAAAAAACTAATAGCTGATACTTTAAAATTTATAGTTGAATTTGAAGAAGATTACTGTGTTGAAGAGTCGTTAGATGTATTTGAAGCAAGAGGCGGAGAAGAAGGGGAACTGCTGCAATTAAATAAAGAAAAATTGATAGAAGTTTCTGTTCCTAACCGAGAATTTTTTAGTAATAGTCTTCCCCAAGAATTGATAAAAACAGAAACTGGACGCAAGAAAATTAAAAAAGCGCTCTGCGAACATGAATTATTAGCAGTTTTTACTGGTCAAGATAGCAGTTATACAGTAGAAGAAATAGATAAAATCAGAGAAGAATTGCAATTACCAGCAAGAAATGATCCTTTGTTGGCGGATGAAATAGAAAAGATGTTAGCCCAGCAGATGAAGGATGAATATAGAGGGGAAATCATTTGCGAAGGTATTTTTATCTGGCGTGATTTTAAAGAAAAAATAGAAACTATAATTGATAATCCAGAAAGTTGGGCGGCTGCTGTAGAATATTTGATTTGCCGTTTAAATCATTGGCGGGAGAGTCAGCAAGAAATAGGAGAAAAATATGGAGTTAAAGGAGATGTAGTGGAGCATAAATATAGAGAAATTAGTGAGTGTCTAAAATTATAAAAATGGGTAAATAGATAGGGAGGTTTTAAGCCTAAAAAGTTTTCCTGCTGATTTTCCCTATCTTATTTTTTTGAGATTAGAAGATAATATTTAATCTAAGAAGCCTGTTTAGTTTTTTATTTTTAATTAAGAGTCAATTGTTAATTAGTCACTTATGACTATTATTTAAAGTATTTAAATAAAATAACAGACAAAAAGACCAGAGGTGAATAATCCTCTGGTCTGCAGATTATAAATTATATAACTCGCTAGCCTGTAGGAGTTCCATTTCATGTTCGTGAAGGACGTCAATTGTTTCTTCTAATTTTTCGGTTCTAATTACTACAAAGGCATCATCTTCAATGGCAAACGCATACATATATTCAATACTGATGCCGGCATCAGATAGAATACGTAATGCTTTGGCTAAAGCACCAGGCTGGTTGGGAGTATAAAGGCAGATAACATCGGTTAAATTAACTGAAAAGTTGTTTTCCTTCAAAATTTGCAATCCTTTTTTTGGTTCAGAAACAATCATTCTGATGATTCCAAAATCAGAAGTTTCGGCAATGCTTAAAGCAGAAAGATTAATGTCAGCTTCGCCTAGAATTTCTGTAAGTTTGGCTAAACGGCCGGATCTGTTTTCTAGAAAAACAGAGAGTTGTTTAATAATCATAAGTTAACTCCTTTCTTATTATTGAACGGCTTTCATAACCAGTCTGAATTTTAGGCTGGGTATCCAGTTGATAGTTAACAGGTAAAATCATAAAAAATAACCCTTATAATCCTTCAATATTTAAGGTTTGAAAGTTATTTAGAGTTTTCACTTATAAATTACGTTTATCAATTACCCGCTGTGATTTGCCTGAAGTCCGCTCTAGAGTTTTAGGTTCTACTAGTTTAACTTTGGACTTAATTCCCAGGGTGCTTTCAATTTTGTTTTTGATTTTAGTGGTTAATCCTTCTAGTTTTTTAATCTCATCAGAGAAGAATTGGTCTTCTACTTCTACTTGGATTTCTAGTTGATCGAGATTATTCTTCCGCTTTACAATTAATTGATAGTGCGGTTTGGTTTCTGTCATTTCTAATAAGACACTTTCGATTTGAGAAGGGAAGATGTTAACACCGCGGATAATTAACATATCATCACTCCGGCCGGTGCATTTTTCCATCCGGGCCAATGTTCGCCCACAGGCGCATTTATTATAATGTAGAGTAGTTAAATCTTTAGTTCGATAGCGAATTACGGGCAGTCCTTCCTTAGTAATAGTGGTAAAGACTAGTTCTCCTTCTTCACCTTCGGGCAGCACTTCTCCTGTCTGCGGGTCAATAATCTCCGGAATAAAGTGATCTTCATTAATATGGAGTCCGGCCTGGGCTGAGCATTCGCAAGCTACGCCGGGGCCAATAACTTCACTAAGGCCAAAAATATCGACGGCGGTAATGTCTAGTTTAGCTTCAATCTCTTGACGCATTTCATCAGTCCAGGGTTCTGCTCCCATAATTCCGATTTCCAGGTCAATGTCAGTATGGGGATCAATTCCTTTTTCCTCCATTGCTTCTGCTAAATAAAGAGCATAAGAAGGTGTGCAGGCAATAGCAGTAGTTCCGAAGTCCTGCATAATTTGAATCTGCTGGTCAGTGTTGCCGCCGGAAATAGGAATTACACTGGCTCCTACTTTCTCACTCCCGTAGTGGAGCCCAAGTCCGCCGGTAAATAAACCGTAGCCATAAGCAACCTGAATAATATCATTTTGGCCTACTCCGGCACAGTAAAGATTACGGGCTACAACTTCGGACCAGGTAGAAATATCTTTTCTAGTATAGCCCACGACAGTCGGTTTGCCGGTAGTACCGGAAGAAGCATGCAGTCTAACTATTTCACTCATCGGGACTGTAAATAAGCCGTATGGATAATTCTCCCGGAGGTCATCTTTGGTAGTGAAGGGTAGTTTAGCTAAATCAGATACTGATTGAATATCGCCGGGAACTAGATTAGCTGCCTGCATTTTTTTCTTATAAAACGGTACTTTATGATAAACGCGATTAACAGTTTCAGTTAGTTTTTTACTCTGCCAGTTGCTTAGTTCTTTGCGCGACATACATTCAAATTTTTCATTCCAAATCATAATAATCGACTACTCCCTTCTTGATTATTAGTTTATCTGCCAAAACAAGGTAATGGATAAAATCAGAAAATTGAGGTAGGGACTTGATATATCAAGTCCTTACATTTAATTGCAGACACATGTGCGTTAACTTAATGTATATTTTTCCAATTAGTTTGTTTTTATAAATATAATACATTGAGTATGAGGTTGAGTTTAAGATTGAGTAAATCATTATAACCATTAGTTGTAACGGTTGC
>CAYFUT010000004.1:0-5352 GCA_964346395.1 uncultured Halobacteroidaceae bacterium
CATGGACAGAATTCACATCTGCTATTTCTATAATTTACGGAGCACACAAAAAAGCCGCCTGACGGCGGCTTAGCCTTAAACTAACTATTTCTTCCACTCGGGCTCAGTATAGTCTATCTTTTTATCACTAATTACTTCTCTAGCTTCTCCTTTACTAGTTAATAGCTTCAAGTTTTTACTCTTATCTCCCTTCATCTCATATAAAATCAGCCTATCTTCTTTATCCCACAGGGCATAATCTACAACCTGCTCCTTCAATTTGGCTAGTTCTTCTAATCCGCTTCCATTAGGATTAATCCGATAAAAGGAAGATTGTTCATTAGAACCGATAACAAATAAAATCTGTTTCCCTTCGTAGGTCCAAGCCGGTACTTTATCTTGCTCGTCCCCTCTATTTAACAGTAAGCTCTGGTTACTATCAACCTTCATTAAATGTAGTTTCTCCTGACCTGTAGTTTTAGAAATATAAGCCAGTTCCTGCCGGTCAGCAGAATAGGCCGGCTGTCCATCATAATAATCATTATCGGTCAATCGCTCTAAGCGGCTGCCGTTCAGATTAGTCAGATAAAGATCATAGTCCCCCTCGCGATTAGAAGCAAATATAATCCGGTCAATCCCCATCCAAATTGGCGATTGCTTATCAGCAGAAGTTTGGGTAACTTGCGTTAAGTCAGAACCATCTGGTTTCATCCGATAGAGATTAGTAGCCCCACCACGATCAGAAAGGAATAATACTTCTTCTCGTTCCGCTGACCAGGCCGGAGCCCAGTCATTTCCCTGATCATCAGTTAATTTAGTCTGTTGGTCACTATAAATATCTCCTAAGTAAATACTTTTAGTCTCGTCTTGATTGCTGACAAAGAAAAATTTAGTTTCCCGCTTATTCTCCAACTTAATAGTAACTTCTTTATCTCCCGGCTCTAAGGTAACCGGCTGCGCATAAGTTTTATAACCGGGAGTTCCTACCTTAATCATCCTCTCTTCTACCGGGACATCATCAACTACCGGCACATCCTTCACGCTAAAATAGCCGTTAGCATTAGTTTCTACTACTCTATCTCTAACTTCTACTTCTACTCCCGCCAGCGGCTTACCAGTAAACCTATCTACAACCTGACCCCGCAGATTCATATACTGCTGCCCACAACCGACTACTGCTAAAACTAAAACCAATAAGCAACTCGCTAATAACAGCTTTTTTTTCATCTCTTATTCACTCCTTAATTTAATACAATAATAATTCTACATTTACTAAAAATATCAGTCTGCTGACCTAATCTTCTCATCTGCTGCGCATCCTCCGCTGCTAACACCAAATCAGTAGTATACTCCCCTTTCACCTGCTGTGCATTAATTACCAGCGGATTATCTCCTGCTCGTAATTTGCTTTTAGCTCCCGCTAAACTGCGGCTGTAGCCGACAATACCATCAGTCACTACACCATTAGAATTTATTTTATCCATCCCGTAAACTAAATTATTATGCGGGCCATAAATTTTAGGCGCTAAAGCCGGTTCCACCTCTAGATCTACAGTATTAATAATAATCCCTGTATACTTTTCTTTAATCTCTGTTCTATCTTCCTCCCTTTGGTCAGACGGCTCGTTAGAAAACTGCTCGTCTCTATTGTCTGTTCCTTCCTGCATCTGAGAAACAGCCGCCTGTCCGGATTCTTTCTGCAATTTAGGCAAGATTGCCTTCATGACCCCATCTTTCCCATAAAACTTAACTTCCATGACTACATGGTAAACATCATCGGCGGGGCGTTTTTCCTCAATGATCTGAGCTCCTTTTATTACTCCGGAAACTTGTTTTTTAATTACATCAGACTTAACTTGAGCATTTTCAACCGTTTGGGTAGAATCAATCTTAACCCCCTTAATTGTTTCTAACAGCCTCCTCTGTGCCATAGTAATTGCTGCTTCTCGAGCCATTATCTTCTTCTGAGCTGCACTACTAGCATTATCTGGAGCTATCCCATAGCCTTTAGCCCTGACTACCGACTTCTCCCAATCAGTAACTACCTTTTCATCTTCTTTAAACATTGGGTCTTCTTCCGCTGCTGCTTGAAGCCCTACACTGACTACTAAAGTAAAGGCTATAATTCCCAACAACCCATAGTAACTAATCCGTTTTAACATCTTTTATCCCCCTTCCTCAAATTATGAATTTACTTGACTTTCAGTGTTAGTTTAAAGCCCGACATATTCGTAACCCCAAATTGGAAATTAACTTTCTCTTCCAGTTCGGCGGCTAAAGTCAAAACTTCCGTAGAACTGTGAATATCAACATCAAAAATAGCCAGTCCATCATTATATTCGCGGAAGTAAGCCCCTTTGACTCCTGTTATTGACGGCAGTATGCCCTTTATTTTATTGAGCTGGGTAACAGAATCTATACCGGCTATCTTAAATTCGATTGTTTTTTCTTCCTGAATTACTCCTTTGCTTACTTTATCCACTAGCTTTTCCGCTACTTTATCAGCAGTATTCAGCAGAGCTTTCCGAGCCGCTCCTTCTTCATTAGCACCTGCTCCTTTCTCTTCTCCATTCACTGCTGCTATCACCTGCGCCGTAGAAGTATTAATCACTTTGGCATTAATTTGCCCTTGATAGCTTTTTAAACTACCAGCCACATCTCCTTCATAAACATCATCTAAATTTATTTCACTCAGTCGAGCATCACCTATAATTACCAGATCAGACCTTAACTTAGTTCCTAATTTAGCGGCTAAATCATAATTCCCCTGTACAATAGACCGCTTCTGTTCTTTATCTATTATCTTTTTTATCTGCCGTCGGTCTACCACTTGATAACCAGACTCAGCAAATTTACCAATCATCTGATTTTCTACAATTTCCGGCGATAGGTTAAGCCAATGATCATCTTTTTTCTGTTCAATTAAGACCATTAACCGCGGGTTACCGTGGCGTTTAATATTTAATTCTAATGCTTCCAAATCATCTTCTAAATCCTTGACTCCTACTTCTACCCGCAAGTTTACTTTATACATGTCTTTACCTGGATTTTTGCTGAGAATAGTATAACTTTTAACGTAACCCTGACTGCTTTTTAAAATTTTATCCTCAATTAATCGTGCATTCTCTGTTTTAGTGGAAGAACTAACATAAGTTCCTACCACCTGTTCAACTGCCCGCCGCAGCCCATCATTAACTGCCTTTTCCTTAGCTACTGATAGGTTATTATCACTAATCGTTCCTAACCCTTCTACTTCTACTACTTTACTATCTGCTGCCTCAAGCTGCACTGCGGAAAACAAGACTAATAAACATATAATCACTAATAGTCCTAACTTGTTCTTCATAATCCCCCTCCTTCTTTCAAATTATAGCACGTAGATAAATAATGGTAAAAATAGTCTTTGGCTGCCTATTATCCATTCACTTTAACTGTTTTTTATCTATCTTCCCGGTCGCACTCTTCGGCAGCTCATCCACAATTTCGACTAATTTAGGAACTTTATAATTGGCAAATTGATTCCGGCAGTAAACTTTTACTTGCTGCGGACTAATTTCTTGACTCTGTTTGGTAACAACATAAGCTTTCGGAATTTCTCCTCTTAATTCATCTTTTGCAGCTACTACTGCCGCCTCCTGTATTTTAGAATGACGATATAAATGTTCTTCAATTTCCCGCGGATAGACATTCATGCCGCCTACATTGATCATATTTTTCTTGCGGTCTACAATATAGACATAGCCGTCTTCATCCATCTTACCCATATCTCCTGTATGGAACCAGCCGCTGCGTAAAGCTTGTTTAGTAGCCTGCGGTTTCTTGAAGTATTTCTTCATTACATTTGCTCCCTGCACAGCAATTTCTCCTACTTTCCCCCGCGGAAGTTCATTATCATTTTCATCTACAATTTTCACGTTTACTCCCGACAGCGGCAGTCCTACTGAGCCGGGCTTAATCGGTCCTTCCGGTGGATTAACATAAGCCACGGGAGAAGTTTCAGTTGGCCCATTACCTTCCAAAATAGTAACTCCAAATGTTTTCTCAAAGTCTTCTAAAGTTTTTAACGGCATAGCTGCTCCTCCAGAAATACAATTGTCCAGATTAGTAAGATCATACTTTTCTTTATCGTTAACATGCAGCATTGCTGTATACATGGTAGGTACGGCCGCAAAAAAAGTAATCTCCTGCTGTTCCATAGTTTCTAACACCGATTTAGGTAAAAACTGTTCTTTAATTACTAGCTGAGCTCCCAAATAAACAGGCATTAACATACAGACTGTCTCGGCAAAGGCGTGAAACATAGGTAGCACACATAAGTAGCGGTCTGTATCATCAACATCTAGTCTTTCTATACAGGCTTCAGTATCAAAAATAAGGTTATTATGCGTTAACATAGCTCCTTTCGGATCTCCGGTAGTACCGGATGTGTATAAGCAAGCTGCTACACTACTTTCGGTAACCCCTTCTAGGTGAGGGGGATAATCTGGCTGCGACCAAAACTCACTTAGATTCTGACAGCCTCCTACTGATTCCTCTTCTACAATAATTATTTCCTCTAAATGTTCTAGATCGCAATTTTTAATTTTTGGTAAAAACTTTTGGGAAGTAATTAATACTTTGGCTTCTGAATTATTTAGTACATACTCTATAGCCGGCGGTTCATACATTACATTTAAAGGTACCATCGTAGCTCCTGATTTCATAATTCCAAAATAACTAATTAAAAATTCAAGACTATTAGGCAGTAGAATACTTGCCATATCGTCTATTTCAAGCCCCAGTTCCAGTAAACCATTGGCCAGCTGGTTTGTCTTTGTTTCCAGTTGCGAATAAGTAAGTTCTCTTTCTTCAAATACAGCAGCAGCTTTTTCTCCCTTTTCTTCGGCTGTGTTGGTTAATATTTCTCCTATTAACAATGGTTATACCTCCTATTCATTTTCAGTTGGCTGTATAAATTAATTAAAAGATGTATTATTTTGGGTAGTTCGATATTGGGAAATAAAATCCTTTATTAAATTTCTTTTGATTAATTTATTGCTTTTTTTGAAACAAAAATACACTTGCACAAAATCATCCGCAACCTTTAAACAGTATAATTTCCTAACCGATAAAAAAACATACTCCCAATGGAGTATGCTAAGTAGTAAGCTATTGATTTTATGAATGCTTTAAGCTTAAACTCAATCTCAGACTTAATTATTCCCCGTCCAGCTTTTAAAAACCAAAAGCTGGACGGGGCTCACTTGGTGCTATTTGTTGTAAACCAGTTCAGTGCATATACTTTGAATATTACACCTTGGGCATTGCTTAGGTTGCAGTGGTAACCTTAATTAATTCCCCGTCCAGCTTTTAGAAACCAAAAGCTGGCCGTGG
>CAYFUT010000004.1:5452-24282 GCA_964346395.1 uncultured Halobacteroidaceae bacterium
CTTGGGCATTGCTTAGGTTACAGTGGTAACCTTAATTAGTTCCCCGTCCAGCTTTTAGAAACCAAAAGCTGGCCGTGGTTCACTCGTTGCTGTTCGTTGTAGGTGTTGCAGTTTTAGACTAGTTGCTTGTGCATTGTTGGGATTGCTGTGGTACCTACGGCATTATCACTAGACCATTTCGGAGGTGGAAAATATAATTTAGCTCCTACTGCTGGATGCTCTAGTCGGTTTCGTAGACGTTTTCTTATGTATTGATTAGCGGATACCCCGCCGACAAATAATACTTCCTTAATTTCTATCTCGGCTACTGCTTTGCGGATAACCTTTTCTAGACTATTAGCAATTGAACGCTGGACAGCTAGAGCTATATCTTCATCCTTTACTCCCCGCTCAATGGCTCGCATGGCTGCTGAACAGGGGCCGGAAAAGCTAATCTGGTAGCCGTCCACAGAAGACGGGATATCAACCGCTTCTTCATCTCCCTGCTGAGCCAATTTCTCTAAAGTTGGCCCGGCGGGGAAGGACAGACCTAATTCTACTCCCACCCGATCAATATATTGGCCCGCATGCAGGTCCTGGCTTTCGCCTAATACTTCAATCTCAAATTCCGATTGCTCATCATTGACAGTTACTAGCAGCAGTTCAGTAGTGCCGCCCGAAATTTGAACGGCTAAAAAAGAATCCCTAGCTAAATCAGTCGACCAGACCCCAGCCATCAAGTGGCCTTCCTGGTGAGAAGTAGTTACCAGCGGGATGGACAATAAACTAGCTAAACTGCGGGCTTGTCCTTCTCCAACTCTAAATACAGGCATATATGAGTCTTCATTAGGCCGCGGAGCAGTACTAACTGCTACCGTAGTTAACTTCTGCTGATGCCAATTTTCACTTTTCGTCAAACTGTCTATTACTTTGGGCAGCTGTTCTACATGCTGAAAAACTGCCTTTGACTGCCGCAAACCTCTGGCTCCTGCTTCTACTTCCAGCAATCTGCGTTCTTGAGCTATTAAATTTCCCTGCTTGTCCATTACAGCAGCAGAAGTAGTATAATTACTGGTATCAATCCCTAAAATCAAGGACTTTCTTCCTCCTTCTCAAGATCTAAAGCAGTTGTCAACTTACCTAAAATTCCATTTACAAATTTACCTGCTTCTTGGTCATTGAAGTCTTTAGCTAACTCTACTGCCTCATCAATAGATACAGCTACCGGAATATCAGGTTCATGCAGCATTTCATAGACAGCTAACCGAATAATATTCCGCTCTACCTTCCCAATCCGTTCCATCCTCCAGTTATCTATATTTTCATCAACTAATTGATCTACTTCTTCTGCCTGCTGATAGGCACCTTCTAAGATAGTAGATAAAAAACTACCCCGTAAATCTAACTCCGGCCTTTCCTGATGTAGTTTGTCTAAATTTCTAACTAATCCTTCTTCATTAATATCCATTTGATACAGCATCTGTACAGCTACTTCCCGCGCTTGATGTCTAGTAATCTCTACTTTATCCTCCACTGAAATTCCTCCTTTTTATTTATTATTCTTGGGGAGGAAGAATATCATTTATTATTTCCTGAATATCTTGTTGATTATCATAGCGCTGCCCTACGTAATACCCTAATCCCATGCAGAGCATAATAAATAAAGCGGAAATAAATCCAAAAGCAATTACTAAAATAGCAGCCAAAAATCCAATCAACATTCCTCCAATTCTTCCCTTGTACTCGGCCAATATATTCATTAACTGCTCCCAATTTTCAAAGATGGGCATCATTAACACCTCTTTTACCCAGTCAATCTACTTTTACTTCCTCCGGTTTTGTTTCCCGCGTAACTTCTTCAATTAAAATTTCTACTTCATTTACTTTAGCCCCCGTAGTCTCAGTTACCTGCTCCTGTACTTCCTGCTGCAGTCGTTTAGCCAGATCAGAAATATTACCAGGGGAAGCTATATCTAGCTTTAAAAAGATATTTACTCCTTCTTCCTTAACTTCCACTTTCGAATCAATATCCGTTACTTCCGCTTCTTGGTCTACAATTGCTTTGACTAATTTTTTTACTGCCCCTAAGCTCATTTTAATATTCCCTAACTCGCCATCTGCAATTACAGTCTGCTTTACTTTCTGTTTTCTAGTAATTGACAACTGCAAAACCCGCAGTGAAACCAAAAAAGCAGCTACTCCTATAATTCCTACAATAATCGGCTGTTGAGCTAAATAATCAATTACATTTAACCCTTCTACTAATCCCAGCGAAAAACCTATCAGCCCCAAAGAAATAATAGCTACTGTAAGTGCTAACAAAACTATAAACAACCTATTTAGATACTGCATAATTATCCCCTTCCTTAAATTTAATAGATGGGAAATTTAATTAAGAAGAAGATAAGCTAACCCTTATGAACCCATAAGAGTTAGCTTAATTAAGAAATTGACCAGTATTATCTTACCCTTCGCGGAAGTTCAGTAGCTTCTAATTCTTCCTCCGACCTTTCTTCAACCTCTTCGGTTGTTTCTTCTTCCTCTTCTTCTGTTTCAAACTTGACCCCCTGAACGTGAACATTAACCTCAACTACTTCCAGTCCAGTCATATTTTCAATAGCCTGCTTTACATTTTCTTGAATATCCCAGGCCACATCCGGAATCTTTATTCCGTACCACATCACTACATACAAATCAACTGCTGCTTCTTCTTCCCCTACTTCTACTTCTACACCTTTTGATAGATTCTGCCGGCCTAACATTTCAGAAATTCCACCAGCAATACCACCGCTCATGCCGGCTACTCCTTCAATCTCAGTGGCCGCCAAACCAGCAATAATACTTACAACTTCATTAGCAATTCGAATAGCTCCCATACCAGTATTCTCTTCTTCGGGCATTTTATTACCTCCTCCAGCTTATGTTAATCTATTCTTATTATTATCTTATTCATCAGAAAAATGTTTAGGAATAAACCCAGTATTAAATTCACCAGCAATAAATTCTTCAATATTTAATACCTGCTGATGAAAAGGAATAGTGGTTTTCACGCCGCCGATTTCAAATTCTCCCAGCGAACGAAGCATCCGCTTGCGAGCTTCTTCTCTATCTTTACCCCAGGTAATTAATTTAGCTACCATTGAGTCATAATGGGGCGGAATTAAATAGTCAGGATAAACAGCACTATCAATTCTGGTTCCTAACCCCCCAGGTAAAATATACTGCGTCACTTTCCCCGGGGAAGGGCGAAAGTCTTTCTCCGGATCTTCAGCATTTACCCGGCATTCAATAGCTGCGCCTCTAAACTCAATATCCTCCTGGCTATAACCTAACTCTTCTCCCTCTGCTATTCTAATTTGCTCTTTTATTATATCTATCCCTGTAATCATCTCAGTAACGGGATGTTCTACCTGAATTCTGGTATTCATCTCAATAAAATAATAATTATTATGTTTATCTAACAGCATTTCTACAGTGCCAGCATTGTGGTAATCTACCCCTTCAGCTGCTCTAACTGCTGCCTGCCCCATTTCTTCTCTTAATTCGGGCTCTATAGCTGGCGATGGAGCTTCTTCAATCAGCTTTTGATGGCGGCGCTGAATAGAACAATCCCGCTCACCTAAATGAACTACATTACCGTGTTCATCAGCCAAAATTTGAAATTCAATATGACGCGGATCTTCTACATATTTTTCTAAATACACTTCTGCACTGCCGAAAGCTGATTCTGCTTCTGAACTAGCCGTCTGCATTGCCTGTTCTAATTGACTAGCATCTTCAGCAATTCTCATTCCGCGGCCCCCGCCGCCAAAGGAAGCCTTTACAATTACAGGATATCCTATATCTTCGGCTACCTTCAATGCTTCTTCCTGCCCCTTTAGTGCCCCCTCGCTGCCGGGGACTACTGGGACTCCTGCTTCAATCATTGTTTCTCGGGCTACTGCTTTATCTCCCGTTTTTTCAATTGATTCCGCTTTGGGTCCAATAAATTTAAATCCACTTTCCACACAGACATCAGCAAAGTGAGCATTTTCCGATAAAAATCCATAGCCTGGATGAATAGCATCTACCTCTGCTATTTCTGCTACACTAATCAAGCTAGGTATATCTAAATAACTTTCATTAGAGGAAGCGGGGCCTATACAATAGGCTTCATCTGCATAATCTACATGCAGGGCATTTTCATCCGCTTCCGAATAAACAGCTACCGTTTCAATATCTAATTCATGACAAGCTCTGATAACTCTAACCGCAATTTCGCCTCTATTAGCCACTAATATTTTATCAAACATTTTATCCCTACCCCTCCTACAGTCGCTCTACTACAAATAATGGTTGATTATACTCTACTGATTCTGCATCTTCAACTAGTATATCCATAATTTTGCATTTAAATTCAGCTTCAATTTCATTCATTAATTTCATTGCTTCAATAATACAGACAGTATCACCAGGTTCTACTATATCTCCTACCTCTACAAACGCATCCGCATCAGGAGCAGGCGCCCGATAAAAAGTACCTACCATCGGCGCTTCAATTTTTTCTCCCTCTACACTTTGCTCTTCGCTTTCTTCTGCTGAAGCAGCAGATGCTTCTTCCGTTTGAGCCGGCTGCGGAGCAGCTTGGGTTTGTTGCGCAGGCTGTGGTGCTTGTTGTTCTACCTGCTGTTGAGGAACAACAGCCTCCTGACTAACTACTCCTCCTTTTTTGATACTAATCTTCGTTCCCTCATCTTCTAAATTAATTTCAGAAATATCGGTTTCATTTAACATCTGGACTAATTCCTTAATATCTTCAACTTCCATTTCTGTGTCGCCCTCCTTATTAGTTTCTTGTTCTCCTTCTTCTGGCTTATCTTCGCCAAAAATATCTCGATCTTTCTTTCGTTCTTTTAAAAACTTTAATCCTACCTGCGGAAATAAAGCATAAGATAAATAATCTTCTTCTTTCTCTACATATTGTTCAACTTCATCTTTTATATTATCCAATATCGGCTCTAACAAATCAGCTGGCCGACATTTAATGGGCTCTTCTTCTCCAATAGCTTTCTTCTGAACTTCGGGATTAATCTCAGCTGGCGGCTGACCGTAATACCCCTTAATATACGATTTAACTTCGTCAGGAATCACTTTATATCTTTCCCCAACTAATACATTAAATACAGCCTGCGTTCCTACTAATTGGCTAGTAGGAGTTACCAGCGGAGGATAACCTAAATCTTCTCTTACTCTAGGGATTTCTTCTAGAACATCATGCAGTTTATCCAGAGCATCTTGGTCTTCTAACTGAGACACAAGATTGGAAATCATCCCGCCAGGAACTTGATGAGAGAAAGTCTGCATATCAGTAATCTTAGTAACTCCCCGATTAAAGCCGCGTTTCTTCCTTACTCGCTCAAAATAACTATCTATTTCAAACAGCAGATCAAGATCAAACTGATCATCATACTTTGTTCCCTGCCAGATAGCAGTTAGTGTTTCTACTGGCGGCTGCGAAGAACCAAAAGCTAGGGAAGCAGTAGCAGTATCCACAATATCTGCTCCAGCTTCAACCGCCTTCATATAAGTAGAAATCGCCATTCCACCAATATAGTGAGCATGCAGTTCAATCGGCATATCAACTTCTTCTTTAATTGCTGAAATCAAATTATAAGCCCTATACGGCTTCAGCAAGCCCGCCATATCTTTAATACAGAGAGAGTCTACTCCCATCTCTTTTAAAGTTACAGCAGTATCTACATAATGTTCAATAGTATGCACTGGACTCACAGTATACACAACAGTAGCCTGAATGTGTTTCCCAGTTTCTTTAACTGCTTCTATTGCTGTTTTCATATTTCTTACATCATTCAGAGCATCGAAAATTCTAAAGATATCAATTCCATTCTCAGCTGCCTTGTAAACAAAGTTTTCGACTACATCATCAGGGTAATGTTTATAACCAACTACATTTTGACCCCTCAGCAACATCTGCAGCGGAGTATCATTAATATAACTATCTAACAACTGTAATCTGTCCCAGGGATCTTCCTCTAAATACCGCATACAGACATCAAAAGTAGCCCCACCCCAAACTTCCAGAGCATGATAACCTACCTCATCCATCTTACCAATAATCGGCAGCATATCCTCAGTTCGCATTCGGGTAGCCCACAATGATTGATGAGCATCCCGTAAAGTGGTATCAGTAATTGCCACCTCATTTCCTTCCGGCATTTTTACTTTCCTATTATTACTCATTCTTCTCCCTCCTACCTTCTCTTATGATATAAAAACTGGTCTTCCACCAGTAATCTACTTGTATGATTAATAAAACTTAAAGTTACTTACAATTTATTATACAAAAAGACTCAGGTTAGTCAACCATTTAACCTGAGTCAGAGGTGTATGTACCTTTTAATTATATCTTCTAGGCAATATTTTGTCAATTTATTCATTTGGTTTTTCAATAATAGTTATCTCTTGGCGCGGTATTCCAGTAGTATTCGCTACAATATCACCAATTTTAGCTGCATCTTTTTTAGTTAATCCTTCAGCCGCTACAATAACTTCTGCTGATTCATCATGGATAAAAGCAATTCCATCTTTATATCCGCGGGCTCGAATTAAACTTTCAATTTCCATTTCCTTTTCTATATTATCCGTAATCCGCAGTAACTTCTCCTGCGCTTCAGATTTTAAATCTTTATCTGAATTGGGATTATTAATCATTTCGCGGAGCAGATTAATCTGCTCACTGCGGGCTTGATCTCGCTCAACTCTATATTCTACAAAGAAATCTTTTCCTTTTTGCTCAGCTTTTTCATTTACCTCTTTTACATTAGGCGGGTTAATACTGGAACTTACTTGTTCTAAATTTTCAGGCGGTTTTGATTCACCGGCTTCACTAGCTGGTTCAGTTTGGATATCAACCTTCTGTTTTTCATTTTTTTTGCTTAGCTTCTGTTGGCCCTCAGGAGTCCGGTGCATTACTACTGCTGTTACCATCCCCACCCAAATCATCAACACTAGAAACCAACTTACTCTCCGTTTAAGATTAGAATTCCCCCACATATTTATATTCATTACGCTTTTCCTCCTTACTCTGCTTTTGGTAAGACAGCTATTTTATAACTCGGAATCCCTAATCCCCTCTCTACGGCGCGAATTAAACCAGCTTTGATCTGCGAATTATGTGCTCCTTCAGCTACTATCAATACGCCCTTGACTTTAGGCTTAATTTCTCTTTTGACTACTGCTTCTTCCCCGCCGCCTTTATTTAAAATTACTACTTTACTTTCTTTATTATGCCTGCTGTTTCTTTTCACTTGTTGAGAATCTTTTTCTTCTACTGTTTCCTCCTGATTATCAGTAGTATTCCGCGCATAAATCCGCTGCGAACTGGAAGCTAACGTAATCTTTACTTCTACCTCCCCTACACCAGAAATCTGACTTAACATTTCTGCTAAGTTCTGTTCTAAACTTTTTTTAGACGAAGGAGCAGATTTGTTTTCTGAACTGGAACTGGTAGTTGAAGAAGGCTGGGGAGCAGAAGTAAAGGTACCAGCAAAATCCCCCAACAATATCAAAAACACTCCTGCCAGTCCAAGCAATAATAATATTTTCGACTTCTCCCAATTATTATCTCCCCCGAAAATCATTTTGAGCACTGAATATTCCCTCCCCTATTTTATTTTTACCTGCACCTGATCCGGATTAAGTCCATAGAAAGTTGTTATTAAATCCTGCACCCTTCCTTCTAGCTGTTTTTGGCTTTTATTTTGTTTTTTAGAACTATCTACTGCTTTTTTTCCGGAAATTTCTATTTCCTTTACTCCCTCTTGCCGGGCCAACTTCACTACTACCCGTAAATCAGTTAAGTTTGTATTTAATTTTACCACTGCCTTTATCTGTTGAGCTAACTTCTGTCGATAATCCTGTTTTACCTTTTCTTGCTGATTGTCCCGCAAATGTTTTCCTTTATCCACAATTTCAGCAAACGACGGCGCCTGAGTAGTAACCAAATTAAAATCCAAGCCCGGCAGCTGACGGTTAGTCACCTGCAGTAAAGGAGTCAAAATTACAATGATCACGAAAAATCCAATTACTACCTTTACATACCTCCGCAGTTCATTATCCGGCAGCAGAAGTTCAATAAAGTGGGCTAATAAAATTACCAAAATTAAATTCCGAATCCAATTCTGCAGCCATTCCATTCTCTTCACCTCATCATCACTGTAAAATTAGCAGTTCCTACCATGATAAGAACCACTACAAAAAACATAATTCCGACTACCGTAACTGCTCCAAACACCAACAACAAGTTAGTTCCTAATTTATTAAGACAGCTAACAATCTTACTATCATCAATCGGCTGAATAACTGCTCCTGCTAGCCGATAAATAACTACCAAAGCTACAATCTTTAATACAGAAAATGAACAAAATAATAAAATAATGATTACACTAAATACTCCCAGAGCATTCTTGATCAATAAAGAACCGCCAACTACTAAATCCAGAGCATTAGAAACAAAGCCCCCTACTACCGGAATAAAACTGCCGGTTAAATATTTAGCTGTTCGGATAGTAACACCATCACTAACTGTCGCTACTGTTCCCTGAGTTAGGATTGCTGCTCCAAAAACGGTAGTAATCACCCCTAATCCAGCCATTGCACCCTGCTTAATTAAACTAGCTAGTCCAGTCACTTCGAATTCATCTGTAATATTATTAACTATATCAAGGATTGTAGCTAGGAAAATCAGCGGGAATATTATATTTTTTACTACTGTACTCAAAGCATTAACAATTAAAAAGGTCAGCGGATGAAATAAAGAAGCAGAAGTTAAATTCCCCATACTGACTAATAAAGATAATAAAACCGGTAAAATAGCCTGCATCACGTCTACCATATTACCTACTGCTTCTCGCCCAATATTAACAGCTAACTTAAATGAATCAAGAGCAATAATTATCAATACCAGATAAACCAGTACATTAGCTAATTTACTTACCTGCCGGGAAGCAAAATTAGCCTGTAAATTCTTTAGGATGGCAGCTATAATCGATAAAATAATTAGTTTCCCCAGTAATTTACTGTTAACTAACAGTTCATCAAATAAATAGCGGGCCAATCCTTTTCCTATCCGCTTGAATTTAGTCTGCAGTCCCTGTTTGCTAAATAATCTCATTAAATCCTTGATGGTTAAGTCAGGTAAATAATCTCCTGTCTCTCGATTCAAATTATCAACCTGCTGTTTCAATTCACTTAAGTCCAGCTGCTTAAGCTGTTCTTGAATTATCTGTCCGGGATTAATCATTTCTGTCTGCCCTTTATTATCTGTTTCAACAGCCTGAGCAGGAGCCGACAGTAGTACTATTAATAATAATCCTATTATTTTTTTCATTTGCATCCCGCCTCTTAAGGTAAAAGTTGTAAAATAGATTCCAGAATAGCCATCATAATCGGCAGCCCCAGAATCATAATCATTACCTTCCCGGCAAACTCTATTTTAGAAGCAATAATTTTTTCGCCAGCATCCCGACAAATTTGCGCCCCAAATTCAGCAATATATGCAATCGCAATGGCCTTTAAAATAGTGGTTAGATAAATTTGGTCTACTTCTGCCTGCCGGGCCAACTTCTCTAAAACTTGAATAATTACTATTATTTTTTTGAGCATAAAAGTAAAAATAATCAACCCTACCACTAAACTAAGTGGAAGAGCTAATTCCGGTTTATACTGTTTTAATACCAGAGCCAGCACTGCTCCCACCAGTCCTAAACCTACAATTTGAATTATAGTATCCACAACTTTAAACCCCTAAAACCCAAATATACTACGGACATTGGAAAATAATCTATTGATTAACTGAATAATTACCATTAAAACAATAATCACTCCCACTAAGGTCAACATCTGCGCCTGTTCTTCTTTTTCGGCCTGCTTCAATACCATATTAAAGACAGAAATTAAAATGCCTAAACCGGCAATTTTAAATACTAAATCTATATTCACACTTACAACCCCTTTTAAAATGAAAAATGTAGTCTCATAAGATGAGTACTACCACTAAAAGCCCACTCAATACACCTAAGTATCGCCATAATTTAACTTTGTTTTCCTTTTTTTCTAATGCTTTTTTATGTAAATTATCCAAATTATCTTGAGCTAACTCCAGATACCGTAGTTGGTCTTCACTACTTGACTGCCCCAAATTATATCCCAATT
Source organism: uncultured Halobacteroidaceae bacterium (assembly GCA_964346395.1). Taxonomy (GTDB): domain Bacteria; phylum Bacillota; class Halanaerobiia; order Halobacteroidales; family Halobacteroidaceae; genus CAYFUT01. The sequence continues at coordinate 15,644 of CAYFUT010000004.1, forward strand.
CTTCTAATACCTGCTGGTCTTTTCCTTCCAGAGCTGTATCTTCCTCTGTCTCTTCTATAGCTTTCTGCCAGGCTTGTTTAGCTGTCAAACCTGACCGTAGCCCCTTTCTGGCTTGCAAAAAAAAACCAGCTATCGGTGGTTCCAATTTCGACTCCAATTTAGCAAACGCTTGGGGCAGAGGCGTCACTCCATAACTTATCTCAGTCTGTAAAAGCTGCAAAGCTGTTTTAAACTGCTGTAACTGGTTAGGCCGCGCAATATAACTTTGTGCTTTCATAAACCCCCATAAGGTCGTGCTAGCTACTATTAAGACTGCTCCTGCTACTTCCATCTGCGTCACCCCAAACTTTAAAATCAATTAACAGTTGATAATTTACAATTGACAATTAAAATCAAAACTATACAATTATTTTAATCTTGCAATTTTTTTCATTTTTCATTCTCCATTCTTCATTTCACCTTTTCTACAGTTCCCGGCCCCTGCCGCCTGCTTAACGTAATAAATCGATCAAAAACACCTGTTGTAAATAGCCCTTGCAAAATTGGCCGCGATTTTATTTCCTGTAAATTTCTCCCGTGAACCGTAGTTACCACCCGTACACCAGCATTTAGAGCTTCCTTTAGCACCTCTACATCCTCTTTAGTACCAATTTCATCAGTTGCTATTACTTCCGGAGACATCGACCGAATCAACAGCAAAATTCCTTCCTTTTTAGGGCCGCGATCCAATACATCAGTTCTAATTCCTAGTCTGTTCTGAGGTACCCCTTGATAAGCCCCTCCTAATTCCGACCGCTCATCAACTACTCCTACCTTAAGGCCAGTAAAATTTAACCTGGGAATGCCGTCACTAATCTGCCTAATTAAATCCCGCAGCAAGGTAGTCTTCCCACACCGCGGCGGAGAAATAATTAAAGTATTATAAATATCATCAGTGCCGGCTATTACCTGCTCGATAACTCCATCAGCTGCTCCAATTATTTCTTGGCACAATCTTATATTTAACCCAGAAATATATTTAATCCGCTTAATCCTTCTCCCATCTCTAATTACCTGCCCTACAAACCCTACTCTATGCCCGCCGGACAAGGTTAAGTATCCTGATTTTAGCTCCTCCTCTACTGTATATAAGGAACTATTGGTCATCAAATTTAATGTCTCCTGAAGATCCTGCTGGTCAATCAAACAGCCTTGATTTTGCTTAGAAACTATATCTCCCTGCGAACTAATCAATAATTCCTCAGATACAGTTTCTATCAACAAAGGCTTCCCAGCTCTAAGTCTAATCTCTACTAATTGATTTAACTTACGATCAGGAACTTGTTTAATTATACCTCTAAGTCGATCAGCTAAAACAGGTAAAATATGTTGTTCTAGAGTTTGTTTTACCTTCTTCTGCATATCCACCACCTCGGCTAATTAATTATATTAATCGAGTAGTAAAAATATGAATAAAAATTAAAAAAATCCAGGCAAAAGCCTGGATTTTTTTAGATAGATTTAATTTTACTTTTGCTTAACTGAACCACGGATCAATGGAGGAAATGGCAATTATAAATAATATCCATTCATTATTTTAGCTACATAATTGATTATTCCCCTAGCCGCCCCCTGAGTAACCTGCGGTAAAAATTGCCGAGCAAACTCCCAAGTCTGCCATTTGCCTTTGGGAGCACCGCTTTCCTGCCAGCGAAAATAACTGCCCGGATAGCCTTCAGCTTTCCGCGCCAATTGGAGTAGTTCATTTATATTATCATAGCCTACATTATAAGCAGCTAAAACAAATTTATATCGTTCCTGAGAATCAGGAATTTCACTAAACTTATTATTTAACCAGCGAAGATATTTGCAGCCAGCCCTAATATTATCAGCCGGATTAAAAACATCTCCGGTGCCAAAGTTGGCCCAAACTTCATCAGTAATCTGCATTAGACCTTTAGCTCCTAAACTAGAGACTGTCTTAGGATTACCGTGGGATTCAACCATAATCTGCATTTTAATTAATTTCCAATTGAACCCATACTGTTCAGCATAATCCTTAATTAAATCATCATACTTATTATTATTGATTTTCATCAGACACCTCCTTCTACTCACTAAATATTCAAATTACTGACAAACCGTTAAAATTTATAAGCAAAAAAAATAAGCAACCGGAATTCAAGTCCGGCTGCCGATTACTCAAAAGCTATAATCTTTTATTTAATCTGATAAACTCCCATCCCGTTTTCATCAGTCTCTAAGAACTTCACTCCTTCAATATCATACTTTTTCATATAATCAGCCGCCTCTGGGTGAGAACGGAAAGTTACATCTCCTTTCACATCAACCGGCTTAATCTGCCAATTATCAGTCGGCTCTGGATTAACTGTTCCTTTAGCCTTAATATAATTTATTATCTGAGCTCGATTAGTAGCACCTGATGGAGCATAAACTGGGTCTTCCTCTACACAAGGAGGAAAGTTTCCGCCGCCACCGGCTCGATAATCATTAGTGACTACCAAAAATTCCTGATCAGCAGTCAATGGTTCTCCTTGATAAGTGGCATTTACAATTCGTTCCCCTTCCGGCTTAGTAACATCAATTTCATACTCTATTCCTTCAATGACATCATAATTATAGGCAGAAAAATCACTATTTAGTAACTGTTGAGTTTCAGAAGCTTCAGGATCAATTCGATTGAAATTCTCAGCACTTCTTTCCAGCCACTCAATAACTTGTTTCCCGTTTAATTTCATCACTCTAATCTGATTAGCGTAAATATATATATCTGTCACATCACCAATAGTAATATCGCCTTCCCAAACTTCAGTAAAGTATTCAGGATCTTCACGTCCCGCCTGGAAAGGAGCTGCCGCTGATAAAATAGGCAGGTCAGAATATTCACCTTCTGCAAATTTCTTCTCTGCCCACCACAGCTGAGCATCATTAATAATTTGCGTGACCGAAGAATCCATTATCCGCGAAACATAAGAGGTTATATCTCGGGCTGACTCTCCTATCGGTTCTCGAACATATGCAATTGTTTCCTCATGAATATCCTTGGCTAACTTTTTGATCTTCGGATGGGCTTCCACATTTTTATCAACTACTTTTAACTGCGGGTTAGCTGATTTAACCTCCCATTTATCTCCGCGGTTAATTAAAGTTAGGTCGATAACTCCTAAAGCACCACCCCAAGATTTGGGCATTACTGCCGGCACGCCGTGAATAGTCCCCTCTTTATTATTAACTCCTTCTATATCTTCATAGCCGCCCGGAAAAGTACCGTGGTGGTGACCTAAAATCATAGCATCAATTCCGTCTACCTGCGCTAAATAATAAGCTGCATTTTCCCGAGCATCATACGAGTCTTTATCTGCAGTGGAAATTCCGGTATGAGCAACAGCCACTACAATATCAGATTTTTTCTTTACCTCAGGCATATATTCTTTAGCTGCTTCAACAATATCCTCCATCACTACATTACCCTTTAAATGGCTGCTGCCCCACCGCATAGTCTGCGGCGGTGTAAAGCCGATAACTCCTACTTTTAAAGTTTTCCCGTCCACTTCTTTTTCTACTATAGTATAAGGTTTTGTATATGGTTCATTCTCATCATCAGTTAACTTAACATTAGCCGATACCCAATCAAATTTAGCTCCCTGACGTGCTTTTTCGAAAAATTCCATCTTATAATCTTGTAATTCATGATTTCCTACTGCTACTGCTTTATAACCTACTTGATTATAAATCTCTACAATCCGCTGTGTTTCCCCTTCTTTTAACGGATCTACCCGCGCTTCTAAAGTACTAATTAAACTGCCGGAAATAATATCTCCATTGGAGAGAAGCAAAGTGTTATCTTGTTTCTCCCGCACTTCTTCAATTAAAGTATAAGTTTTAGCAAAACCAAAATCTTCTACGGCTTCATCTGCCATATAGTCATACGGCATCAGATTCTGATGCATATCAGTAGTTCCCATAATAGTCAACTGATGAGTAGTTTCTTTCGGTTCAGAGCTAAAAGCAGCTGCATTTAGTCCTATAGTTACAGTCAATAATCCTACTAAAACAAGAACCAACATGAAATTTCTTTTGGTTGTTAACAAATTAATACCCCCCACTATTTTTTAGGAGAAAGTCCAAAGAATCCTCTCTTATTCATATGAGAGATGAATTTGGGCAAATATTTTGTGTATTGAATATACCAAAATATTTCAGTATATTTTTGTCTTGTTAATGATATAATAATTATGGTTAAGCTAGTTCTAACAACTGAATATTTTGGAGGTTTCAGCAAGGAATAGTCCTTTGTTGTGTAAAATATTCAAGGTATCAGAACTCTTAACCTTTTAACTTTAAAAGACGTTCTTTTAAAGTTAAATTTATCGTACCAAAGATTGAAAGTTTTAATCTTTGGCATATGAAGCTCTAGTATAGGTTTATCCTATACGACAAGTATCGAAGTTGAAATAAACTCGATATCGCATCATAAAGTTCATTATCGCAGGTTCTTCGAACCTTGCTCTAGCCTAAAGAATGGGATCATAACTGTCTTTATGATCTCTAATTAAGCTAGAAGGCAGGATTGAAGTTTATCCTGCCGCTTACTGTTGATAGATGGTAATATCTATTGAAGGTTTTGAACTTTAGATGCCTAGGAATTTATTCCTAGGAGCTTCACGTAATAAGTGCTTTAAGAGGTTATAGACTTATTTACTAATTATAGTCTCTCACTTCTGACTAAATGTAAGACATCAAACGTCTTACGTCTATTCTTATTTTAATAAATTTATCCATTCTTTATCAACCTTGAAAACAACTTTAAAAACAAAAAAACCCTAGATTATTAATAATCTAGGGGGCAAAAACATATTATTTCGTTTTTATTACATACTCAAATGCTTCCTCTTCTTCCTTTGCTTCATCCTGAACTCCCAGTGATTCTCTTATCTGTGAATCTATATTTGGATCTTTTAGCTCAGTTTCCTCCTTATACGATTGATTAAATTTAGTAATAAACTTCTGTAATTCTCGGTCTGCACTACTACCTGCCCGACGACAATTTTTCTTAAATCTCTGCCAATTTTTTTCTTCACATTTGAATTCCTGTTTATCCATTATTTTAGCCCCCCCAAGATACTTGTCCTGCTAAATTATAAAAATTTTTTATCCAATTTGCAACCCCTAATTTGAATTTTCCGACAGCTAAAAATAAAAGATAGCTAAATAATATAAAAAAAGAGCAGCCCTTTAGCTGCTCCTGCTTACTATTAATCTGTACTAACTCGCTCTATATATTCACCACTTCTAGTATCTATTTTTAAAACATTTTCTTCTTCAATAAACATGGGAACTTCTACTTCTAACCCCGTTTCTACCGTCACCTGTTTGGTTCCTCCGGAGACTGTATTTCCTTTAACTGCTGGCGGGGCATAGGTTACTTTTAACTTCATAAACGTGGGTAAATCTAATCCAATTGGATTCCCCTGGTACATTTTAACTTTAACTTCCGAATTTTCACTAATAAAATCATCTGCATCCCCGACTTCTTCTTTCGTCAAAGTAATCTGTTCATAATTATTCTGATCCATAAATACAAAATCTTCTCCGTTGCGATATAAAAATTGAAACGGACGAGTATCAATATGAGCCTTTTCTACTTTTTCCCCCGAGCGAAATCTTTTATTCATCGTCCGCCCCGAATCAAGGTGTTTTAGAGTAGTCTGAATGTAAGCACCGCCCTTGCCCGGCTTAGTATGTTCATAATCAACAATTTCATATAACTCACCATCTAATTCAATTGTCAATCCTGTATTAAAATCACGCGTGGTTATCTGCGCCACTAAGATCACTCCTCTTCATATTTAGATAATTCACCACTTCATAATTATATCTTTCTAATCTTTAATTGTCAATCACCATTAGTTCCTTCGGTGAAGAAGTCAAAATTTCACAGCCTTCCTCTCTAATTACTACTATATCTTCAATCCTCACTCCACCCCAGTCCGGGAGATAAACACCAGGTTCGACAGTCACTACCATACCCGGTTTCAAAACTGTATCATCTTGCCAGGAAAGTTTAGGGCCTTCGTGAATCTCTAAGCCTACACCGTGGCCTAAACCATGACCGAAATTATCGCTGTAACCGGCATCTGCAATTACATTGCGGGCTATCTGATCAGCCGCAGAGGCTTTCATTCCCGGTTCAATATTCTCCAGGGCTTCTTTCTGAGCAGCTAATACTAACTGATAAATCTCTTTTTGCTGGGCAGTCGGCTCTCCCCCGACAATTACCGTTCTAGTCATATCGGAATGGTAGCCGTCATACACGCAGCCGATATCCATCGTTACAAATTCGCCTGCTTTAATTTCTTTATTACTAGCTACTCCGTGCGGTAAAGCTGACCGCGGCCCCGAAGCAACAATAAAATCAAATGCTTTATCACTAGCCCCAGCTTCTTTCATCGCAAATTCTAATTTTAAACTTACATTCCGTTCTTTAAAACCCGGCTTAATCCAGTCAGCAACTTCAGCAAAAGCCTGGTCAGTAATTTCTACTGCCTGTTGAATTTTTTCTATTTCTGATTCTTCTTTCGTAAGCCGCAACTGCTTAACTAAATTTTCAGTACCTTGTAGTTCAACCTCTAACTGCTTCTGATACTGTAAATACTGATGATATGTTTCGTGGCGGGCTTCAAACCCTAACTCTTCAATTCCCAATTCTTTCCTTAAATCAGCTAACAACTCAATCTGTTTATTTTCAAACTCTCTAATTTCAAATTCCGGCGCTTGTTCTTTCGCCTGCTCTGTATAGCGGAAATCGGTAATTAAAATAGCCCGTTCTTGAGTTAACAACACTGAACCAGCTGTACCAGTAAACCCAGTTAAATAACGCCGATTAGCCGGATTATTAATTAATAAAGCTTCTAATCCATTTTCGCTCATTAATTCGCGCAGATTATTTACCCTACTTAGCATAAAATCCCCCTCAAAAACAAAAATATTTTTATCACTTTTATTCATTTATGGTTATTTATCTTTTATCTTTTATCTTTTATCATTCTTCATTCTCCATTCTTAATTTAATAAGTTGTATAGCCTGCTGCATAGCCAACCGATAGCTGTCAGTACCAAAGCCTGAAATTTGCCCAGTAGCTACCGGAGCAATCACTGATTTATGTCGGAATTCTTCCCGCTGATAAATATTGCTTAAATGCACTTCAATAACGGGAATTTCCACTGCTGCTAAAGCATCTCGGATAGCAATGCTGTAGTGAGTAAAAGCCCCGGGATTAATAATAATTGCCCCTACTTCCTCCCGACGAGCTGCTTGAATAACATCTATTATTTCTCCTTCGTAGTTAGACTGCATAATTTCTACCGTTTTATTATTTTCAGCAGCAATAGCCCTAAGAGTTTGATTAATATCCTCCAAAGTCCGCTTCCCATAGACATCAGGTTCTCGCTCCCCCAATAAATTTAAGTTAGGCCCGTGAATCACCAAGATCATTCCATTCATTCCCCCTTTTTTATTTGCCGTTATTATTTCTTGTTTTCCATTTTCCATTTATCATTCTTATTCTCCATTCTTCATTTCTTTTAAAACTTCCCGAACTATTTCTTCCGGCACTTCCGAAGTAATAAATACCTCTCCAATCGCTTCCAGTAAGATAAATCGAACTACACCATCCTGCACTTTTTTATCCTGTTTTAGCTTGCTTATAATTTCTTCTATGTCTAAACCACTATACGCAGTCGGCAGGCCAAAACTAGCAAGTACTTTTTGATGCTTAGTTACTTCCTGCGAAGAAAGATAACCCAACTTATGGGCCAACTTCGCTGCTGCTACCATGCCTACGGCCACTGCTTCTCCATGGCGGTAATACTGATACTCAGTTACGGCTTCTAAGGCATGACCAATAGTATGCCCGTAATTCAAAATTGCTCTGATTCCTTCTTCATATTCATCCTCATTAACCACATCTGCTTTTATCTCACAGGATCGCTTAATAGCTTTAATCACTGGCTCCGGCTCCAAAGCAAGAATTTCTTGATTATATTCAGCCAGAAAATTAAAAAACTCTCTATCCCGAATCAGGCCGTGCTTAATTACCTCTGCCAGCCCTGCTTTCAATTCCCGTTCTTCTAGAGTAGTTAACACCTCAGGGTCAGCCACTACTAACTTGGGTTGGTAAAAATCCCCAATTAAATTTTTCCCGTGCGGATGATTAACGGCTACTTTGCCGCCTACACTGCTGTCTACCTGCGCCAGGATAGTAGTCGGCACCTGAATAAAATTAATCCCCCGCATAAAACTAGCCGCAATAAAGCCGGCTATATCGCCGACTACTCCGCCGCCTAAAGCTACAATCGAGGAAGTTCGATCTAAGTTGGCCCGCACAGCATGGTCATATAAATCTTTAGCTGTCGGAAGCGATTTATATTGTTCTCCGTCAGGAATTACTGCTTTATTGACTTCAAATCCAGCTTCCGCAATTGCTGTTTCTGCCTTTTCCCCATACAAACTATCTACCAGCGGATTAGTGATAATTAATACCTTGGAACCTATCTCCAGTTCTTGCATATAAGTACCCAGGTTAGCTAAAATTCCCGCTCCAATCTTAATCTCATAGCTCCGCTCTCCTAAATCAATC
>CAYFUT010000004.1:24382-36404 GCA_964346395.1 uncultured Halobacteroidaceae bacterium
CCTTGATTTTTTTCTACTATTTGCTTTTTGATTTTTTGGGTTACTTCCTCAACGGTTAAATTCGTCGTATCAAGCTGATAAGGAGTACAGTCATAAGCAGCTGACCGTTGGGATAACAACTGCTTTATTTTATCTAACGGATCAGCTACTTCTAACAGCGGCCGGTGTTCATCATCTTTAGTCCGCCGCCAAATTTCCTCCGGCTCAGCAGTTAATAAAATTACTATTCCACCCTGTTTCAGGTTAGCTATATTTTCTTCGCGCAATACTACTCCTCCGCCGGTAGCAATTACCTGCTTATCCTGCTGACTTACTTCCCGTGTAACTTCTGTTTCCAGATCCCGAAAATATTCTTCTCCCTCATCAGCAAAAATAAATGAAATTTCTCGTTCGTCTTTCTCCACAATTTTTTGATCCACATCAACAAATTGATAGTCTAATTTATCAGCTAGTTTCCGACCCACACTAGTTTTCCCCGTTCCCATAAAACCAATCAGTGCAATATTCATCGCTGCTGCACCAGTTCTAAAAAGTTATTATAATTAGCCAATACTTCTTCCATGCTGTCGCCGCCGAATTTTTCTAAACAGGCCTTAGCCAGTTCAAAAGCAACTACTGCTTCGCCTACTACGCTGGCTGCCGGTACTGCTGTTACATCAGAGCGCTCTACACTGGCTACAAATTTCTCTTTAGTTTCTAAATCAACCGAGGATAAAGGTTGATATAAAGTAGGAATCGGCTTCATTGCTGCCCTAACCACTATCGGCTCGCCATTACTCATCCCGCCTTCTGTACCACCGGCATTATTGCTAGTGCGGTAAAATCCATCATCATAATCAATTTCATCATGGATTTCCGACCCAGGCCGATCAGCTACTGCAAAACCAGCTCCTACCTCTACTCCCTTAATTGCCTGAATGCTCATCAGCGTCTGGGCCAACCGCCCATCAAGCTTGCGGTCCCACTGAACGTGGCTCCCCAAACCTACCGGTAAAGATGTTGTCCTCACTTCAAAAACACCGCCCAGAGAATCACCAGCTTCTTTGCAGTCATCTATTTCCTTAATCATCTGCTCTGTCGTATCCGGATCAATACACCTAACTTCCGACTCAGCACTCTTTTCTTTTATTTTAGAAAAATCAGTTACTTGCTGGTCTAACTTAATACTACCTAACTGCACCACATGACTAGTTACTTCTATATCCAGCTCACGTAATAGAGTCTTAGCTACTGCTCCGACAGCTACCCGCACTGCTGTCTCCCGGGCACTAGCCCGCTCTAAAATATTCCGCATATCTGACTGATTATATTTCAAGGCACCCGCCAAATCTGCATGACCGGGCCGCGGTCTCGTTACTTTCGGCTCTACTTCTTTGATTTTATCTTCTTTCTCAATTTTAACTTCTTCTTGATCATAACCGCAGTTGCCAAAAGGAGCCAGTACCTCGTTCCAGTTGGCCCAGTCATCATTTTCAATCTGTAAAGTGATCGGGCTCCCCAAAGTTTTCCCGCCTCTGATGCCCGACAAAACATCAATCAAGTCATCCTCTAGTTCCATTCTACCGCCCCGGCCGTAGCCGCCCTGCCGCCGGGCCAACTCCCGGTTAATATCAGCGGGTTCAATCTCTAAATTAGCCGGCACTCCTTCCAGAATAGCTGTAATTGCCTTCCCGTGCGATTCACCTGCTGTCAAATAACGCATTCTCTATTTCTCACTCCTCTATTTATCCGTAATTATTGTTTGCATTATATCAAAGATAAACAGTAAATATCAATAATTTTGGGCAATGGAAAAATAAAAAACCCGGGCAGCAACTGCTTTTTCGGCAGTTGGCCCGGAAATCTTATTTCTTTTTTGATCAATAAACCACCAGATCTTGCCCCGGATCATCAACCTCAATCACGCCGCCGAACATACAGTTAAGTTTAGAATTCTCCGTTAGTGCCGGATTATCATCAATTAAAACATCCATTTTAGCATTAACCCAGGGGGTGGTGATCTGCGGTACACAAGGCATCGGCTTTAGTTTGCCGTTATTGGCTGCAGTCGCCGCCGCTACCTGGGGATTGCTCATACTTTTACACTTGCCGAAGGGTTTAATATTAACCATCGGCTTAGTATCATACATACTGGCAATCATATTGTCCTGAATGCAGATATTATGATCAGCCACTACCTCCAACTCACTTTTTTCCGTCCCAAAACTGCACTTCAATTCGGCTCCCGAACAAACATATCGGTTGTCCCCGCTACTAGAAGAGCCGGCCTCACCTGCTCCCTTTCCTTCAGTTCCAGCTTGCTTTCCTTCCTGACTGCTGCTCTCAGCAGACTGACCGGCAGTTCCTGCCTTAGACTTACTTTTATCAGCTTTATTTTTCTTACTTTGTTTCTTTTCCTTTTCTTTATCCTTCGGAAATACTATCTCATCTCCCGGATAAACCCATAGAAAATCATCTTTAATCCGCTCTTCTTCCTTAAGAAATTTATTCTCTTCTTCCCCTAACACTTCATCTTTGGCAGCTTTCTTTCTCATGAAATTAGCCACTATCTTTCCCTTTTCTAAATAGTAGGGCGGCTTCTCTTCCAGCCACAGTCCATAGTCCCCCTCGTCAAAATCACGCACTAAGAGTTTATGTAGTGAAGAGTCATCTTCACAATAAGTGATAATCATTAAGTCTCCGTTATTCTTTATAATATATTTGTTTCCATAGCAATCTTCATAATCTATCAATTGGTCATCACTAGCTGTTATCTTTTTTCCTATTAAATTATCACCTACTTTTAGCTTTCTCCGTCTAGCTTCTTTTCTGCCGTCTTCTAAATAATCTTTAGCTTCCTTTAAATCAAATTCATAATCATCAGCCATTTTTTTCTCTCCTTTAAACTCGATATTTGCTGCCCGGTATTTGAGACACCTGAACCGGCGGCAGTTCTATATTATAATCTCCATTCTCAAAATCCCTAATCCAAATTAACCCCTTTTGATCCCCATATCTAATCACTAACTCATCTGAGTCATAATTTTCATCCAGATAATGTTCATAAATAAGTCCCAAGTTACCTGTTTCTGTTTCAACCACATACTTATAAGCAACCAAAATCCTATCTGAATGATCATAATCCTCTTTCCAGGGAACAAGCTTTGTAAAATCTATATCAGATATTTTAGCTCCATCTATATAAATATTCCCTTTCCCGGTAGAAGCATTATAGATATAACCTTTATTAATACAGACTGATCTACTAAACCAATCTTCCGCCCGCTCTTTACAGATCTCCTGATGCGGACACTCGTCTTTTTGATTACATTTTCTCTGCTTAGTCCAGATATTATAATCTCTACTTCCCGTATTATTCTGCTCCTCTTTATTTTTTGTTCCGTACAGCATCATACAGTCTATATTCTCCTTTTGATATCTAAAATAAAGTCCATAATCCCCATTAGCAAAACCCTCTATTAAGACTGCATTCCCATAATCTATATTATCTCTATTGCGGCCTAAGCGATTTCCATACTTAATTAACAAATCATCGTCTGCTAAAGAAAAAGTATAATAATTATCTGCCTCGTCTTTATATTCTAACTCCTCTTCTTCCAGTTCAGTAATCTGTTCTATATCTTGTCCCACATCTACCTTATCTTCCTCTTCAACCAATGAAATTTTATCTGCTTGATTAGGAGCTTTCTCTTCCTCTTCATATTCCTGCTGATAATTATAAACCCACTCCGGATCAATATTAAACTCAGGAGTCTCTTTGTAGCGAACTTTTTTGGCATTTAAAGTTCCCCGTAGAACATTATACCTCGGCAAGTTAATCCCATAATCGCCATTTCTAAAATGGACTATCTCTAGCTTATCAGTTAAATCAGAAATAACAGTTCTCCCGTAGTGAACAACTAATAAACTATCTACATAGTCTAAGTCTATCCAGGAATCCACATCAATTCTATCCCTTAAATAGAAATATTTAACCTTTAAGATTACTTTCTCACTATTTTCTTTATAAAAAACTTCTTCATATTCTTCTGCCTGCGGATATTTTTTCTTCCATTCCCGCTCTCTTTCTTGAGAAGGTACCACTTGAATATTACTGCCTATTTCCTGTTCATTAAGTACAATCGTGCCTTGTCCATTAACATCTTGATATTCTTCTTTCTTTCCTTCGCCCGCATATCGCTCAAATGTATGTCCTGGTTCAACCTCTATCCCCTCCTGCGAATCATCTTCCTGTTGACTGCCGTACAATTTATCGTGATTAGCTTGAAAAAACCGGTGATAATAAGCATTATTATGAAAATAATGCTTTGCCCACGAACTATCAAAAATTATATAATCGTACTCATAATCGCTGTTGTCAAACAATTTACCCACTAACCCTTTTTCTACAAACTTCTGATTGTGTTCTAAATTCAACATCTTTTTATAACTCATATCAGTTTTGACCAGCCCTAAACTCATTTTTCTTGCCTGCAGTCTTATTATACTGATATGATTTATCCGGCAGTAGTCCCAATTAAAACTATTCTTACCGACTCCTACTTCTATCCCCTGCATCAATAACCTTCTTAAATACTTACGGGAAACAGTAGTCTCTTTTTCTACACAAAAATGATTTTTTAACTGCTGCAAATAATTATTCTTTAATTTCTCTATCAAAGCATCGTTGTCTGTATGATGAACTAAAATATGATTTAAAGTATCTTCATCAGAATTATAATGTTTGGGGTAATAATCGGGAGCAATATCAATCCTATGGATCAATCTCGGCACTTTCCAATTAGCTTCTGCCTCTTTAAATGAAGTCCACTCTAAATCTTTATAAGCTCCCTGGTATTCATAAGGCACAATTAAAGTTTCTTTCTCCTTTATTTCATTTCTATTTTGAATATTATTTAATTTTCTCAAGGCCTCTACAGTAGTACCGTATTTTTGAGCAATTTGACTTAAAGCATCTGAGTCCTTGACTTTATAGTTTCTATAAGACAGCGGCGGAATAATCAATCTATCCCCAGCTTGTATCTGATCTGGATTTTCTATCTCATTTATTTCTGCTAATAGATCCACTTCCGTCCCAAACTTCACTGCCAACTCACTTAATACATCCCCCTCCATAACTTCATATTCCACATAATCTTGCTTTAAAAGTTTTTCCTCTTCGGTTCGCTCTACTTCCTCAAAAGTAGCTTTTATAAGATCCCTCATAACATCCCCAGCGTTAAAATCTTCAGTATCAAAAAAAGCTACAAAATTTTGGTTTTTACCATTTTCATATTGAGCGCTAGTTAAAGGCCCTACTGCTGATACTGTACCGTAATAATTGTTGATGCCCTTAATTTTAACTTTATCCTTTATTTCGTCTGCTACATCTCCCAGTCTGATTTTCTGCTTCTCATCTTTCTGCTCTTGAGTTGCTGAATCAGCTGGTTGTGTACTGGTCGGATCAGCAATAGTTTTTAGCATAAGTCCCGGTAAAAAAGGAAACACGCAAAGCATTGCCGTTGTTTTTTTCAATTCTTTACCCGCCTGATTAAATACATCCCCAGCAATTATTTTCATTCCCTCCCAGGCTCCCGGTGCATCTACCTCCAGTTCAGCAATCATTACTTCATCAGGGTTACCCGATTCAGTGGAAAATAAAACATTCATTTTATCATAACCTAAATAGGTAGTTAAATCAAAAGTTTCTTTGAACTTTACTTCCGCAGCATCTAAACATTCCTTTAAAGCAGCTTCATCTATTTCTTCTTTAGGCTCCAATACTTCTTCAGCGGCAGTTCTTACTCCCTCAGCTATGGGAACCGAAGAAGCAATTATACTTATCCCAATTAATGAAGCCCCTAAAGTCCCCATTCTCATTATCTGAAATCCGATCCCCATCATAGTGGACATCACACAAGCCGATATCCGATTTAAAGTTATTTCTCTATGGAGAGCAGTTAAATATTTCCCCGGTTCCTCTTCTAAATCAAGTCCCCGCTGCTTTAAAGTATAGATAGCCGGCCCGTAGACAGCAAAAAACTCTCCGGCGGCATTACTTAACAAATCCCCTACTTTCTTAATATCAGGCTTCTGTTTAGTAATTTCTTCGTACAGCTCAACTGCATCTTCCTCTGAATTCATGCCGAAACCGCCCACCAGAGCCAGAAATTTACTCATCGCCGCCTCCGAATCTTTCTCTAAATCATACGACTTAACTGCTGCAAATTCTGCTCCTACCTGTAATGCCTCTTCTCCTTTTTCTCCCAACCATTCAGAAATATTGAGTTTGTTAGTGTTTATAAGTTCATTGATAATTGTCAGGCTTATATCTCCCGCCATAAAGGCTCCATTGATGGCAAAGTATTTTGCTTCTCTATCTCTGGCTGCGAAAAATTTAGTGTACCTTTCTTCTAAATCTCTTATTCTATCATAATTATCATCATCACTAATATTATTCTGCCACTTATAAGGAATCTCAAGATTAATACGTTCTACTTTTCCTTTGTCATTGGTTTCCTCTAAATGGAAATAAGCTATTCCTCCATTATCAATTATTGCCGGTTTTTTTCTTGGATTAAGAACAACTTGTCTGCTATTTTTACTAGCCTGCTGAGCCTGTTGAAATATTCGCTTTTTTTCTTCACTACTCAAAGTCTGTTTTTTATTAGCTGCAGTTCCCAACTTTTATTCCCCTCCTCTTGCAAGTTAAATTAACCTTTTATTTTAACTTTTTATAATAATAATCTTTATTTTTTTCCACTTCTCCCTCTGAATCTTTAGATATTGCACTAATTATATTTCCAGCCTTGTCATACTTATAACTTGTTTCTGTTTTAAAACCTGCAGTATTACTATTTTTATCATCAAGAATTAAAAGAACTCTGTTTCCTAAATTGTCATATTTATACCTACGAATTTCTTCAATATCCCCTTGCTTATTTTTCGTAATAACTTTCTTCAAGTTACCTTTTTTATCATACTTATATTTTCTATATAAGTTAGTCTTGACTCCAAGAAAAATATCTCTTACTATTTGTTTTGATTTTTTTCCTTGATTATTATATTTATTTTTATATGTAGTTTTAGCAACTATATTATCTGGTTTATTTCTTTTTTTCTTTGTTTTTATTTCTTTAACACAATTTCCTGAATTATCATAAAAACGTTTTTTCTCTTTCACATATTCTCCATCTTCCGTTACCTCTCTTTTTAACTCCCCCTGCTGATTAAAATATTTCTTTTCCTCATAATCAGTTTTTCTCCATTCCTGCCTAAACTTCTGATTCCCATTTTCATAATACTTAACCTTTATCCATCTTACTTTTTCACCTTCTTTGTTTCTTTCTTCATAATACGTTAACTGTCCATTAGAATTATATTCATAATCAGCTACTCCCTCAGTATAAGTGCTCATAGCATCCATAACTACTCTTTCTTTATCTAATTCCAGTTTATCACGACTAGTATTTCTCCAGCCGTAATCATCAGCATTTTCAACTAATTTAGTTACTATCCGCTTAGTTTTCAAACCATATTGGTTATACTTGTACTTTTTTCTTTCTATTACTTCCCCCTGCTTGTTAATATAATCGACTTGCAGCAAATTACCTTTGTCATCATAGTCATACTTTACTGTCCCGTAAACTTCACCAGTTTCATCTTTAAATACTTCCTTAGTCAGTACATAATCCGGTATCTCTTGTTTTATCGGCTTAGTTATTTTCTGATTTTGGCTGCTGTCTTCAGGTTTAGCAGTCTCCTGCTTCTGATTATTTAGATCACAGGCGGTAATGGTAAACAGTAGGATAAAGGATAAAAGTAAGATTAATATTTTATTTGCTCTATTCATTGCCGCTATCATCTCCTTTCTATAAACATATTATGCTACCACCGCCCGTTAAATCTGTTTGTATACATTTCAGCAGTCAACCTAGCTGATTGCTTTCGTTGATAATAATCTTCATCTTCATGACCTAAAAATGGAAACATGTAATTTTCTGAGACTATTTCTATCCCGCATTTCTCATCCCATTCAAGACCTGCTTTAGATTTTTTCTCTCTACCTCCGCGTACATATACCTCCTTAGGAAGTTTTATTTTCTGTAAAACTAAAGACCATTGATTCTTACCATTGGGTCTCGCTATAACTCGTACCGCTAACTTTTCATTTTCATTTAACTCTACCTTCACCTCTTTTTCAGACGCTTCATTAGCTGCTTCTTCGTTTTGAGGAGGTTCAGTGATACCAGCAGCATTGACAACTATTAAAAAAATAATTAAGCCAACTGATAAAATTAATGTTAGTTTTGGCCCTGTTACTTCCACTAAGATCAACTCCTTTACACATAAAATAACACTCCTTATCAGTATAACACTCACATTTATTTTAGTTAATTAATTTAATTCCATTATCAGGTATACATTGAATTAATTTGCAGATAAATGTTTAAAATTCCTTCCTGTTAATTGAATTATTTTAATATTAAACCTTCAAAAATAAAAAACCCGAGCAGCAACTGCTTTTTCGGCAGTTGGCCCGGATTTAAATCTCTAAAAGCTAGATAGTTAATGAACTTCAATTATTCACTAGCTTAATCTAGAATAAATAGAATCTATTTTCGCTTCCACATCTAAATCTTCATCTTTAGTCTCAAAATAATCCACTACTGCCTGAATATCAGCTGCTAACTGCTGGTCATCAATCTGCTGCTTAAGCTGACGGCGAGAATTAGCCTTTATGCTGAGACCGTACTTCTCCTTAATCAACTGGTTAAACAACTCATAAATCTTTTCTTCCTCTGTTTCCTGCTCTAATTGGCGGTAGATTTTCGTCAGTTGGTTCTGCGAACTCTGCCAATAGCGGTAACCTGCAGCTCCTAAGCCGGTTATTAAGGCCAGAGCTAGAATACCAATTCCCAACCAGCGAGCCTGATTTTTTCTAACTCGTAAAGTATAATATTTTTCTCCTTCTTTTTCCGGTACAGTAATTTGAGAGACGGTTACTGTTTCCTGATCAGCTGAATTAGCCCCTGAATTTGGTTCTCCAGTAACTGTTAAAGTTTGCCCGCCCAGAGTAGCCGTTTCATACTCTTTAGTCTGCGGGTTAAAATAAGTTAGGTCTACATCCGGAATCTCTATCTGGCCGCCAGACTGAAGAACAAAAATAATTTCAAATTCCTTTTCCGCTTGATAACTTCCATTTTTTATCTGCTCTCGGCTGTTCTTTTGGGTTTGATAAACTTCAACCCCCGACAGATCCTGTTTTAAAATTTCTTCTAAGTTATCAAGATTACAGTTCCCCTCAGCAGTTACCGATAATGTAACTGAATCTCCGTAGTCCACACTAGTGTCCGAAAAACTACCAGTTACTTCTAAATCCCCCACTACTCCCGAAAAATCATCCGGCTGATTCTGTTTAGGTAGGGAAAGCACTTCAATTTTCCGCGGCTCAGTAGTTAGTTTTTTAGCCGTAGTAGAACTGAAAAAGCCATCCCCACTACTTAAATTAGCCTGGAACTTATAAGCGGGGATTTCAAACTGTCCGGTATCCATCGGAGTCAAAATTACCCGCCCTACTTTCTGCTTTAAATACTTTTCGCCATTAATCCGAACAATTTTTTGATCCCCTGGCTCCAGCTTATTGACCATAAAATTATCTATTTCTATATTTTCCAAAAAACCAGACTTTTCTACCTGATACCGAGAAAATAAAATATATTCTAAAACTGCTTTCTGGCCAAAATAAATCTCTTCTCGTGATAACTTAGTCTTAATAAATAAGTCTTTTGTCTGCTGCTTGGTTGTTTCTTCCGCCGCCTCTTTTCCCTCTCTAACTTTGATGGTCAATTGATTAGTAGTCTGCTGTTTACCTTGATACTCCACTACTCCCTGCAGGGGGAATTCTCCCGCAGACTTCGGGGTTATTTCATAATTATACTTTTTGATTACAGTTTTTTCTCCATTAACTATCTTAATCTGCTGGGAAGTCCCTCGATAGGCAGACTGAAAATTACCAATCCCCTTGATTTTCTCCCGCTCTGCTCCCCGGGCATTAGTTACTACTAACTGTAAATAAGTGCTTTCTCCTTGCGCAATCTGAGTATCAGTAGCCGTCAACTTAAATTCAGGTTCTTGAGCACTTACTGTTCCTGTTACCAACATTATTAATACTAAAATTAGCCAACTGCGTTTCATTTTTTCACCTCCTACCAGTCCTGATCGTTATCTGGTTTACCCTGTTTAACTTTAAACTGCTGATTATTCTGCAAGCTGTCTTTCTCCTGCTGTTCTAAAGCCCGCAGTACCTGAAGGGCGTGTTTTAACTGCTGCTGTTTTTCTGGGGACTGCTGAGATTGCTGTTCTTGCGAAGACTGATTTTGCTGTTGCTGCTGATCTTCCTGCTGTTTATCACTTTGCTGACCAGCTTGCTGTTTACTATCCTGACTGTTTTGCTCTTTCTCCTGTTGTTGGTTATTATCCTCTTGTTTATTTTGAGAGTTCTGCTGGTCATCATCTGAATTTTCTTTCTGCGACTCCTCTTTATTCTCCCGATTTTCTTCTTTATTCTGTTGATTATCTTGCCGGTCTTGCTGGGACTGATTCTGATCCTGCAATTTCTCTAGCTTTTTCTTAACGAATTCATAATTAAATTTTAATTTTTCACTCCAGGGATCAGCTTTTATCCCCTGTTGATAAGTGTTAACAGCCTGTTGATAACTATTTATTTTAGCCGTTCGCTGTTTAGCCTGATTGCCCAACTTTGTATAAGCATTACCTAAATTTAGATACTTATTTTTATCATCCGGTAATTTCTGATACTCTTCAGCTGCTTTTTTATACTGATGTAACCGATAATAACTATTAGCTAAATTATACCTTATTTTATTAATTTCATTTTCCTTCTGCGCTTCTTTTAACCCCTGTTGATAAGTTTCCACTGCCTGTTGATAACTCTCCTGCTGATACTGTTGATTCCCCTGCCGAATCAAGTCAGATACCGAATCAGCCTGCTGACAGCCAACCAATAACAAACCCATAACTAAACAGCAAAAAGTTGTTTTAAGCTGCTTCATAGTTACTCCTCCTTTCCGGCAGGAGATAACCAGCTAATAATAACAGTAGTCCCAAGCCTAAAAAGTACTGATAAATCTTCTTAAACTGCTTTACTTTTTCAGTGCCCAGTTTACCGCGCTGTAACTGCGACAAACTATCAATTAATTTATCTACTGCTTTACCATCCAATTGTGCGTGGTAATAACTACCCTGACTCCCCCGAGCTATTCTCTGCAATACAGCAGGCTGCAGCCGAGAAGTTACTCGCTTTCCGGCTTTATTCTTCTTATAGCCGATCTTTTTACCCTGTTGATTATATTCAGGAACCAAACCACCTTGCTCAGTTCCTACTCCCACTGTATAAATTCGAGCATCAGTTATCTGCTGGGCAGTGTCTACGACTCCCGAATTATGGGTTTCTCCATCACTAAAAACAACAACTACCTGTTCTCCCTGAGCCGAACGGTCAAAAGAATCCCGGGCCAACTCCAGAGCAGCGCCGATATCAGTTCCACCTCCAGCAATCATTTCCGGCTCTATTACCTCTAAAAACATTTTTGCCAGCCGGTAATCACTCGTCAACGGCAGCTGGATATAAGCCCCAGAAGAAAAGGGAACCAAACCTATCCGATCACCGGAGAGCGAATTAATCAGCTGCTCAATGCTTTTTTTAGCTCGTTTTAGGCGATTAGGCTGTACATCTTCAACCCGCATACTTTTAGAAATATCAAGCAGTACATAAATATCTAGTCCTTCTTTTTCTACTTCTTTATAGCCCGTTAATAACTGAGGACTAAGTAGCGCTACCACAATCAAACTCAAACCTAAGGTAATCAACAGCGGTTTAAGAATCCGCCGTTGATAATTAATAGTCAAGCCTAACTGATTTATAATCCGATCCCGCTTTCGATAAGCTAATATTAAAATTATTAATCCTACTAAGGGTACCAGAAAATAAACAGCATTGCTCAGCCGTCCAAAATCTAAT